>NZ_CP011968.1:0-316130 GCF_001077535.1 Clostridioides difficile ATCC 9689 = DSM 1296
ATGGATATAGTTTCTTTATGGGACAAAACCCTACAATTAATAAAAGGTGACTTAACTTCAGTAAGTTTTAATACCTTTTTTAAAAACATCGTACCATTAAAAATACATCTTAATGATTTAATCTTACTGGCTCCTAGTGATTTTAATAAAGATATCTTAGAGAATAGATATTTACATTTAATTGAAGATGCTATTAGTCAACTGTCATTAAAAAAATATAATATTAAATTTGTATTGAGCGAAAAAGAGGTTGCTGATTTAAATTCTGATAGCACAGATTTAAATTATAGAGTTCTTTACCCCAATCTAAATCCAAAATACACATTTGATACATTCGTTATTGGTAATAGCAATAGATTTGCACATGCTGCATGCGTTGCAGTTGCAGAATCTCCAGCTAAAGCTTATAACCCACTTTTTTTGTATGGAGGAGTTGGATTAGGTAAGACTCACCTAATGCATGCTATAGGTCATCATATTGTTAGTCAAAAAAAAGACTCAAAAGTAGTTTACGTTTCTTCAGAAAAATTTACTAATGAACTTATAAACTCTATAAAAGACGATAAAAACGAAGAATTTAGGAATAAATATAGAAACGTAGATGTATTACTAATCGACGATATTCAATTTATAGCAGGAAAAGAAAGAACTCAAGAAGAGTTTTTCCATACATTCAATACTCTTCATGAAGCAAACAAACAAATAATTATATCTAGTGATAGACCGCCAAAAGACATACCTACACTAGAAGATAGGCTAAGATCGAGATTTGAAATGGGACTTATAACTGATATTCAAGCACCTGACTTTGAGACAAGAATTGCTATACTTAGAAAAAAGGCTCAACTAGAACGTATAGATGTGCCAAATGAGGTTATGTCATATATAGCAAAAAATATTAAGTCAAACATAAGGGAACTAGAAGGTGCATTAACTAGAGTGGTTGCTTATTCTTCTCTTAGCAATAGGGTAATATCTTTTGATCTTGCTACAGAAGCTTTAAAAGATATTATAACAACTTCTAAAAATGAAGAAATAAATGTTCTCAGAATAAAAGAAAAAGTATCTTCTGTATTCAATTTAAAGATGGAAGATTTTAATTCTAAAAAAAGAACACGTTCAATAGCTTATCCAAGACAGATAGCTATGTATTTAACGCGCGAGCTTACTGATTTATCCCTTCCTAAAATAGGTGAAGAGTTTGGGGGTAGAGACCATACAACAGTAATTCATGCTCATGACAAAGTATCTAAGGATATAGAAGAAAGTGAAGAAATTAAGACTAAAATAGACAAAATTATATCAGATTTGAAGGGATAATTTATACACAATTGTATGTTTATATCTCTTGAATAACCTGTTAATACTTTTTTTGAACAAAAATTATTAACAAATTATCAAGTCTAAAATAACAAAGATATTAACATCTTATACACATGTTAATATCTTTGTATTTATAATGTTATACATACTTATTAACATTATCAACAACACCTACTACTATTACTACTATGATTTTAACTTATTTTTATATATAAAAAGCCAGAGGAGGTTATCCACATTGAAAATAATTTGTAATCAAAAAATCCTAGCAAATAGAATTGGAATTGCTCAAAAAGCTATTAATGGAAAAACAACAATAGAATTATTAAAAGGTATACTTATATCTACAGAAGAAGGTCAATTAAAACTTACTGGATATGATGCTGAAATAGGAATAGAAACTTATGTACAAGCAGAAATCATAGAAAAAGGTGATGTTGTTGTAGATGCAAGGCTATTTGGAGATATAATTAGAAAATTACCAGATTCCTTTGTTGAGATAGAAACTGATTCAGAAAATAATATTTACATAAATTGTGTAAATTCAAGATTTAAAATTAAAGGTTATGCAGCAAAAGAATTTCCTAAATTACCAGAATTAAATGAAGAAGATTTATATAGCATACCTCAAGAAATCCTAAAAAATATGATTAAACAAACTGTATTTGCTATCTCACAGGACCAAACAAAACCTGTTTTAATGGGAGAACTTTTAGAAATTGTAGATAGAAACTTAAATTTAGTAGCAATTGATGGATATAGATTAGCTGTAAAAAGTTGTTCGGTTGATAGTTTAACTGAAAATATAAAAGTCATAATTCCTGGAAAGACACTTATAGATGTAAATAGTTTGCTTTCTGGAGAGGATAATGTTAAAGTTGGATTTAACGAAAAAAATGCTATTTTTATAATTAATGATACGAAAATTATTACAAGATTGCTTGAAGGAGATTTTATTGATTATAAAAAATTATTGCCAAGAGAACATAACAGCAGAGTTAAATTAAATACTAAGGAACTTTTAAATAGTATAGAGAGAGCGTCTTTATTGTCTCAATCAGAAAAAAATAATCTTATAAAGTTATCTATAAGAGATAAAGTAATGGCAATTACTTCTAATACAGAAAAAGGAAATGTGTATGAAGAAGTTGAAATAGATTTAGATGGAGATTACCTAGATATAGCTTTCAATTCTAGATATTTTATCGAAGGTTTGAAAAATATAGATAATGAGGAAATATTTATAGAATTTACTACAAATGTAAATCCTTGTATAATTAAACCAACAGATGATGTTAATTATATTTACTTACTGCTTCCAGTAAGAATATCATCAAATATATAGCAGACATGAAGGAGTTGTCTTTTGTAGAAAATTTTTCTAATCTTAGACAACTCCTTTTATAAGCATATTTATGGTATAATATACTTTTAGTGTATCAATAGGAATTTGTTTAAAATAGTGACAAGGAGGAACTATTATGACTGAAATAACTATAGAATCAGAATATATAAAGTTGGATCAATTTCTTAAATTAGCAGAGATTGCATCAACAGGAGGTCATGCAAAATTTTTAATTCAAGAAGGTTTAGTGACAGTAAATGATGAAATAGAATTAAGAAGAGGAAAAAAGATAAAATCAGGAGATATAGTTGAAATAGAAGGAACTAAAATAAAAGTATTGTAAAAAAAGGAGAACTTTTTGTGAAACTTAAAAGTTTGCAACTTGTTAATTTTAGAAATTATAAAAAGTTGCATCTGGAATTTAATGGGAAAGTAAATCTACTTGTTGGTAAAAATGGTCAAGGAAAGACAAATATAGTAGAATCTATTTATATGCTTTCTTTTGGAAAATCATTTAGGACTAACAAAGATAAAGAAATGGTTAGATTTAATAGTGAAAACTTATATATTGGAGGAAGTTTTTCAAAATATAATAAATATAGTCTAATAGAGCTAATTATTGGAAAAGATAAAAAAGGGATAAGAATAAATAAAGTTCCTTTACAAAAGATACAAGAACTACTTGGCAACTTAAATGTTGTTATATTTTCTCCTGAGGATTTAAGGTTGGTTAAAGAGGGTCCTAAAGAAAGAAGGGCATTTATAGACAAAGAGATTAGTCAGATTATACCTAAATATTATAAATATCTTACCAATTATAATAAAACACTTTCTCAAAGGAGTAGGGTGCTTAAAAATATACATGTTGATGAAGCTTTATTAGATGTATATGATGATACGTTAGCAAAGTATGGAAGTTATATTTATATTTTGCGTAGAGACTTTATAAAAAAGATAGCTAATATATCTGAAAATATGCATATGAATTTGACTAATGGAGTTGAAAGATTATCAATTCGATATAAAAATCAAATAAATATAACTGATGAAGATACTATAGATACAGTATATAATAAATTTTTAGCCAAGTTGTCATCGAATAGACCTAATGATATAGAATCTAAGACTACCAGATATGGTATACACAAAGATGACTTAAATATATTCATAAATGATTTAGATGCAAGACTTTTTGGTTCACAAGGTCAACAAAGAACTGCTTCAATATCATTAAAGTTATCAGAGATAGAATTAATAAAAAATGAAGTTGAAGAATATCCAGTATTAATTTTAGATGATGTTTTTAGTGAGTTAGATGAAGCAAGACAAAAACTTTTAGTAAATAATTTAAGCAATGTTCAAATGTTTATAACAAGTGCTGAAGTTTCACATAAAAAAATATTTGATGAAAAAAATGTTACAATATTTAATATTGAAAATGGCGATGTTATTAGCATAGAGAATGGAGGAAATTAAATGAAACAAGAATACGGTGCAAGTCAGATACAAGTATTAGAGGGATTAGAAGCCGTTAGAAAAAGACCAGGTATGTATATTGGTAGTACAAGCCCTAGAGGTTTACATCACTTAGTTTATGAAGTTGTAGATAATAGTATAGATGAGGCTTTACAAGGATATTGTTCAGACATATATGTATCTATTAATGAAGATGGCAGTGTTTTAGTAAAAGATAACGGAAGAGGTATACCTGTTGAAATACATCCTAAAACTGGTAAATCAACTTTAGAAACAGTATTAACTAATCTTCATGCAGGAGGAAAGTTTGGAGGCGGAGGATATAAAGTATCTGGAGGTCTTCATGGAGTTGGTGTTTCTGTAGTTAATGCATTGTCAAAATGGATGGTAGCAGAGGTTTATTTAAACGGAAAGATATATAAGCAGACATATGAGAAAGGATTGCCAACATCTAAGCTTGAAGTAGTTGGAGAATCTCAAGATAAAGGAACAATGATTCAATTTATGCCAGATGAGACAATATTTGATGAAATAGAGTTTAAATATGAAACATTGGAGTATAGGCTTAGAGAACTTTCTTTCTTGAATAAAGGAATAAAAATAGTATTTGAAGATAAAAGAGAAGGACAAGAAAAAAGAAAAGAATTTCACTATACAGGTGGTTTGGTAGAATATATTAAGTATTTAAATAAATCTAGAACTGGTATACATGATGACATAGTTTATATAGATAAAAAGGTTGATGATTGTTTTGTTGAACTAGCTATGCAATATACAGATGGTTATACAGAGAACATATATTCTTTTGCAAACAATATAAATACACATGAAGGTGGTTCTCATTTAAGTGGATTTAAAGCAGCTCTTACTAAAACTGTAAATGATTATGCTAAGAGAAATAAATTTTTAAAGGAAAATGATGTTAACCTACTTGGTGAAGACATAAGAGAAGGTCTTACAGCAGTAGTATCAGTTAAATTACCAGAACCTCAATTTGAAGGTCAAACTAAAACAAAGCTAGGTAATAGCTTTATGAGAGGTATAGTTGATAGTGTAACAGTTGATGAACTGGGGTCTTTCCTAGAAGAAAACCCATCAACAGCAAGAATCATAGTTGATAAAGCTTTAAGAGCACAAAGAGCTAGAGAAGCTGCAAAAAAAGCAAGAGAATTAACAAGGAGAAAAAGTGTATTAGAAAGTACATCTTTACCTGGAAAACTTGCAGATTGTGCAGAAAAAGATCCATCTAAAAGTGAAATATTCTTAGTCGAAGGGGATTCAGCGGGAGGTTCAGCTAAACAAGGTAGAGATAGAAATAGTCAAGCTATACTTCCATTAAGAGGGAAAATACTTAATGTTGAGAAATCAAGACTAGATAGGATACTATCTTCAGATGAAATAAAAAATATGATAACAGCTTATGGTTGTGGTATTGGAGAAGATTTTGATATAGATAAGGCTAGGTATCATAAAATTATAATTATGACCGATGCTGATGTAGACGGAGCCCATATAAGAACTTTATTATTAACATTCTTCTTTAGATATATGAGACCTCTTATAGATGAGGGGTATGTTTATGCAGCACAGCCACCTTTATATAAAGTGACAAAGCAAAAGAAGGAACATTATGTTTACTCAGATAAAGAGTTAAATATCTTACTAGATGAAATTGGAAGAAATGGTGTTGAACTTCAAAGGTACAAAGGTCTTGGAGAGATGAATGCAGAGCAATTATGGGAAACAACTATGAATCCTGAGACAAGAACTTTATTACAAGTTACTGTAGAAGATGCTGCAATTGCAGATGAAGTATTTTCAATGCTTATGGGTGATAAGGTTGCTCCAAGAAAAGAATTTATAGAAGAAAATGCAAGATTTGTTAGAAACTTAGATATATAGAGAGAGGGGATTAGTATACATGGAAGAAAATAACAAAATACTCCCTATTGAAATAGCGGAAGAAATGAAAAAATCGTATATTGATTATTCAATGAGTGTTATAGCTGGACGTGCTCTTCCTGATGTTAGAGATGGTTTAAAGCCAGTTCATAGAAGAATATTATATTCAATGAGTGAGTTAAATTTAACTCCAGATAAACCATACAGGAAGTCAGCTCGTATTGTTGGGGACGTTTTAGGTAAGTACCATCCTCATGGAGATACTGCTGTTTATTATGCTATGGTAAGAATGGCACAAGATTTTTCAACTAGAGCACTTTTAGTAGATGGTCATGGTAACTTTGGTTCTGTTGATGGGGATTCACCAGCTGCTATGCGTTATACAGAAGCTAAAATGAGTAAATTATCATTAGAACTACTAAGAGATATTGAAAAGGAAACTGTAGACTTTAAACCAAACTTTGATGAGTCGTTAAAAGAGCCTTCAGTATTGCCAGCTAGATATCCTAATTTATTAGTAAATGGCTCAAATGGTATAGCTGTTGGTATGGCAACTTCAATACCTCCACATAATTTAGCAGAAGTAATTGATGCAACTGTATATTTGATAGATAATCCAGAGTGTAGTGTAGATGATTTAATAAAATTTGTTCAAGGACCAGATTTCCCTACAGCTGCAATTATAATGGGAAAAGAAAGTATAGCAGAAGCATACAGAACTGGAAGAGGAAAAGTTAAAGTTAGGTCTAGAGCTTTTATAGAAGAGCTACCAAAAGGAAAACAGCAAATAATAGTTACAGAAATACCTTATCAAGTAAATAAGGCTAAACTCGTTGAAAGAATAGCAGAGTTAGTTAAAGAAAAGAGAATAGAAGGTATATCAGACCTAAGAGACGAAAGTAATAGAAATGGTATGAGAATTGTTATAGAATTAAAGAGGGATGCTAATGCTAATATAGTATTAAATAATTTGTATAAACATTCTCAAATGGAAGATACTTTTAGTATAATAATGCTTGCACTTGTAGATGGTCAGCCAAGAGTTTTAAATCTTAAACAAATATTATATCATTATATTAAACATCAAGAAGATGTTGTTACAAGAAGAACTAAATTTGAACTAAATAAAGCTGAAGCAAGAGCACATATTTTAGAAGGATTAAAGATTGCTTTAGATAATATAGATGCTGTTATAAGCTTGATAAGAGCTTCAAAGACTGGGCAAGAAGCTAAGCTAGGTTTAATAGAAAAATTCAAATTAACTGAAATCCAAGCACAAGCTATATTAGATATGAGACTTCAAAGACTTACAGGTTTAGAAAGAGATAAGATAGAAGCTGAATATGAAGATTTAATCAAGAAGATAAATAGATTAAAAGAGATTTTAGCTGATGAAAGATTACTTTTAAATGTAATAAAGGATGAAATTACAATAATAAAAGAAAATTACTCTGATGAGAGAAGAACAGAAATAAGACATGCTGAAGGCGAAATAGATATGAGAGATCTTATAAGTGATGAAGAAATAGCAATAACTCTTACTCACTTTGGATATATAAAAAGGCTTCCATCTGATACTTATAAGAGTCAAAAAAGGGGTGGAAGAGGTATTTCAGCACTTACAACTAGAGAAGAAGATTTTGTAAGGCACTTGGTAACTACAACTACTCATAGTAGACTATTATTCTTTACAAATAAAGGTAGAGTATTTAAATTAAATGCATATGAAATACCAGAAGGTAAGAGACAGGCTAAAGGTACTGCTATAGTGAATTTACTTCAATTGTCAGCAGATGAGAAAATTGCTACTCTAATACCTATTGATGGTAATGATGAAAATGAATATTTATTACTTGCAACGAAAAAAGGTATTGTTAAAAAGACTAAGAGAGAAGAGTTCAAAAATATAAATAAATCTGGTCTTATTGCTATAGGTTTAAGAGATGATGATGAGCTTATTGGAGTAGAACTTACAGATGGAAAACAAGAAGTACTTTTAGTAACTAAAGAAGGTATGTCTATAAGATTTGATGAAAATGATATAAGATATATGGGTAGAACAGCAATGGGTGTAAAAGGTATAACTTTAAGTAAAGAAGATTTTGTTGTGTCTATGAACCTTTGCAGTAAAGGTACAGATGTGTTAGTTGTAAGTAAGAATGGTTTTGGAAAGAGAACAAATATAGAAGAGTATAGAAGTCAAATAAGAGCTGGTAAAGGAATTAAAACTTATAATATATCTGAAAAAACTGGTACAATTGTAGGTGCAGATATGGTCAACGAAGATGATGAGATAATGATTATAAATTCTGATGGAGTTCTTATTAGAATAAGAGTCAATGAAATATCACTGTTTGGAAGAGTTACAAGTGGTGTTAAATTAATGAAGACGAATGATGAAGTCAATGTAGTTTCGATTGCCAAAATAAATATTGAAGAAGAATAGGATAAATATCCTATTCTTTTTGTATAATGTAGTTAGATAAAAATTTAAAATTGAAAGGAGTAATTGTTATGTGCAATAAAAGAAGTTGTAAAAAAGGTGGATTTTTATTATTAGGAGCTATTTTAGGGTTTATATTTGGTATGTTTTTTGCACCTAAAAAAGGTTCTGAACTAAGAAAAGAAACAAAAGAGAAGTTTAATGATGTTAAAGAAAATCCAAAAGAAGTTCTACATGAAACATTTAATGATGTTAAAGAGAGAATAATAAATTTAGTGGATGATGATAATAATGAAGAAGATATAAAGATTTCAGAAGAAGATATAGTAATAAGTAAAAGCTTTGATGATGAGGGAGATGTTAACTAATGAATGCATGGGGGTGGCAAATTGGAGCAGTGTTAGTAGGAAGCTCTGCTCTTATAGTAGCAATTTATTTAGCTAAAACTCTAAACAGCATAAATAAGGTTGTTGAAAAGGCATATAAGATTGTAGATTATAATGAAAGACATATACAAGATATTGTTGAAAATGCATCATCAATATCAAAGGGAATAGATGATATAGTTTATGTAATTAATAAAATATTGAGTATAGGAAATATATTTAAAATTATTAAAAGGAAATAGGAGGTTTTTACATGTCTATGAATATTGATTCAAATTTAGATTCACAAAATAAATTTTGGAATGTTTGTCTTGATGGAGAACTTGATGTTTCTACAGCAGATAAACTAAAGGAACATTTACATGCTTTAATAGAAAAAAATATGTTAGATGTAAAGATTAATCTTAAAGATTTAGATTATATAGACTCAACAGGCTTAGGAGCTATGATAGGTGTATTAAAAAAATTAAAAATAAATGAAAAAGAGATATACATAGTAAATCCTAAGAGTAACGTAAGAAAGATTTTTACTATAACAGGTCTAGATAAAATATTTAAAGTGGAGGGATAAACTTTGGCTTGTGAGACTATAAAGATGGAAATTACTACAAATCCAGATTATGTTAGTATAATAAGATTAACAGCATCTGGAATTGCCAATAAGATGGGTTTTCCAATAGATGATATAGAAGATATAAAGGTAGCAGTATCTGAAGCATGTACAAATGCAATAAAACACAGTAAAGATGATGTGTTTTATATAGTATTTAATATTTTAGATAATGCAATTAATATAGAAATTCAAGATAATGGAAAAGGATATGATGTTAGCTCAATAAGTACACCAGATTTAGAGAATCCAAAAGAGAGTGGTCTTGGATTGTTTATAATTAAAACTTTAATGGATGATGTAGATATTGAATCAGAACATAATCAAGGGACAAAAATAAAAATGACTAAATATTTAGGAGTTGATATTTAATGAAAAATGTAGCTAATGCTACACATTACCTAAATATGGATACAAAAGAGCTATTTAATTTATATAATAAAAATAAAAATGTAGACATTAGAAATATTCTTATTGAAAGACATCTGTATTTAGCAAGATTGTTAGCTAAGAAGTATATAAACAAAGGTGTTGATTTTGAAGATATATATCAAGTTGCTTCATTGGCATTAATTTATGCTATTGATAGATATGATGTTGAGAAAGGATTTGAGTTCTCCAGCTTTGCAACACCAACTATAGTAGGAGAAATAAAAAAGTATTTTAGAGATAAAGTATGGACACTTAGAGTCCCAAGAAGAATACAGGAATTAAGCAAAAAGATAAGTGATGCGAAGATTAAATTAGAACAAGAAAATAAGAAGCATCCAAAGGTAAAAGATATAGCTGATTATATAGGCGTTAGTGAAGAAGATGTTTTAGAGGCTATGGAGGCTTCTTATGGATATCAACCAATGTCTTTGGATTCATCAAGTAATGATGATTCAGAGGATAAAGATATAACTCTTATTGATAAGATTGGAAAAGAAGAAGGTAACTTTGGAAGTATAGAGTATGAAGATTTTATTAATAAGTTTATTGAAACTTTAAATGAATTAGAAGTTAAAATTTTTAAAGATAGATTTTTCTTTGATAAAACACAATCTAGTATAGCTAAAGAACTAGGGATATCACAGATGACTGTTTCTAGACTAGAGAAAAAGGTAGTAGAGAAGCTGAAAAAAGAATATGAAAAAAATTTATAAAAAAATATAAAAAAAGTATTGACCTACTGTTTTAAAGATGGTATAGTATTACTTGTCCTTGAAAAAAGGAACAAGAAATAAACACGAACATTGAAAATTAAACAGTAGGTTAATTTATATTAAGAAACAAACCATAAAGCCAGATATTTTGATAACAATAGTATCTGAGCCTGATAAACTTTTATTTGAGAGTTTGATCCTGGCTCAGGATGAACGCTGGCGGCGTGCCTAACACATGCAAGTTGAGCGATTTACTTCGGTAAAGAGCGGCGGACGGGTGAGTAACGCGTGGGTAACCTACCCTGTACACACGGATAACATACCGAAAGGTATGCTAATACGGGATAATATATTTGAGAGGCATCTCTTGAATATCAAAGGTGAGCCAGTACAGGATGGACCCGCGTCTGATTAGCTAGTTGGTAAGGTAACGGCTTACCAAGGCGACGATCAGTAGCCGACCTGAGAGGGTGATCGGCCACATTGGAACTGAGACACGGTCCAAACTCCTACGGGAGGCAGCAGTGGGGAATATTGCACAATGGGCGAAAGCCTGATGCAGCAACGCCGCGTGAGTGATGAAGGCCTTCGGGTCGTAAAACTCTGTCCTCAAGGAAGATAATGACGGTACTTGAGGAGGAAGCCCCGGCTAACTACGTGCCAGCAGCCGCGGTAATACGTAGGGGGCTAGCGTTATCCGGATTTACTGGGCGTAAAGGGTGCGTAGGCGGTCTTTCAAGTCAGGAGTGAAAGGCTACGGCTCAACCGTAGTAAGCTCTTGAAACTGGGAGACTTGAGTGCAGGAGAGGAGAGTGGAATTCCTAGTGTAGCGGTGAAATGCGTAGATATTAGGAGGAACACCAGTTGCGAAGGCGGCTCTCTGGACTGTAACTGACGCTGAGGCACGAAAGCGTGGGGAGCAAACAGGATTAGATACCCTGGTAGTCCACGCTGTAAACGATGAGTACTAGGTGTCGGGGGTTACCCCCCTCGGTGCCGCAGCTAACGCATTAAGTACTCCGCCTGGGAAGTACGCTCGCAAGAGTGAAACTCAAAGGAATTGACGGGGACCCGCACAAGTAGCGGAGCATGTGGTTTAATTCGAAGCAACGCGAAGAACCTTACCTAAGCTTGACATCCCAATGACATCTCCTTAATCGGAGAGTTCCCTTCGGGGGACATTGGTGACAGGTGGTGCATGGTTGTCGTCAGCTCGTGTCGTGAGATGTTGGGTTAAGTCCCGCAACGAGCGCAACCCTTGTCTTTAGTTGCCATCATTAAGTTGGGCACTCTAGAGAGACTGCCAGGGATAACCTGGAGGAAGGTGGGGATGACGTCAAATCATCATGCCCCTTATGCTTAGGGCTACACACGTGCTACAATGGGTAGTACAGAGGGTTGCCAAGCCGTAAGGTGGAGCTAATCCCTTAAAGCTACTCTCAGTTCGGATTGTAGGCTGAAACTCGCCTACATGAAGCTGGAGTTACTAGTAATCGCAGATCAGAATGCTGCGGTGAATGCGTTCCCGGGTCTTGTACACACCGCCCGTCACACCACGGGAGTTGGAGACGCCCGAAGCCGATTATCTAACCTTTTGGAAGAAGTCGTCGAAGGTGGAATCAATAACTGGGGTGAAGTCGTAACAAGGTAGCCGTATCGGAAGGTGCGGCTGGATCACCTCCTTTCTAAGGAGAATTACCTACTGTTTAATTTTGAGGGTTCGTTTTTACGAATACTCAAAATTAGCACTTTAAGCAACGGGATTTATTCGTTGGCGCTGTGCGTTAGCACTTTGAAAACTGCATATATATTTAGTGATATGACATCTAATTTGTAATATATAAAGCTGATAACTTTTTAAAATTATCGAAGTTGATAGCTTCTAATCTATCAAACCTTTTTAACTGGTCAAGTTATTAAGGGTGCAGGGCGGATGCCTTGGCACTAGGAGCCGATGAAGGACGTGATAAGCTGCGATAAGCTTCGGGGAGTTGCACGTAAACTTTGATCCGAAGATTTCCGAATGAGGAAACTCACTTAGAGTAATGTCTAAGTATCATTAAGTGAATACATAGCTTAATGAGGGGAACTCAGGGAACTGAAACATCTAAGTACCTGAAGGAAGAGAAAGAAATTCGATTCCGTAAGTAGCGGCGAGCGAACGCGGATTAGCCCAAACCAATAAAGTTTTCTTTATTGGGGTTGCGGACATATCATAACGAAGAGGTATCGTAATTGAAGAGGTTTGGAAAGACCCACCACAGAAGGTAATAGTCCTGTATGTTAAACGAAAAGACTTTAGATATGATCCAGAGTACCACGGGACACGTGAAACCCTGTGGGAAGCAGGAGGGACCACCCTCCAAGGCTAAATACTACCTAGTGACCGATAGCGTATAGTACCGTGAGGGAAAGGTGAAAAGAACCCCGGGAGGGGAGTGAAATAGAACCTGAAACCCTGCACTTACAAGCTGTGGAAGCACATTTCTTGTGTGACCGCGTACTTTTTGTAGAACGGGCCAACGAGTTACGTTAAGTAGCAAGGTTAAGCACTTAAGGTGCGGAGCCGTAGCGAAAGCGAGTTTTAACTGAGCGTTCAGTTACTTGACGTAGACCCGAAACCGGGCGACCTACCCATGAGCAGGATGAAGCGAAAGTAAAATTTCGTGGAGGTCCGAACCCACGAGCGTTGAAAAGCTCGGGGATGACTTGTGGGTAGCGGTGAAATTCCAATCGAGCCCGGAGATAGCTGGTTCTCCCCGAAATAGCTTTAGGGCTAGCCTCAAGGTGAGAGATACGGAGGTAGAGCACTGAATGTCCTAGGGGGTATTGCACCTACCGAAGACTATCAAACTCCGAATGCCGTCATCTTATACTTGGGAGTCAGACTGTGGGTGATAAGATTCATAGTCGAAAGGGCAACAGCCCAGATCGTCAGCTAAGGTCCCTAAATGTAAGTTAAGTGGTAAAGGATGTGGGATTGCACAGACAACCAGGATGTTGGCTTAGAAGCAGCCACTCATTCAAAGAGTGCGTAATAGCTCACTGGTCGAGTGATCCTGCGCCGAAGATTTCCGGGGCTAAAACTTACTACCGAAGCTACGGCATCAGTAATGATGGGTAGGGGAGCTTCCCATACGGGTTGAAGCATGACCGTAAGGACATGTGGACAGTATGGGAGTGAGAATGTTGGCATGAGTAGCGAAATGTGGGTGGGAATCCCACAGGCCGTAAACCCAAGGTTTCCAGGGGAAGGTTCGTCCGCCCTGGGTTAGTCGGGACCTAAGCTGAGGCCGAAAGGCGTAGGTGATGGACAACAGGTTGATATTCCTGTACTACCGATAACCGTTTGAGAGAAGGGATGACACAGTAGGATAAGCTAAGCACACTGTTGGTTATGTGTGCCCAAGCATTGAGGCAGTCAAAGTAGGCAAATCCGCTTTGATAATGCTGGGATGTGATGGGGAGCGAAATTTAGTAGCGAAGTAGCTGATTTCACACTGTCAAGAAAAGTCTCTATCGAGGTTAAAGGTACCCGTACCGCAAACCGACACAGGTGGGTGAGGAGAGTATCCTAAGGCCAGCGAGAGAACTGTTGTTAAGGAACTCGGCAAAATGACCCCGTAACTTAGGGATAAGGGGTGCCACCATCAGGTGGCCGCAGAGAATAGGCCCAAGCGACTGTTTACCAAAAACATAGGTTTCTGCTAAGTCGCAAGACGATGTATAGGAGCTGACGCCTGCCCGGTGCTGGAAGGTTAAGGGGATCTGTTAGAGCAATCGAAGCAGTGAACTTAAGCCCCAGTAAACGGCGGCCGTAACTATAACGGTCCTAAGGTAGCGAAATTCCTTGTCGGGTAAGTTCCGACCCGCACGAAAGGCGTAACGATTTGGGCACTGTCTCAACAACAGACTCGGTGAAATTGTAATTCCGGTGAAGATGCCGGATACCTGCGACAGGACGGAAAGACCCCATGGAGCTTTACTGTAGCTTGACATTGGGTCTTGGTACTACATGTACAGGATAGGTGGGAGGCTTTGAAACCAGGACGCCAGTTTTGGCGGAGCCATCCTTGGGATACCACCCTTGTAGTACTGGGACTCTAACCATAGGCCATGAATCTGGTCTTGGGACACTGTCAGGTGGGCAGTTTGACTGGGGCGGTCGCCTCCCAAAAGGTAACGGAGGCGCTCAAAGGTTCTCTCAGTACGGTCGGAAATCGTACGTAGAGTGTAAAGGCAAAAGAGAGCTTGATTGCAAGACATACAGGTCGAGCAAGGATGAAAATCGGACTTAGTGATCCGGTGGTTCTGCGTGGAAGGGCCATCGCTCAACGGATAAAAGCTACCCTGGGGATAACAGGCTTATCTCCCCCAAGAGTCCACATCGACGGGGAGGTTTGGCACCTCGATGTCGGCTCATCACATCCTGGGGCTGTAGTAGGTCCCAAGGGTTGGGCTGTTCGCCCATTAAAGTGGTACGCGAGCTGGGTTCAGAACGTCGTGAGACAGTTCGGTCCCTATCCGTCGCAGGCGTAGGAAATTTGAGAAGACCTGTCCTTAGTACGAGAGGACCGGGATGGACGTACCTCTGGTGTACCAGTTGTCCTGCCAAGGGCATGGCTGGGTAGCTATGTACGGAATGGATAAGCGCTGAAAGCATCTAAGCGCGAAGCCAACTTCAAGATAAGATTTCCCACCGCAAGGGTAAGACCCCAGAAAGACTATCTGGTTGATAGGTCGAAGGTGTAAGTGCAGCAATGTATTTAGCTTATCGATACTAATAGGTCGAGGACTTGACCAATATTATTTGATGTCATTCATTAAGATATATGTGCAGTTTTTAGAGTGCTAACTCTATATTTTTAAACTTGTCAAAACTTATGGATTTTTAATAGTTTTATAAGGCAAAAAATCGAATAAAAAAAGTATTGACACAATAAGACAAAGATGTTATTATAATACTTGTCTTAGAAAAAAAGTTAAATGAAAATTTAGACAATAATCTGGTTATAATAGCAGAGAGGATACACCTGTTCCCATTCCGAACACAGAAGTTAAGCTCTCTAGCGCTGATGGTACTTGGTGGGAAACTGCCTGGGAGAGTAGGACATAGCCAGGTGATGTGCCGAAGTGGCGGAACTGGCAGACGCACAGGACTTAAAATCCTGCGGGACTTACCTCTCGTACCGGTTCGATTCCGGTCTTCGGCACCACAAATTATTGTGGGCCATTAGCTCAGTTGGTTAGAGCGCCCGGCTCATAACCGGTAGGTCTGGGGTTCGAGTCCCTGATGGCCCACCACAATAATTTAAAGAACTTTGAAAATTAAACAGTAGGTTAATTTATAAAACAAGAAACAAACCATAAAGCCAGATATTTTGATAACAATAGTATCTGAGCCTGATAAACTTTTATTTGAGAGTTTGATCCTGGCTCAGGATGAACGCTGGCGGCGTGCCTAACACATGCAAGTTGAGCGATTTACTTCGGTAAAGAGCGGCGGACGGGTGAGTAACGCGTGGGTAACCTACCCTGTACACACGGATAACATACCGAAAGGTATGCTAATACGGGATAATATATTTGAGAGGCATCTCTTAAATATCAAAGGTGAGCCAGTACAGGATGGACCCGCGTCTGATTAGCTAGTTGGTAAGGTAACGGCTTACCAAGGCGACGATCAGTAGCCGACCTGAGAGGGTGATCGGCCACATTGGAACTGAGACACGGTCCAAACTCCTACGGGAGGCAGCAGTGGGGAATATTGCACAATGGGCGAAAGCCTGATGCAGCAACGCCGCGTGAGTGATGAAGGCCTTCGGGTCGTAAAACTCTGTCCTCAAGGAAGATAATGACGGTACTTGAGGAGGAAGCCCCGGCTAACTACGTGCCAGCAGCCGCGGTAATACGTAGGGGGCTAGCGTTATCCGGATTTACTGGGCGTAAAGGGTGCGTAGGCGGTCTTTCAAGTCAGGAGTGAAAGGCTACGGCTCAACCGTAGTAAGCTCTTGAAACTGGGAGACTTGAGTGCAGGAGAGGAGAGTGGAATTCCTAGTGTAGCGGTGAAATGCGTAGATATTAGGAGGAACACCAGTTGCGAAGGCGGCTCTCTGGACTGTAACTGACGCTGAGGCACGAAAGCGTGGGGAGCAAACAGGATTAGATACCCTGGTAGTCCACGCTGTAAACGATGAGTACTAGGTGTCGGGGGTTACCCCCCTCGGTGCCGCAGCTAACGCATTAAGTACTCCGCCTGGGAAGTACGCTCGCAAGAGTGAAACTCAAAGGAATTGACGGGGACCCGCACAAGTAGCGGAGCATGTGGTTTAATTCGAAGCAACGCGAAGAACCTTACCTAAGCTTGACATCCCAATGACATCTCCTTAATCGGAGAGTTCCCTTCGGGGACATTGGTGACAGGTGGTGCATGGTTGTCGTCAGCTCGTGTCGTGAGATGTTGGGTTAAGTCCCGCAACGAGCGCAACCCTTGTCTTTAGTTGCCATCATTAAGTTGGGCACTCTAGAGAGACTGCCAGGGATAACCTGGAGGAAGGTGGGGATGACGTCAAATCATCATGCCCCTTATGCTTAGGGCTACACACGTGCTACAATGGGTAGTACAGAGGGTTGCCAAGCCGTAAGGTGGAGCTAATCCCTTAAAGCTACTCTCAGTTCGGATTGTAGGCTGAAACTCGCCTACATGAAGCTGGAGTTACTAGTAATCGCAGATCAGAATGCTGCGGTGAATGCGTTCCCGGGTCTTGTACACACCGCCCGTCACACCACGGGAGTTGGAGACGCCCGAAGCCGATTATCTAACCTTTTGGAAGAAGTCGTCGAAGGTGGAATCAATAACTGGGGTGAAGTCGTAACAAGGTAGCCGTATCGGAAGGTGCGGCTGGATCACCTCCTTTCTAAGGAGAATTGCCTACTGTTTAATTTTGAAAGTTCTTTACGAACTTTATATATGGGGGTGTAGCTCAGTTGGGAGAGCACTTGCCTTGCAAGCAAGGGGTCAGGAGTTCGACTCTCCTCATCTCCACCATTTAAGAGTATATTACTTAAATCTTTGATTTACTTAGTAGCCTCTTACAATGCACTTATAGCTTAAATTTATACAAGCTTTGTGTGTTAGCACTTTAAGCAACAGAATAAACTGAACGCATGTGAAGTTTGTTTGTTGGCGCTGTGCGTTAGCACTTTAAGTAACGGAATAATCTGAGTGAATACGAAGGTTGTTCGTTGACGTGGTGCGTTAGCACTTTAAGCAACGGAATTTATTCGTTGGCGCCGTGCTTTAGCACTTTGAAAACTGCATATATATATTTAGTGATATGACATCTAATTTGTAATATATAAAGCTGATAACTTTTTAAAATTATCGAAGTTGATAGCTTCTAATCTATCAAACCTTTTTAACTGGTCAAGTTATTAAGGGTGCAGGGCGGATGCCTTGGCACTAGGAGCCGATGAAGGACGTGATAAGCTGCGATAAGCTTCGGGGAGTTGCACGTAAACTTTAATCCGAAGATTTCCGAATGAGGAAACTCACTTAGAGTAATGTCTAAGTATCATTAAGTGAATACATAGCTTAATGAGGGGAACTCAGGGAACTGAAACATCTAAGTACCTGAAGGAAGAGAAAGAAATTCGATTCCGTAAGTAGCGGCGAGCGAACGCGGATTAGCCCAAACCAATAAAGTTTTCTTTATTGGGGTTGCGGACATATCATAACGAAGAGGTATCGTAATTGAAGAGGTTTGGAAAGACCCACCACAGAAGGTAATAGTCCTGTATGTTAAACGAGAAGACTTTAGATATGATCCAGAGTACCACGGGACACGTGAAACCCTGTGGGAAGCAGGAGGGACCACCCTCCAAGGCTAAATACTACCTAGTGACCGATAGCGTATAGTACCGTGAGGGAAAGGTGAAAAGAACCCCGGGAGGGGAGTGAAATAGAACCTGAAACCCTGCACTTACAAGCTGTGGAAGCACATTTCTTGTGTGACCGCGTACTTTTTGTAGAACGGGCCAACGAGTTACGTTAAGTAGCAAGGTTAAGCACTTAAGGTGTGGAGCCGTAGCGAAAGCGAGTTTTAACTGAGCGTTCAGTTACTTGACGTAGACCCGAAACCGGGCGACCTACCCATGAGCAGGATGAAGCGAAAGTAAAATTTCGTGGAGGTCCGAACCCACGAGCGTTGAAAAGCTCGGGGATGACTTGTGGGTAGCGGTGAAATTCCAATCGAGCCCGGAGATAGCTGGTTCTCCCCGAAATAGCTTTAGGGCTAGCCTCAAGGTGAGAGATACGGAGGTAGAGCACTGAATGTCCTAGGGGGTATTGCACCTACCGAAGACTATCAAACTCCGAATGCCGTCATCTTATACTTGGGAGTCAGACTGTGGGTGATAAGATTCATAGTCGAAAGGGCAACAGCCCAGATCGTCAGCTAAGGTCCCTAAATGTAAGTTAAGTGGTAAAGGATGTGGGATTGCACAGACAACCAGGATGTTGGCTTAGAAGCAGCCACTCATTCAAAGAGTGCGTAATAGCTCACTGGTCGAGTGATCCTGCGCCGAAGATTTCCGGGGCTAAAACTTACTACCGAAGCTACGGCATCAGTAATGATGGGTAGGGGAGCTTCCCATACGGGTTGAAGCATGACCGTAAGGACATGTGGACAGTATGGGAGTGAGAATGTTGGCATGAGTAGCGAGATGTGGGTGAGAATCCCACAGGCCGTAAACCCAAGGTTTCCAGGGGAAGGTTCGTCCGCCCTGGGTTAGTCGGGACCTAAGCTGAGGCCGAAAGGCGTAGGTGATGGACAACAGGTTGATATTCCTGTACTACTGATAACCGTTTGAGAGAAGGGATGACACAGTAGGATAAGCTAAGCACACTGTTGGTTATGTGTGCCCAAGCATTGAGGCAGTCAAAGTAGGCAAATCCGCTTTGATAATGCTGGGATGTGATGGGGAGCGAAATTTAGTAGCGAAGTAGCTGATTTCACACTGTCAAGAAAAGTCTCTATCGAGGTTAAAGGTACCCGTACCGCAAACCGACACAGGTGGGTGAGGAGAGTATCCTAAGGCCAGCGAGAGAACTGTTGTTAAGGAACTCGGCAAAATGACCCCGTAACTTAGGGATAAGGGGTGCCACCATCAGGTGGCCGCAGAGAATAGGCCCAAGCGACTGTTTACCAAAAACATAGGTTTCTGCTAAGTCGCAAGACGATGTATAGGAGCTGACGCCTGCCCGGTGCTGGAAGGTTAAGGGGATCTGTTAGAGCAATCGAAGCAGTGAACTTAAGCCCCAGTAAACGGCGGCCGTAACTATAACGGTCCTAAGGTAGCGAAATTCCTTGTCGGGTAAGTTCCGACCCGCACGAAAGGCGTAACGATTTGGGCACTGTCTCAACAACAGACTCGGTGAAATTGTAATTCCGGTGAAGATGCCGGATACCTGCGACAGGACGGAAAGACCCCATGGAGCTTTACTGTAGCTTGACATTGGGTCTTGGTACTACATGTACAGGATAGGTGGGAGGCTTTGAAACCAGGACGCCAGTTTTGGCGGAGCCATCCTTGGGATACCACCCTTGTAGTACTGGGACTCTAACCATAGGCCATGAATCTGGTCTTGGGACACTGTCAGGTGGGCAGTTTGACTGGGGCGGTCGCCTCCCAAAAGGTAACGGAGGCGCTCAAAGGTTCTCTCAGTACGGTCGGAAATCGTACGTAGAGTGTAAAGGCAAAAGAGAGCTTGATTGCAAGACATACAGGTCGAGCAAGGATGAAAATCGGACTTAGTGATCCGGTGGTTCTGCGTGGAAGGGCCATCGCTCAACGGATAAAAGCTACCCTGGGGATAACAGGCTTATCTCCCCCAAGAGTCCACATCGACGGGGAGGTTTGGCACCTCGATGTCGGCTCATCACATCCTGGGGCTGTAGTAGGTCCCAAGGGTTGGGCTGTTCGCCCATTAAAGTGGTACGCGAGCTGGGTTCAGAACGTCGTGAGACAGTTCGGTCCCTATCCGTCGCAGGCGTAGGAAATTTGAGAAGACCTGTCCTTAGTACGAGAGGACCGGGATGGACGTACCTCTGGTGTACCAGTTGTTCTGCCAAGGGCATGGCTGGGTAGCTATGTACGGAATGGATAAGCGCTGAAAGCATCTAAGCGCGAAGCCAACTTCAAGATAAGATTTCCCACCGCAAGGGTAAGACCCCAGAAAGACTATCTGGTTGATAGGTCGAAGGTGTAAGTGCAGCAATGTATTTAGCTTATCGATACTAATAGGTCGAGGACTTGACCAATATTTATTTGATGTTCATTCATTAAGATATATGTGTAGTTTTTAGAGTGCTAACTCTAAAGAAACTAGTATTACTAGGTTCTATAAACTTATTAAAAACTTAATAGAAATATTAAGCATAAAGATTATGTGGTTACAATAGCAGAGAGGATACACCTGTTCCCATTCCGAACACAGAAGTTAAGCTCTCTAGCGCTGATGGTACTTGGTGGGAAACTGCCTGGGAGAGTAGGACGTAGCCACGTAGTCTTTTTTATTTATTATAAAAGTTAAGATTAAATAGAATATAAAGTCAATATTGATTTATAATAAGATAAAATATAAAATTATATAGTATAGGTAAAGTTTTTATTTGGAAAGAAGGTGTAATATGAATTCTAATGAAAGAAGAAGTAAATTAATAGATATTTTAAAAGAATCTAAGCATCCTGTAAAAGGTGGAACACTAGCTGAACTATTAAATGTAAGTAGGCAAGTAATAGTTCAAGATATAGCCCTTATAAGAGCTAGAGGATTTGAAATAATAGCTACACCTCAAGGATATATAATATATAATCAACCGTATTTTACAAAACAAATAAAGTGTAAAAATCATAAGGATTCTAAAGAAATTTATGATGAATTAAAGATAATTGTAGATTTAGGTGGTATTATAAAAGATGTCATTGTAAATCATCCAACATATGGTCAGATAACTGCAGAACTTAATATTTATTCTAAAATGGATATAGACAACTTTATGAAGAAAGTTGAGACAAATGAATTTAAACAATTATCGGTTCTGACAGAATGTAGCCATATTCATACAATTGAGGCAATAAAAGAAGAAACTATAGAAGCTATAGTAAAAGAGTTAAAGGACAACGGAATATTATCATAAGGAGGAGTTGAATGAATTTTTTATCATTGGCTAAGACTGCCTCAACAAATAGCAATATAACTAAGAGAACTTTAGAAAATATGCTCGATAATTTTAGTGATAATATACCAAATATTATATATGCAATAATTGTATTTGTGATAGGTATTTATATATCTAAAATAGTAAGAAGGATGGTTTCAAAGTTTCTAATCAAATATGGAATGAGTAAAGGTGTAAATAATTTTATTGTATATGGAATATATATATCTATGTTATCTATTATATCATTGATAAGCTTAGGTATTATAGGGATACAAACTACATCAGTTGTAGCTGTGTTAGGAGCTGCTGGATTTAGTATAGGTTTAGCTTTTAAAGAAATATTATCAAATTTAGGCTCTGGTATGATTATTTTATTTTTTAAGCCATTTAATATAGGTGATTATATTCAAGGTTCAGGTGTAGAAGGTACAGTTTCTGACATACAAATATTTAGCACTGTTCTTAAGACACCAGATAATAAAACTATAATTATACCTAATTTTCAACTGACAAGTAATAATATAATTAATTACACACATCAAAACAAAAGAAGAATAGATTTTTCATATAATATTTCATATGATAGTGATATAGATGTAGTTAAGTCTATATTAAATGAAATTTTTACAAACGAAAAAAGAATATTAAATGATCCAAAGCCTATAATAGGTTTAAACTCTATAGGAAATAACACCATGCAAATAGTTGCTAGACCTTGGGTAAAAACTGATGATTACTGGGATGTATACTTTGATGTAATGGAAAAGGTAAAAAATAAATTTGATGAGAATGATATAAAAGTTCCATTTGTTCCTTCTTCATTATTATTTAATAATACAGGTAATCTAAATACAATGGATAAAAGATAAGGTCTTAATTAAATAGAAAAAATGAATTTAATATAAAAAATTAAAGAAAATTCTAAAAAAATTTGAATAATAGTATTGAAAGATGTTAATATATATAATATAATGATTATCAAATAAAACAATTAGTTAAAAAGCTGTGAAGGAAAATAGTAAAAAACAGATTGTATTCAGAGAATGAGTGGATGGTGAAAACTCATTACAATGGTTTTTGAATCTACTCTAGAGCTTCTAGTTAAAGCTAGACGTTTACCTACGTTATAGGTCTGAGAGGATTATACATTTTAGTATAGTCAATTAGGGTGGCAACGCGGATAAAAGATTTTCGTCCCTTTTATAGGGTAAACGGAGGTCTTTTTTTATTTTTAAAATTTGTTTAAACTAAGAGTTTACAAGTATAATGTTTGTAAATTAAGTTGGAATTATAACTTATATTATCAAAATTATTAGGAGGAATTAATATGTTAGATATTAAAAGAATAAGAGAAAATCTAGATGATATCAAAAAAGCTATGGAAAGAAGAGGTGAAAGAGAATTTGACCTTGATGCTGTAGTGGAATTAGATAATAAAAGAAGAGAAATACTTCAAGAAGTTGAAGTTATGAAAAATGAGTTAAATGTAAATTCTAAAAAAATACCTCAATTAATAAAAGAAGGAAAAGATGTAACAGAAGAAAAGGCAAGATTGAAAGAGTTATCAGATAAGATAAAAGGTATTGATGAGAAAGTAAAAGAAGTAGAAGCAAAAATGGAATATACATTAATGAGAATACCAAATGTTCCTCATCCAGAGGTACCACAAGGTGAAACAGATGAAGACAATGTTCAAATAAGAACTTGGGGAGAACCTACTAAATTTGATTTTGAGCATAAAGCGCATTGGGATATAGGTACAGGTCTAGGTATTTTAGATTTTGAAAGAGCAGGGAAAATAACTGGGTCAAGGTTTACTTTATATAGGGGATTAGGAGCTAGATTAGAAAGATCTTTAATGAATTTCTTTTTAAATACTCATACAGCTAAGCATGGCTATACGGAAGTCTTACCTCCATTTATGGCCAATAGAAATAGTTTTATAGGGACTGGTCAACTTCCTAAATTTGAAGAAGATATGTTTAAAATAGAAGGATTAGAGTATTTCTTAATACCAACAGCTGAAGTTCCTGTTACTAATATACATGCTAATGAAATATTAGATGTTGCAGAGCTTCCAATTAAATACTGTGCATATACTCCTTGTTTTAGATCTGAAGCAGGTTCAGCAGGAAGAGATACAAGAGGTTTAGTTAGACAACATCAATTTAATAAAGTTGAATTAGTTAAATTTGTTAAACCAGAAGATTCTTATAATGAATTAGAATCATTAACTCATGATGCTGAAACTATGTTACAAATGTTAGGTCTTCCATATAGAGTTGTAAAAATATGTACAGGAGATTTGGGATTTACAGCTGCATTTAAATATGATTTAGAAGTTTGGATGCCAAGCTACAATAGATATGTAGAAATATCTTCTTGTTCAAATTTTGAAGATTTCCAAGCAAGAAGAGCAGGAATAAGATTTAAAAGGGATAAAAAATCAAAAGCAGAATATGTTCATACATTAAATGGTTCTGGATTAGCGATAGGAAGATGTTTGGCTGCTATATTAGAAAATTATCAGCAGGCAGATGGTTCTGTAGTAGTTCCAGAAGAATTAAGACCTTATATGGGTGTTGATGTTATAAAATAAATTTATATTAATTGTATATGTAGAGTATGCTTTGATGAAGAGAATATATTATGAGTAAACAATAAATAAAAAAACTATGAAATTATTATAAATATTAATTTCATAGTTTTTTTATGTTAATTTACACAGCAGAATTTTCATCATAAAACACTAAATATTTTTATAAAACACTCTTGTATGAATATCTAAAAATTATTTTAGAACTAATTTAAAAAAAATATAGCTATATATAGTAATAATTAAATAAACAAAATAAAATTAAGTTGAATTATAAAATGAATTATGATAAGATAAGTTTGTTATAAGTTTTGGGAGGAATTATGGAAAGTTCATTTTATATGAAAGAAGCATTAAAAGAAGCATATAAAGCATATAATAAAAAAGAAACACCAATAGGTGCTATTATAGTTAAAGATAATCAAATAATAGCTAGAGCTCATAACCTTACAGAAACGTTAAAAGACTCTACGGCACATGCAGAAATTTTAGCGATAAAACAAGCATCAGAAAAATTAGGTGGTTGGAGGTTGACTGATTGTGATTTATATGTTACAATGGAACCTTGCATAATGTGTAGTGGCGCAATAGTTAATTCTAGAATAAAAAAGCTTATAATAGGGACAAGACATGTAAAAAATTCATATATAGAAAAACAGCATGAGTTTAAATTAGATTATTTTAATAATAATAATGTAAAAGTAGCTTTTGATGTTTTGCAAGAAGAATGCTCGATCATATTGCAAGAATTTTTTAAGGCATTGAGAAAAAGAGATTAAGGAGAGATGGTCGAGTGGTCGAAGGCGCTCGCCTGGAAAGCGAGTATATGGGTAAAACTGTATCGTGGGTTCAAATCCCACTCTCTCCGCCAGAAACAATGAAAGTAATTAAATATGGTTGTAATTTTGCTGTACTAGATGGGGAGGTAGCGGTGCCCTGTAACCTGCAATCCGCTATAGCAGGATTGAATTCCATCTAAAGGCTTATTTTCTGTAGGGCCGCCCTAAATAAGTGGTGTTGATGCTTAGGTCCTGCGCAATGAAAGCTCATGAACCCCGTCAGATCCGGAAGGAAGCAGCGGTAAGTGATCACTTTTGTGTGCCGTGGGGGTGCCTAAGTTGAGCTAACTGTTTTGGTAACGCCTATGGAATTAAGTCGATAGATGGTGTACAGCATTTAATATATAAAAGACTAATCCCTTAGATAATGAGGGATTTTTTTATTAATTTTGCTAAAGAGAGGTAAAAAGATGCATAAAGCATTATATAGAGCATATAGACCACAAAAATTTGAAGATGTTATTGGTCAAGATCATATTATTAAGACTTTAAAGAATCAAATATATAGTGATAATATAGGACATGCTTATTTGTTTTGTGGAACAAGAGGTACTGGTAAAACATCTACTGCAAAGATTTTTTCAAGAGCAGTAAACTGTTTGAATAAAATAAATGAAGAACCGTGTAATGAGTGTGAGATATGCGAATCTGTATTAAAAGATAATACAATGGATGTTGTAGAAATAGATGCAGCTTCAAATAATAGTGTAGATGATATAAGAGAGCTTAGAGAAAGTGTGAAATATTCTCCAGCCAATGCTAAATATAAAGTATATATAATAGATGAAGTTCATATGTTGTCTCAAGGAGCTTTTAATGCATTATTAAAGACCTTAGAGGAACCTCCATCATATGTAATTTTTATATTAGCAACTACAGAGCCTCACAAAATACCTGCAACCATTTTATCAAGATGCCAAAGATACGATTTTAAAAGAGTTACAGTTAAAGATATGACCCTTAGAATGAAAAAGATTTGTGAAGATGAAGGAATTGATATAGATGATAAAGCTCTTAATTTAATAGCTAGAAATTCTCAAGGAGCTCTTAGAGATGCACTTAGTATATTAGACCAATGTATGTCTTTTGGAGAAAGTAAGATAGATTATAAAGATGTTGTTGAATTAATGGGAAGCGTAAATATAGAACAATTATTTGAATTGTCTCAATGTATTGTAGAGCAGGACACTAAAAAGTCTCTTGAGATATTAAATGAATTTGTCTTATGGGGCAAAGATATAAGAAATCTTATAAATGACTTAATTGATCATTTTAGAAATTTAATGGTATGTAAGGTTTCATCAGAATTGGATGAAATAATTTCATTACCAGAAGAAACTATAGAACAACTTAAAATTCAGTCTAAAAATATAGATATAAATGATTTAATAAGGATTTTAAATATATTATCAATAACTCAGGATGATATAAAGTCATCTTCAAATCCAAGGGTTTTAGTGGAAATAACCATAATGAAAATTGCTCAACCAATGTTTGATGAAAGTAAAGAAGCTCTTATAAAAAGAGTTGAGAACTTAGAAAAAATGATTGAACTGGGGAACTTTAAGTCTGAAAAAATTGGGAATAATAAAGAAAAAGAGTATGAGGTCGATAGAGAAATAGATGTAAAACAAGAAAATGTAGTTTATGAAGATGTAAAAAATGAGGACGTTATACTTATAGAGTCATCTTGGAAGAATATACTTAAACAAATTAAAAAAGATAAAAAAATGCCAATATACGCACTCTTAAGTGAAGTAAAAAGTTTTAATGTATATTCTAATATGTTGTATGTTATATTTGATGATAAATTTGATTTTGCAAAAACTAGACTGAGCTCTCAAGATACAATAAATTATTTAGAAAAAACAATAAGAGATGTTTTAAATAGAAGTTTTAATGTAAAAATAGTACTGACATCAGAAGTTAAAGATATAAATCTTGAAGTTAAAGAGAAAAAGGACATTGGTGAGGAAATATTAAAGAACATAGTGAGTGAAGAGATATTAGAAATAAAAGATAGTATTGATGAAAATGAGAGTAAATAATAAAATACTATTATGATATAATAATAAAATGAAAATAAGTTTAGGAGGAATAGTGTTTATGGCTAAAAAAGGTTTTGGAGGCGGAATGATGCCTGGTGGTGGAAATATGAACAACTTGTTAAAGCAGGCTCAAAAAATGCAAGAAAATATGCAAAAAGCTCAACAAGAGTTAGAAAGTAAAGAAGTAGAAGCTTCAGTTGGTGGAGGAGCAGTTACTGTAAAAGTTAATGGTAAAAAAGAAGTTATAGATATAACTATCAAGCCAGAAGTAGTTGATCCAGATGATATAGAAATGCTACAAGATTTAGTTTTAAGTGCAGTAAATCAAGCATTGAGAAATATTGATGATATACAAGCAAGTCAAATGAGTAAGGTAACTGGAGGTATGAATATACCTGGGTTATTCTAGTAGGTGGTATTTATGCAAGTTTATACAGGTCCCATAACGAGACTTATAGAGGAATTTTCAAAGCTTCCTGGAGTAGGAAGAAAGACTGCTCAAAGATTGGCTTTTCATATTATTAATATGAATACTAATGATGTGGAAGCTTTATCTAAAGCGATTATAGATGCAAAAAGAGAAATAAGATATTGCTCAATTTGTTGTAATATAACAGATACAGACCCATGTAGCATGTGTTCAAATAAAAGTAGAGATTCAAGTGTTATATGTGTTGTGGAAGATCCAAGAGATGTAGCAGCTATGGAGAGAACGAGAGAGTTTAAAGGACAGTATCATGTATTAAATGGAGTAATTTCTCCAATGGATGGAATTGGACCAGATATGTTAAAAATAAAGGAACTTATCCAAAGACTTGGCAATCAGGAAGTCAAAGAAATAATAATGGCAACAAATCCTACTATTGAAGGTGAAGCTACAGCCATGTATATTGCTAGGTTAGTAAAACCAATGGGAATCAAAGTCACTCGGATAGCTCATGGTCTTCCTGTTGGAGGCGATTTAGAGTATGCAGATGAGGTCACAATATCAAAAGCACTAGAAGGCAGAAGAGAAATATAAAAATCGAGGTTAATACCTCGATTTTTGTAATTTTTTGAGTTAAATTCAAATTAATTTTGATTTAGATTTATTGAATAAATTTCTTCTGTATTGTATAATTTGTTGTATAAATCATTTAAAAATTTTGATAGGGGTGCAACATGAAACCAATTATGAACTTAGAAGAACATAATGCAATGAAAGAAAAAAGAGTTAAAAAAATGAAATCAAAAGATAAACCTAAATATGATGATTTTGAGGATATAAGTTTTTCTAATAAGAAAAAAACTAAAAAAAATGTACGAAATAAAAATGCTGAATTTAGAAATAATTATAAAAATTATCAGTATGATTATGAAGAAGACTTTTATGAACCAATTTAATATTAAATAATTAGAAAATAAAAAATCCCTAATAGATAATATATATACTATAGGGATTTTATTTATTTTATCAACCAGAAATTATATTTAAAATTAAATTAGCTATATTTTGGGCTGAATTTGACTTTCTTATTGATTTAATATTTCTTTTTAGCATTTCTAATCTGCTAGGGTCATCTATTAAAACTTTTAGTAATATTGACAAGTTATATTTTTTTGTAGTTCTAAGTGCTGCACCACAATTAGATAAGAAATCAAGATTCTCTTCTTCCTGACCTGGTATATAATAAGGAACTATCATAGGTACATCTTTTAAAAGAGCCTCAGTTGTAGTAAGTCCACCAGGTTTGCTTACTAATACATCTATAGAAGCTAAAATATCATTCATCTTATCAGTGTATCCAAGAACACATACATTTTTATCATGATAACGAGACATAAGTTTTTTTTCGATTTTTTCTTTTAGGCTTTCATTCTTACCAGTAATTACAAGTATTTGAAAGTCTCTATCAGTATCCAGTAATTCATCAAGTGTCTCTTTTATATTTCCAGCCCCAAAGCTACCCCCCATAAGTAAAACAGTTAATTTATCAGGAGATAAATTCAACTCAGAAAGAACAATATCTTTATCTCTGTGAGAGAGAAAAGATTTTTCAACAGGGATTCCAAATGTTCTAATTTTACTCGGTTCAACTCCATCAAACACCAATAATTCTTTTACATATTCATGACCAACAATATAGTAATCAATTTCATTTTGTATCCATGTAGAATGAGTAGTATAATCGGTTAATACAGAAATAAGCGGAGGAACATTAATGGTATTTGTATAATGTTTATAAAAATGCTCTGTGTAAGCATTTGATTCATTATTATGTAAATTAAAGTTTTTTTTCAATGTACTTAGAGCAATCATTGGAAAAGGATGCGTTCCTATAATCAAGTCTGGTTTTTCGCTTCTAATAAGCTTTTTAAATTTTTTAGCCATGAATGTTATTAGTAGATTATCTTTAAATTCATTTTTTGACAAAAGATTTGTTTCAGATAATCTATATACACTTCCATAGGCTTTGGGAGTATATATAGCAGATTTTTCGTATCCTCTTGAAATTATTTTATCCATTGTATTATTAACTAATTTCAAACTATCTATTATTTCACATTCAATTGGCTCTCCATCAAGTGTTTTGGAAGTAAGTTCTTCTTTAATAGCTAGAGCAGCCCTATTATGCCCACCACCAGTGGAAGCAGACATTATTAATACTTTTTTGCTCATAATAAAATCCTCCTAAAATGTAGCATAGTATTTATATTATATTTTGATATATAAAAACTGTCTTTGTGAATAAGGTTATTGATAAATTATTTTTAATATTAATCTAATACAAGATTGCAAAAATTACAAGTGAAAGAAATGTAAATTAATTTTATCAAATATGTTATATTAAAAATATTCTTGTAAATAAAAAATTTAAATATAGAATAAAAAGGAAAATAGAGCATAGAATATATATTAGTTTTATGAAATAAACAGGTTTACTTAGCATTAAGTTTTAAAAATTAAATATAAAGAATACATGATAAATAAAAAAAATAAAAAAAGTAAAAAATTATATTGACTAGAATAGATAAAGATGATATAGTATTACTTGTCCTTGAAAAAAGGAAAAAGAAATAAACACGAACATTGAAAATTAAACAGTAGGTTAATTTATATTAAGAAACAAACCATAAAGCCAGATATTTTGATAACAATAGTATCTGAGCCTGATAAACTTTTATTTGAGAGTTTGATCCTGGCTCAGGATGAACGCTGGCGGCGTGCCTAACACATGCAAGTTGAGCGATTTACTTCGGTAAAGAGCGGCGGACGGGTGAGTAACGCGTGGGTAACCTACCCTGTACACACGGATAACATACCGAAAGGTATGCTAATACGGGATAATATATTTGAGAGGCATCTCTTGAATATCAAAGGTGAGCCAGTACAGGATGGACCCGCGTCTGATTAGCTAGTTGGTAAGGTAACGGCTTACCAAGGCGACGATCAGTAGCCGACCTGAGAGGGTGATCGGCCACATTGGAACTGAGACACGGTCCAAACTCCTACGGGAGGCAGCAGTGGGGAATATTGCACAATGGGCGAAAGCCTGATGCAGCAACGCCGCGTGAGTGATGAAGGCCTTCGGGTCGTAAAACTCTGTCCTCAAGGAAGATAATGACGGTACTTGAGGAGGAAGCCCCGGCTAACTACGTGCCAGCAGCCGCGGTAATACGTAGGGGGCTAGCGTTATCCGGATTTACTGGGCGTAAAGGGTGCGTAGGCGGTCTTTCAAGTCAGGAGTGAAAGGCTACGGCTCAACCGTAGTAAGCTCTTGAAACTGGGAGACTTGAGTGCAGGAGAGGAGAGTGGAATTCCTAGTGTAGCGGTGAAATGCGTAGATATTAGGAGGAACACCAGTTGCGAAGGCGGCTCTCTGGACTGTAACTGACGCTGAGGCACGAAAGCGTGGGGAGCAAACAGGATTAGATACCCTGGTAGTCCACGCTGTAAACGATGAGTACTAGGTGTCGGGGGTTACCCCCTTCGGTGCCGCAGCTAACGCATTAAGTACTCCGCCTGGGAAGTACGCTCGCAAGAGTGAAACTCAAAGGAATTGACGGGGACCCGCACAAGTAGCGGAGCATGTGGTTTAATTCGAAGCAACGCGAAGAACCTTACCTAAGCTTGACATCCCAATGACATCTCCTTAATCGGAGAGTTCCCTTCGGGGACATTGGTGACAGGTGGTGCATGGTTGTCGTCAGCTCGTGTCGTGAGATGTTGGGTTAAGTCCCGCAACGAGCGCAACCCTTGTCTTTAGTTGCCATCATTAAGTTGGGCACTCTAGAGAGACTGCCAGGGATAACCTGGAGGAAGGTGGGGATGACGTCAAATCATCATGCCCCTTATGCTTAGGGCTACACACGTGCTACAATGGGTAGTACAGAGGGTTGCCAAGCCGTAAGGTGGAGCTAATCCCTTAAAGCTACTCTCAGTTCGGATTGTAGGCTGAAACTCGCCTACATGAAGCTGGAGTTACTAGTAATCGCAGATCAGAATGCTGCGGTGAATGCGTTCCCGGGTCTTGTACACACCGCCCGTCACACCACGGGAGTTGGAGACGCCCGAAGCCGATTATCTAACCTTTTGGAAGAAGTCGTCGAAGGTGGAATCAATAACTGGGGTGAAGTCGTAACAAGGTAGCCGTATCGGAAGGTGCGGCTGGATCACCTCCTTTCTAAGGAGAATTACCTACTGTTTAATTTTGAGGGTTCGTTTTTACGAATACTCAAAATTAGCACTTTAAGCAACGGGATTTATCCGTTGGCGACGTGCTTTAGCACTTTTAGCAACAGAATAAACTGAACGCATGTGAAGTTTGTTTGTTGGCGCTGTGCGTTAGCACTTTGAAAACTGCATATATATTTAGTGATATGACATCTAATTTGTAATATATAAAGCTGATAACTTTTTAAAATTATCGAAGTTGATAGCTTCTAATCTATCAAACCTTTTTAACTGGTCAAGTTATTAAGGGTGCAGGGCGGATGCCTTGGCACTAGGAGCCGATGAAGGACGTGATAAGCTGCGATAAGCTTCGGGGAGTTGCACGTAAACTTTGATCCGAAGATTTCCGAATGAGGAAACTCACTTAGAGTAATGTCTAAGTATCATTAAGTGAATACATAGCTTAATGAGGGGAACTCAGGGAACTGAAACATCTAAGTACCTGAAGGAAGAGAAAGAAATTCGATTCCGTAAGTAGCGGCGAGCGAACGCGGATTAGCCCAAACCAATAAAGTTTTCTTTATTGGGGTTGCGGACATATCATAACGAAGAGGTATCGTAATTGAAGAGGTTTGGAAAGACCCACCACAGAAGGTAATAGTCCTGTATGTTAAACGAGAAGACTTTAGATATGATCCAGAGTACCACGGGACACGTGAAACCCTGTGGGAAGCAGGAGGGACCACCCTCCAAGGCTAAATACTACCTAGTGACCGATAGCGTATAGTACCGTGAGGGAAAGGTGAAAAGAACCCCGGGAGGGGAGTGAAATAGAACCTGAAACCCTGCACTTACAAGCTGTGGAAGCACATTTCTTGTGTGACCGCGTACTTTTTGTAGAACGGGCCAACGAGTTACGTTAAGTAGCAAGGTTAAGCACTTAAGGTGTGGAGCCGTAGCGAAAGCGAGTTTTAACTGAGCGTTCAGTTACTTGACGTAGACCCGAAACCGGGCGACCTACCCATGAGCAGGATGAAGCGAAAGTAAAATTTCGTGGAGGTCCGAACCCACGAGCGTTGAAAAGCTCGGGGATGACTTGTGGGTAGCGGTGAAATTCCAATCGAGCCCGGAGATAGCTGGTTCTCCCCGAAATAGCTTTAGGGCTAGCCTCAAGGTGAGAGATACGGAGGTAGAGCACTGAATGTCCTAGGGGGTATTGCACCTACCGAAGACTATCAAACTCCGAATGCCGTCATCTTATACTTGGGAGTCAGACTGTGGGTGATAAGATTCATAGTCGAAAGGGCAACAGCCCAGATCGTCAGCTAAGGTCCCTAAATGTAAGTTAAGTGGTAAAGGATGTGGGATTGCACAGACAACCAGGATGTTGGCTTAGAAGCAGCCACTCATTCAAAGAGTGCGTAATAGCTCACTGGTCGAGTGATCCTGCGCCGAAGATTTCCGGGGCTAAAACTTACTACCGAAGCTACGGCATCAGTAATGATGGGTAGGGGAGCTTCCCATACGGGTTGAAGCATGATCGTAAGGACATGTGGACAGTATGGGAGTGAGAATGTTGGCATGAGTAGCGAGATGTGGGTGAGAATCCCACAGGCCGTAAACCCAAGGTTTCCAGGGGAAGGTTCGTCCGCCCTGGGTTAGTCGGGACCTAAGCTGAGGCCGAAAGGCGTAGGTGATGGACAACAGGTTGATATTCCTGTACTACCGATAACCGTTTGAGAGAAGGGATGACACAGTAGGATAAGCTAAGCACACTGTTGGTTATGTGTGCCCAAGCATTGAGGCAGTCAAAGTAGGTAAATCCGCTTTGATAATGCTGGGATGTGATGGGGAGCGAAATTTAGTAGCGAAGTAGCTGATTTCACACTGTCAAGAAAAGTCTCTATCGAGGTTAAAGGTACCCGTACCGCAAACCGACACAGGTGGGTGAGGAGAGTATCCTAAGGCCAGCGAGAGAACTGTTGTTAAGGAACTCGGCAAAATGACCCCGTAACTTAGGGATAAGGGGTGCCACCATCAGGTGGCCGCAGAGAATAGGCCCAAGCGACTGTTTACCAAAAACATAGGTTTCTGCTAAGTCGCAAGACGATGTATAGGAGCTGACGCCTGCCCGGTGCTGGAAGGTTAAGGGGATCTGTTAGAGCAATCGAAGCAGTGAACTTAAGCCCCAGTAAACGGCGGCCGTAACTATAACGGTCCTAAGGTAGCGAAATTCCTTGTCGGGTAAGTTCCGACCCGCACGAAAGGCGTAACGATTTGGGCACTGTCTCAACAACAGACTCGGTGAAATTGTAATTCCGGTGAAGATGCCGGATACCTGCGACAGGACGGAAAGACCCCATGGAGCTTTACTGTAGCTTGACATTGGGTCTTGGTACTACATGTACAGGATAGGTGGGAGGCTTTGAAACCAGGACGCCAGTTTTGGCGGAGCCATCCTTGGGATACCACCCTTGTAGTACTGGGACTCTAACCATAGGCCATGAATCTGGTCTTGGGACACTGTCAGGTGGGCAGTTTGACTGGGGCGGTCGCCTCCCAAAAGGTAACGGAGGCGCTCAAAGGTTCTCTCAGTACGGTCGGAAATCGTACGTAGAGTGTAAAGGCAAAAGAGAGCTTGATTGCAAGACATACAGGTCGAGCAAGGATGAAAATCGGACTTAGTGATCCGGTGGTTCTGCGTGGAAGGGCCATCGCTCAACGGATAAAAGCTACCCTGGGGATAACAGGCTTATCTCCCCCAAGAGTCCACATCGACGGGGAGGTTTGGCACCTCGATGTCGGCTCATCACATCCTGGGGCTGTAGTAGGTCCCAAGGGTTGGGCTGTTCGCCCATTAAAGTGGTACGCGAGCTGGGTTCAGAACGTCGTGAGACAGTTCGGTCCCTATCCGTCGCAGGCGTAGGAAATTTGAGAAGACCTGTCCTTAGTACGAGAGGACCGGGATGGACGTACCTCTGGTGTACCAGTTGTCCTGCCAAGGGCATGGCTGGGTAGCTATGTACGGAATGGATAAGCGCTGAAAGCATCTAAGCGCGAAGCCAACTTCAAGATAAGATTTCCCACCGCAAGGGTAAGACCCCAGAAAGACTATCTGGTTGATAGGTCGAAGGTGTAAGTGCAGCAATGTATTTAGCTTATCGATACTAATAGGTCGAGGACTTGACCAATATTATTTGATGTTATTCATTAAGATATATGTGCAGTTTTTAGAGTGTTAACTCTATGTAAAGTACTAACTTCAATTGATGAAGTATATATCGTAAAAACAATTACTATTTAGTACTTCAAAACTATTGACATTTAAAAATAAAGATGTTAATATAATACTTGTCTTATAAATAGGCAATATGTGGTTATAATAGCAAAGAGGATACACCTGTTCCCATTCCGAACACAGAAGTTAAGCTCTTTAGCGCTGATGGTACTTGGTGGGAAACTGCCTGGGAGAGTAGGACGTAGCCACGTGAATATTCCAAGGTAGCTCAATGGTGGAGCAACCGGCTGTTAACCGGTAGGCTGTGGGTTCGAGCCCCACCCTTGGAGCCAAAAAAAGCCGAAGTGGCGGAACTGGCAGACGCACAGGACTTAAAATCCTGCGGGACTTACCTCTCGTACCGGTTCGATTCCGGTCTTCGGCACTTATAAAACAATATCGCGGAGTGGAGCAGTTGGCAGCTCGTCGGGCTCATAACCCGAAGGTCGTAGGTTCAAGTCCTGCCTCCGCAACCATTAAAATGGCTCGTTGGTCAAGAGGTTAAGACACCGCCCTTTCACGGCGGTAACAGGGGTTCAATTCCCCTACGAGTCACCAATTAAATATGCGGGTGTAGCTCAATGGTAGAGTTCTGGCCTTCCAAGCCAGCTGTGAGGGTTCGATCCCCTTCACCCGCTCCAAAAATGGGACCATAGCTCAGCTGGGAGAGCACCTGCCTTACAAGCAGGGGGTCACAGGTTCGAGCCCTGTTGGTCCCACCATTTGCGGCCTGGTAGTTCAGTTGGTTAGAATGCCAGCCTGTCACGCTGGAGGTCGAGGGTTCGAACCCCTTCCAGGTCGCCAAAATAAAATGCTGGTGTGGCTCAACGGTAGAGCAGCTGACTTGTAATCAGCAGGTTGTAGGTTCGATTCCTATCACCAGCTCCATGTAAAATTAATACGGAGGATTTCCCGAGCGGCCAAAGGGGGCAGACTGTAAATCTGTTGTCATCGACTTCGGTGGTTCGAATCCACCATCCTCCACCAAAAAAATGCGCGGATGTGGCGGAATTGGCAGACGCACTAGACTTAGGATCTAGCGCCATTGGCGTGGGGGTTCGACTCCCTTCATCCGCACCATTTTTGTTTGATATACATATATAAATTGTGGGTGCATAGCTCAGCTGGATAGAGCAACGCCCTTCTAAGGCGTGTGTCCGGGGTTCGAATCCCTGTGCGCTCACCACATATATTGGGGATTAGCCAAGTCGGTAAGGCACATGACTTTGACTCATGTATGCGTAGGTTCGAGTCCTGCATCCCCAGCCAAATGATGTATTACTAAGCTATATTTGAATTATTTTTATTTTAAATATAGTTAGGTTCAATTTTAGAATAAGTTTAAGTATCCGAATGTGGAGAGGTGTCCGAGTGGTTTAAGGAGCTGGTCTTGAAAACCAGTGACTTCGAAAGGGGCCGTGGGTTCGAATCCCACCCTCTCCGCCAAATGCCCAGATAGCTCAGTCGGTAGAGCAGGGGACTGAAAATCCCCGTGTCGGTGGTTCGATTCCGCCTCTGGGCACCAAAATATGGCGGTATAGCTTAGTTGGCTAGAGCGTTCGGTTCATACCCGAAAGGTCATAGGTTCGACTCCTATTACCGCTACTAAAATTTAATGTGGGCCATTAGCTCAGTTGGTTAGAGCGCCCGGCTCATAACCGGTAGGTCTGGGGTTCGAGTCCCTGATGGCCCACCACATTAAATTAATTAATATAAATTCGAGGTGTAGCGCAGTTTGGTAGCGCACATGGTTTGGGACCATGGGGCCGGGGGTTCGAGTCCCTTCACCTCGACCAATATAAGGTGGGTATAGCTCAGTTGGTTAGAGCGCCAGATTGTGGCTCTGGAGGTCGTGAGTTCGACTCTCATTATCCACCCCAATTCATATGGTCTATTAGCTCAGTCGGTAGAGCACCTGACTTTTAATCAGGGTGTCCCGCGTTCGAGTCGCGGATAGATCACCAAAAAGGTGGCGACATAGCCAAGTGGTAAGGCAGTGGACTGCAACTCCTTGATCCCCAGTTCGAATCTGGGTGTCGCCTCCAAAATATTCCAAGGTAGCTCAACGGTGGAGCAACCGGCTGTTAACCGGTAGGCTGTGGGTTCGAGCCCCACCCTTGGAGCCAAAAAAGCCGAAGTGGCGGAACTGGCAGACGCACAGGACTTAAAATCCTGCGGGACTTACCTCTCGTACCGGTTCGATTCCGGTCTTCGGCACTTATAAAACAATATCGCGGAGTGGAGCAGTTGGCAGCTCGTCGGGCTCATAACCCGAAGGTCGTAGGTTCAAGTCCTGCCTCCGCAACCATTAAAATGGCTCGTTGGTCAAGAGGTTAAGACACCGCCCTTTCACGGCGGTAACAGGGGTTCAATTCCCCTACGAGTCACCAATTAAATATGCGGGTGTAGCTCAATGGTAGAGTTCTGGCCTTCCAAGCCAGCTGTGAGGGTTCGATCCCCTTCACCCGCTCCAAAAATGGGACCATAGCTCAGCTGGGAGAGCACCTGCCTTACAAGCAGGGGGTCACAGGTTCGAGCCCTGTTGGTCCCACCATTTGCGGCCTGGTAGTTCAGTTGGTTAGAATGCCAGCCTGTCACGCTGGAGGTCGAGGGTTCGAGCCCCTTCCAGGTCGCCAAAATAAAATGCTGGTGTGGCTCAACGGTAGAGCAGCTGACTTGTAATCAGCAGGTTGTAGGTTCGATTCCTATCACCAGCTCCATATAAAATTAATACGGAGGATTTCCCGAGCGGCCAAAGGGGGCAGACTGTAAATCTGTTGTCATCGACTTCGGTGGTTCGAATCCACCATCCTCCACCAAAAAAATGCGCGGATGTGGCGGAATTGGCAGACGCACTAGACTTAGGATCTAGCGCCATTGGCGTGGGGGTTCGACTCCCTTCATCCGCACCATTTTTATTTAATTTAATAAACGAGCGGGAATAGTTCAGTGGTAGAGCGCAACCTTGCCAAGGTTGAAGTCGCGAGTTCGAATCTCGTTTCCCGCTCCAAATTTTATGTTTATGTTGTAATGTGGGTGCATAGCTCAGCTGGATAGAGCAACGCCCTTCTAAGGCGTGTGTCCGGGGTTCGAATCCCTGTGCGCTCACCACATATATATTGGGGATTAGCCAAGTCGGTAAGGCACATGACTTTGACTCATGTATGCGTAGGTTCGAGTCCTGCATCCCCAGCCAAACAGTATGGTCTATTAGCTCAGTCGGTAGAGCACCTGACTTTTAATCAGGGTGTCCCGCGTTCGAGTCGCGGATAGATCACCAATGGAGAGGTGTCCGAGTGGTTTAAGGAGCTGGTCTTGAAAACCAGTGACTTCGAAAGGGGCCGTGGGTTCGAATCCCACCCTCTCCGCCAAATGCCCAGATAGCTCAGTCGGTAGAGCAGGGGACTGAAAATCCCCGTGTCGGTGGTTCGATTCCGCCTCTGGGCACCAAAATGTGGCGGTATAGCTTAGTTGGCTAGAGCGTTCGGTTCATACCCGAAAGGTCATAGGTTCGACTCCTATTACCGCTACTGAAATTTAATGTGGGCCATTAGCTCAGTTGGTTAGAGCGCCCGGCTCATAACCGGTAGGTCTGGGGTTCGAGTCCCTGATGGCCCACCACATTAAATTAACTTATGGTGGGTATAGCTCAGTTGGTTAGAGCGCCAGATTGTGGCTCTGGAGGTCGTGAGTTCGACTCTCATTATCCACCCCAACTTATATGGTCTATTAGCTCAGTCGGTAGAGCACCTGACTTTTAATCAGGGTGTCCCGCGTTCGAGTCGCGGATAGATCACCAAAAAGGCGGCGACATAGCCAAGTGGTAAGGCAGTGGACTGCAACTCCTTGATCCCCAGTTCGAATCTGGGTGTCGCCTCCAATAAAATGCGCTCATAGCTCAACTGGATAGAGTGTCTGACTACGAATCAGAAGGTTAGGGGTTCGAGTCCCTTTGGGCGCACCATATGAATAGCGAGGGATTATAGCTCAGCTGGGAGAGCACCTGCCTTACAAGCAGGGGGTCACAGGTTCGAGCCCTGTTAATCCCACCAGTGCAAACCTCTAGTAAAACTACTAGAGGTTTTATTTTTGATTGAAAAAGTTTTTATATTTAGGAGGTAAAAAATTTGTATATAGTAATAGGAAATGAAATAGTTGATAGTGAAGAACTTAAAATAATTATAGATAAAAATAGTGAATTTAAAGTTGAAAAAGATTTAAGTAAAAGCACAAAAAGAGAAGATGTAATAGCATATCAGTTAAGTATAGATTTAAATTACCTAGATTCTCTTATAAATGAGCAATGTAATTTAGCCAGTCTATCTGATGAAGAGAAATTTGATGAATATATGACTTTGTCTGATGAACTTGCACTGGATTTAGAAGAGTTAATGCCAAAATATACAATAATAAATGCTAGAGCATATAAATTAGACGAGGTATATGGAATTGTAAAAATAATACTAGCTGTAGCGTATGCAGATTTAGGGCACTTAAAACTTTCTGATGTAGTAAAGAGGCTATCTAGACAAGTAGATTAGGATATGAATATGAACTATATTAAAAAAATGTATAAAATCTTACGTAAAGATGAAAATAATTATGTAAACATAGAAAAAAACAGTATAAAATCAAGTCAATTGTAGAAATTTTCACATAAATTCATCTGAAATTCTATAAAAAATGCCTTAATTTTAATGAGGTAAATCGAGTTTACACAGTCTAAAAATTACTTATATTTATAAATTTATCTTATTAATTAAGGAACTTTCTTAAACATCTTCAAAAATAAAGTATTTTAGTCTATAATCTTTAATATTACACAAACAATAAAGGAGAAGAATAGAGTATGCTTAAAAAGTTTAATAAAATACTAGTGGCTAATAGAGGCGAAATAGCTATAAGAATATTTAGAGCCTGTTCAGAATTGGGGATAAAAAGTGTTGGTATATACAGTAAGGAAGATAAGTATGGATTGTTTAGAACAAAAGCGGATGAATCATATTTGATAGGAGAAGGTAAAGGGCCAATAGATGCATATTTAGATATGGATGGAATAATAGACCTAGCAAAGAGAAAAAAAGTTGATGCTATACATCCAGGATATGGTTTTCTAGCGGAGAATGCAGAATTTGCTCGTAAATGTGAAGAGAATGGAATTACTTTTATAGGACCATCATCTAAGGTAATGAATATGATGGGGGATAAGATTAACTCTAAAAAAATCGCAAAAGAAGTTAATGTTCAAACTATACCAGGAGTAGAAAAAGCAATAAGAAGTACTGAAGAAGCAAAGGAAGTTGCAAACAAAATAGGATATCCTGTTATGATAAAAGCATCTAATGGCGGTGGTGGTAGAGGTATGAGAATTGTACATCGCGAAGAAGACTTAGAGCTTGAATATGAAACTGCTTGTAGTGAATCAAGAAAAGCTTTTGGAGAAGATATTATATTTATAGAAAAATATATAGCTGATCCAAAACATATAGAAGTTCAAATATTAGGTGATAATTATGGAAATATAGTTCACTTATATGAAAGAGATTGTTCAGTTCAAAGAAGACATCAAAAAATAATAGAATATGCACCAGCTTTTTCATTAGAAGATAAAGTAAGAAAAGAGATATGTGAAGATGCAGTTAAGTTATCAAAACATGTGGGTTATTCTAATGCGGGAACATTAGAATTTTTAGTAGATGCAAATGGTGGGCATTATTTTATAGAGATGAACACAAGAGTACAGGTTGAACATACTGTAACAGAGATGGTTACAGGAATAGATATAGTTCAAAGTCAAATACTAATAGCCCAAGGTTACAGCTTAGATAGTGAAGAAATTAATATAAAATCACAAGATGATGTGGAAATAAGAGGTTACTCTATCCAATGTAGAATAACTACAGAAGACCCTAAGAATAAATTCATGCCTGATACAGGTAAAATTCAAGTTTATAGAACTGGTTCAGGATTTGGTATAAGACTAGATGGAGGAAATGGATTTACAGGGGCAAACATAAGTCCTCACTATGATAGTTTATTGGTTAAGACAATATCTTGGGATAGAACATTCCAAGGAGCAATAAATAAAACTATAAGATCTATAAAAGAACTTAGAGTTAGAGGTGTTAAAACTAATGTAGGATTCCTAGTTAATGTTTTAAATAATCCTATATTCTCAAATGGTAAATGTAGTACTAAGTTTATAGATGAAAATCCAGATTTATTTGAAATAACAGAAAGTAAAGACAGAGGAACAAAATTACTTCAATTTATAGGAGATGTAATTGTAAATGATAATGCTTGTAAAGAAAAACCATTATTTGATGCATTACATGACCCAAGAATGGATAAGGATGGTTCAAAATCGGAAGGAAGTAAAATACTTTTCGATAAGTTAGGTAAATCTGCATATATAGAAAAGATAAAAAATGATAAGAAATTACTATTAACAGATACAACAATGAGAGATGCACATCAATCATTATTAGCAACAAGAATAAGAACATATGACTTATTAAAAGCTGCTAAGCCAACAGAAAAATATCAAAAGGATTTATTCTCACTTGAAATGTGGGGAGGAGCTACTTATGATGTTGCATATAGATTTTTAAAAGAATCTCCTTGGCGTAGATTACAAAAGCTAAGAGAAGAAATACCAAGCATAATGTTCCAAATGTTGCTTAGAGCATCAAATGGAGTTGGATATAAAAACTATCCAGATAATGTAATAGAAGAATTTACAAAAGAATCTGCTAGACAAGGTATAGATGTATTTAGAATATTTGATTCATTAAACTGGGTTGAAAATATGAAACCATCTATTAATACAGCTTTAGAAACTGGAAAAATTGTTGAAGCAACTATGTGTTATACAGGTGATATACTAGATAAGACTAAAACTAAATACAATCTAGAATATTATATTAAAATGGCACAAGAATTAGAAAGCTTGGGAGCAGACATAATAGCAATAAAAGATATGTCAGGTCTTCTTAAACCATATTCAGCTTACACACTAGTTAAAGAGTTAAAGAAAAATGTAAAAGCACCAATACATTTACACACTCATGATACAAGTGGAAATGGTGTAGCAACTTGTTTAATGGCGTCAGAAGCTGGAGTAGACATAATTGATGCTGCATTAGAATCTATGGCAGGACTTACAAGTCAGCCATCACTTAATGCTATAGTAGAGGCACTTAAGAATACAGAGAGAGATACAGGAATAGATTTATTTGGATATGATGAGTTAGGAAAATATTATAAGGATTTAAGAAAAGTTTATAATAAATTTGAAAGTGATTTAACTAATTCTTGTGCAGAAATATATAATTTTGAAATACCAGGAGGCCAATATACAAACTTAAAACCTCAAGCTGATAGTTTAGGATTAGTTAATAGATTTGATGAAGTTAAAGAAAAATATAAAGAAGCTAATGAAGTTGTAGGAGATATAATAAAAGTAACTCCATCTTCAAAAGTTGTAGGAGACTTAGCTATCTTTATGACTAAAAATAAATTAGATAAAGACAATATAATAGAAGAAGGTAAAAATTTATCATTCCCAGATTCTGTTGTGGATTACTGTAAAGGTATGATTGGTCAACCAGAAGGTGGAATACCAAAAGATTTACAAGAGGTAGTTCTAAAAGGTGAAGAAGCTATAACAGTAAGACCAGGTTCATTATTACCAGCAGAAGATTTTGATGAAATAGCTAAATATCTAAATGAAAAGTATGATATAAATGCTAATATAAGAAATGTTATAAGTTATGCTTTATATCCAAAAGTATATGAAGATTATATCAAACATCTACAACATTATAATGATATATCTAAACTTGAAAGTGATGTATTCTTCTATGGATTAAATAAAAATGAAGAATGTGAAGTAGAAATAGAAGAAGGTAAGGTATTAACAATAAGATTAGTTGAAATTGGTGAAGTTAAGGAAAATGGATTTAGAACTATAGGATTTGAGTTAAATGGAATGGTTAGAGAAGTAGAAATAAAAGATAAGAATTTCTCTGGAAAAATTAATAATGTTGAAAAAGCTGATATGAATGACCCTCTTCAAATTGGAGCAAGCATACCAGGAAAAGTTATAAAAATAATGGTTAAAGAAGAAGATGAAGTAAAAGCAAATCAACCATTAATCGTTATAGAGGCTATGAAGATGGAAACTATAATAGTTGCTAAGACTGATGGAGTAATTAAGTCAATCAAAGTAAAAGAAGATGATATGGTTGAAGATAAACAATTATTAATGATAATGAAGTAATTTAATTAAAATAAATTAAAAAGCACTCTGAAATGTTTAATAAAAAATGTTTTAGAGTGTTTTTATTTATTTTAATTAAATATTTGTTAAAAAAAAGAGGACAATTACCTCCAGATGTAGAAATAAAGCTAGTAAGGAAAATGTTATCTAAAAATTCTAAATATAGTAAATATTTTCCATAATATTTCTTAGGAAATAACAGCAAAGATAAAATACATAAATTTAAAAGGTGGGTGCTTATATGAAGGTTTATGATAGTAAAATGTTGAGAAATGTAGCGGTATTAGGACATAGCGGATGTGGAAAAACAAATCTAATCGAAACTATAGCTTACACAGCAAACACTAATAAGATACCTAAATTAACAGACAAGGTAAATATGACTTATAGCATGGGATTAATACCTATAGAGTATAATGATTATAAGTTTAACTTATTGGATACCCCAGGATATTTTGACTTTAGCGGAGACGTTGTGTCATCTCTTAGAGCAAGTGATGCAGCAATAATAGTAATAGATGCAACAGCGCCTATTCAAGTTGGTACAGAGAAATCATTAGAACTAACTGAGAGTATTCCTAAGATAATGTTTATAAATAAAATAGATAATGAAAAGGCAAGATACAAAGATGCAATAGCAATGTTAAGAGAAAAATACAATAATAAGATAGTTCCTATGATAAGTCCTATATACAAAGATAAAAACTTTGTAAAGTTACATAATGTTTTTGAAAACATAGATGATTTAGAAGGTGAATTTAAGGAACAAGCTATGAGTGTTAAAGAAGCATTAATGGAACTTATAGCAGAAACTGATGACCAAATATTAGATAAATATTTTAATGGAGAAGAACTAACTACAGAAGAGATACAAAAAGGTATTATTATAGGTATACAAAGAGGTGATATTATACCTGTAATATGTGGTTCAACTATAAATAATATAGGCACAAAGGAAATATTAGATACAATATCAAGTTATTTAGAACCTATCTTTACAGAGGAAAGCAAACCATTTAGGGGATTAGTATTTAAAACTATGGTTGACCCATTTGTTGGAAAGATGTCATATATAAAAATTACTGAGGGTGCACTTTCTAAGGATAAAGATGTTTTTAATATAAATAAAAATGTAAAAGAAAAAATAGCTAATATATATACATTGAGAAATAGTGAATTAGTAGAAATAGAAAAAGCTAAAGCTGGTGATATAGTAGTTATAACTAAAGTTAATTCTCTAAAAACAGGAGACACTATATCTGCAGATAAAGATGCAGAAGCTTTAGAAAAGATAGATTTTCCTAAACCACAAATATATTATGCAGTAACTCCTAAGAATAAAGGTGATGAAGAAAAAGTAGCATCTGTATTAAATAAACTAGTAGAAGAGGACCCTACATTACATTGGTATAGAAATACAGAGACAAAACAAGCACTTTTAGGAGGTCAAGGAGAACTTCATATAAAAACAATTAAAAATAAAATGAAAGATAAGTTTGGTGTTGATGTTGAATTGAATGACCTTAAAGTTCCTTATAGAGAAACTATAAAAGGAACAGCTGATGTACAAGGAAAACATAAAAAGCAATCAGGTGGTCATGGTCAATATGGAGACGTAAAAATAAGATTTGAAAGATGTGAATCTGATTTTGAATTTACAGAAGAAATATTTGGTGGTTCTGTACCAAAACAATATATACCAGCAGTTGAAAAAGGTTTAAAAGACTCTATGCAAAAAGGTATATTAGCAGGATATCCTGTTACAAACATAAAAGCTACGCTTTATGATGGTTCATACCATGATGTAGACTCTTCTGAAATGGCCTTTAAGATGGCAGCAAGTGCAGCCTTTAAAAAAGGTATGGAAGAAGCACACCCAATACTACTAGAACCTATAATGAAACTTAAGATAACTGTTCCAGAAGAATATATGGGAGATGTCATGGGTGATATAAATAAGAGAAGAGGAAAAATATTTGGAATGGAACCAGATGACAAAGGGAAACAAATAATATTTGCAGAAGCTCCACAAGCAGAGACATTTAAATATGCAATAGATTTAAGAGCAATGACACAAGGTAGAGGATACTTTGAAATGGAATTAGAGAGATATGGAGAGGTTCCATCACAGTTTGCAGAAAAAATAATTGGGTTAGCTACTGCAAAGTAATGAACAAAATAAATAGAAAAATAATTAATATATATTATTAAAAATATTTTTAGGGTTTTAACTAGGTATAGGTTTATGTTAGGTAAACTTATACCTAGTTTTTATACATTTTTGATGAATAAAAAAATATATAATACTTTCTTAAATATTTTAATAAAAAGAAAGTATTTTTTTATTATTATTTTTACAAATGTTTAGTAATAAAGATGAGAAGGTATATTTAAAATATAAAGTATTTAAAGTTCTGAAATCTAATCATGAAGCAAAAAATTAGCATTTGGTTATCAATAAATATAATAAATAAAAACTCATAATTAATGAAAGAATAAATTCATATCTAAATTTCTATAAAAAATTTAAATTTATACAATTTAGGGCTTTAAAAATTTAAATAATAGGTGTAAAATAATAGTCAAAGAAAGTCAAAAATAAAAAGGTGTGTGGTGATATTAATGGCAACTATGACAGATATAATTGAAAAATTTATTAAAGATTTGATGGAAGAAGATAATAGCATACAAATTCAAAGAAATGAACTAGCAAACTTGTTTAGTTGTGCACCATCACAAATAAATTATGTCTTAACAACAAGATTTACAATAGATAGAGGATATTACATTGAAAGTAAAAAAGGTGGCGGAGGATATGTTCAAATAGAAAAAATACGAAAAAGTAAAGATGGGCATATTAGAGAACTACTAAATGAAAAAATAGGAAGTCAGATATCCTATAAAAAAGCAAAAGAATTATTAGAAGGTTTAAAAGAGTCGGATTTGATTAACGAAAGAGAATTAAAATTAATATTATATGCAATAGATGATAAATCATTGTGTATGCCAATATATGAATTAAAAGAGAAGGTAAGATCTAATATTTTAAAGAATATAATAATAGGATTATTTAGTATAGAGGAGTGATAATTTATGCTATGTCAAAAATGCAATAAGAATAAAGCATCTGTATATTATAATAAGATAGTCAATGGAGAAAAAACAGAGATGTATTTATGTAGTGAGTGTGCAAAAGAGAATACAGAAATGAATTTTAACTTAGATATGCCTTTTTCAATGATGGATATATTTTCTAATTTAGGTTTTCAACCTAAAAAAGAACTTGAGGAAAAGCTAGTTTGTCCTAAATGCAATACAACATATAGTGAGTTTAAGAATAATGGGAGATTTGGATGTAGTGAATGTTATAATGCATTTAGTAGTCAAGTAAATCCAATGCTTCAAAATATACATGGGCATATAGAACATACAGGAAAAGCACCTAAAAAATCTTTTTATAAGATAAGTGTAGAAAATGAGATTAAAGAACTAAAAGAAGATTTAGATAGAGCTATAAAAAATGAAGAGTATGAATTAGCAGCTCAATTTAGAGATAAAATTAAATATTTAAAAGGTTCTATTGACTAAGATTGGAGTGATATTATGAAAGAGAACATAGTCATGAAATCAAGAGTTAGGCTAGCTAGAAATTTAAATAACTATCCATTTCCAAATAAATTAGATAAAGAATGTGCCATGGAAATAATAGAAAAAGTAAAAAATGCGTTTATTAATTCTAACTTAGAACAAAAAGAAGAATTTGATTTCTATAAAATTGAAGATTTAGACCAATCTAAAAAAATGCTTATGGTTGAAGAACATATAATAAGCCCAGATTTAGCAGAAAATGATAAAAGTGCAGTTATAGTAAAAAAAGATAAAACTATAAGCATAATGATAAATGAAGAAGACCATATAAGGATACAAACTATATGTGATGATTTAAACTTAGAATATGCATATAGTGTAGCAAATGAAATAGATGATTTGTTAGAATCAAGTTTAGAATATGCCTTTAACACAAAGCTAGGTTATCTAACATCTTGTCCAACTAATACAGGAACAGGAATGAGAGCTTCTGTAATGATGCATTTACCAGCATTAAGTCAACTAGGCTATATGGATGAACTTTATAAAATTTCATCACAAATAGGTATAGCAATTAGAGGGATATATGGAGAACGAACAGAAGCATTGGGAAATATATATCAAATATCTAATCAACTTACACTTGGAAGAACAGAGTCTAATATTATAGAAAATGTAAGTGGACTTACAAAAGATGCAATTTCAAAAGAAATAAAAGCTAGAGAAATATTGCAAAAAAAATTAGGTATAAAACTAGAAGATAAAATATTTAGATCGATAGGGACACTTGAAAATTCAAGAGTAATGAGTAGCGCAGAGGCAATGAGCCATCTATCAAATATAAAAATGGGAATAGAAATGAACTATATAGATAAACTAGATTTAAGGGCTATAGAACAACTTATGATAGGTATACAACCAGCGCATCAGTCAATAATGTATAAGAGTGATGATGTTGAGAATAGAGATATAAATAGAGCAACATATATTAGAGAAACTTTGGAAAAATTAAGAGGAGGGATGAATTGTGAACTTCAATAGATTTACACAAAGAGCTAAAAAGGCAATTGATTTAGCGTTTGAATCTGCTAAAAGTCTAGGACACAATATTGTCGGAAGTGAACATATACTTTTAGGTCTTTTAAGAGAAGAAGAAGGTATAGCTGCTAAAGTTCTAAGTAAAGTTGGATTTACAGAAGCTTATTTAGAAGGCAAAATAGTTGATATGGAAGGTAAGGGAGAAGAAATCTCAGAAGATATAGTATTAAGTCCAAGGAGTAAACAAATACTTGAATTATCAGGAATGTTTGCAAATAAATTAAAAACAAATTATATTGGGACTGAGCATATATTATTAGCAATTATTCAAGAAGGTGAAGGAATAGCTAATAAGATTTTAAATTATGCTGGAGTAAATGATAGGACTTTAGCCCAATTAACAATTGATATGATGGGTATTAGTGATAAAAATCAATACAAAGCAGAAAATAGTTACACGGGCAACCAGAATCAAGCAGAATCTAAAGTACTTGATAAGTATGGAAGAAATCTTACACTATATGCAAAACAGAATAAAATAGACCCTGTAATAGGTAGAGAAAAAGAAATACAAAGAGTAATACAAATATTAAGTAGAAGAACTAAAAACAATCCAGTGTTGATAGGAGACCCAGGTGTAGGGAAAACAGCCATAGCTGAAGGTCTGGCTACAAATATAGCCTTAGGAAATGTTCCAGAAACACTAAAAAACAAAACTTTATACTCTTTAGAGATGGGTTCATTATTGGCTGGAGCTAAGTATAGAGGAGAATTTGAAGAAAGAATTAAAGAAGTTGTAGATGAAGTTGTTAAAAATGGAAACATAATCTTATTTATAGATGAGATGCACACAATAATAGGGGCTGGGTCTACTGGAGAAGGCTCTATAGATGCTTCAAATATATTAAAGCCAGCCTTAGCAAGAGGAGAAATACAAGTTATAGGTGCAACTACAATTGATGAATATAGAAAGCATGTTGAAAAAGATTCTGCTCTAGAAAGAAGATTCCAACCAGTTATGGTAGATGAACCAACTAAAGAGGACTCAATAAAAATATTAGAAGGATTAAGAGATAAATATGAAGCTCATCATAAAGTTAAAATAACTGATGATGCTATAAAGGCAGCTGTAGAATTATCAACTAGATATATATCAGACAGATATCTGCCAGATAAAGCTATAGACTTGATTGATGAAGCTGCATCAAAAGTAAGATTAAAAGAAAATACACCTCCTTCAGAAATAAAAAAATTAGAACTAGAAATAGAAAATATAGATAAAGAAAAAGAAGAAGCAGTAAGATGTCAAGACTTTGAGAAAGCAGCCAAAATAAGAGATGAACAAGGTCTACTTAAAAAACAATTAGAAGATGTTAGAGAAAGATGGAACAAGTCATCTAAACATTCAGATTTAGTTGATGGAGAAGTTATTGCTGAAGTAGTGGGCTTATGGACAGGAATACCAGTTAATAAAATTCTTGAAGAAGAGGCTGATAGACTTTTGAGACTTGAGGAAATACTGCACAATAGAGTTATAGGTCAAGAACAAGCAGTAAAATCTATTTCAAAGGCAATCAGAAGGTCAAGAGCAGGTCTTAAAGACCCTAATAGACCAATTGGTTCATTTTTATTTTTAGGTCCAACAGGAGTAGGTAAAACAGAATTATCTAAGGCATTAGCAGAAGTGCAATTTGGAGATGAAAATCAAATAATTAGAATAGATATGTCTGAATATATGGAAAAACATGCTGTGTCAAGAATGATAGGTTCACCTCCAGGTTATGTAGGTCATGATGAAGGTGGTCAATTAACTGAAAAAGTAAGAAGAAATCCATATTCAGTTATCTTATTTGATGAGATAGAAAAAGCTCATCCAGATGTATTTAATATTCTGTTACAAATTCTAGATGATGGTAGACTAACTGATTCAAAAGGAAGAACTGTAGATTTTAAGAATACTATTGTAATAATGACATCAAATGTTGGAGCATCTACAATTGGTAGACAAAAAACTTTAGGATTTAGTATAGCTAAAGGAGACGAAGAAGAAAAATCTCAATATGAAAAAATGAAAGAAAATATAATGGGTGAATTAAAACAAAGATTCAGACCAGAGTTTTTAAACAGAATAGATGATATAATTGTTTTCCACTCACTAAATGAAAATCATATATCAAAAATAGTACTTTTAATGGCAGCGAAACTACAAGAGAGATTAAAAGAAATGGATATAAAATTAGAAATGAGTGATGAGGCTGTTAAATTAATTTCTAAATCTGGATTTGACTTAGAATATGGAGCAAGACCTCTTAAAAGAGCTTTACAAAAAGAGTTGGAAGATGAGCTATCTGAAGCAATCTTAAAAGGTAATGTGAAAAAGGGAAGTAATGTAGTAGCAAAAGTCAAAGATGAAAAAATAGTTTTTGAAACTAAATAATTTAATAGAGTTGCATTTTAAAATATTGCAAATATAAGTTTTATAATCTAAACAAAATTTTAAGGGCAATGAATCTATAATAATTCATTGTCCTTAATTATTTTATTTAATCTTTACATATTGTCTTTCAGATATGCTAAAATTATAGTATAGAATAAAAAATTAAGGATGATAAAAGTATGGCAAAAATAAAAACAAAATATGTATGTCAATCTTGCGGATATGAAACAGCTAAATGGCTTGGTAAATGTCCAGAATGTACAAAATGGAATACATTTGTAGAAGAAATAGACCAAAAAAGCACCAAAAAAGAGGTCTTTATAATAGATAAATCTTCATCTAAACCAGTCAGTATAAACTCAATAGAGAGTAAAGAAGAAGAGCGGTTTACAACAGATATAAATGAATTAGATAGAGTGCTTGGAGGAGGTATAGTTAAAGGCTCTTTAGTGCTTGTTGGTGGTGACCCTGGTATAGGTAAATCAACACTTTTAATCCAAGTATCTAGTAATGTTGCCAATTTAGGAAAAACTGTTTTATATATAACTGGAGAAGAATCAGAATCTCAAATAAAAATGAGAGCTAAAAGATTAGGTATTAACTCAGAAAATTTATATATATTTGCTGAAAATAATTTAAGTATAATTGAATCTTATTTAGAAAGTGTAAATCCAGAATTAATAATTCTAGACTCAATTCAAACTGTCTTCAGTCCAGAAATATCCTCGGCACCAGGAACTGTCAGCCAAATTAAAGAAGGTACTTCAAAATTCATGAAAATTTCTAAAAAAATGGGAATTTCAACGTTCATAGTTGGGCATGTTACAAAAGAAGGTTCACTAGCAGGACCAAAATTATTAGAGCATATGGTTGATACTGTTCTATATTTTGAAGGAGAAAGATATAATACTTATAGATTAGTAAGAGCTGTTAAAAATCGATTTGGTTCAACTAATGAACTTGGAGTGTTTGAAATGAGGGATTTAGGATTAGTAGAACTTGATAATCCATCTAAAATTTTAATCTCTGAAAAACCAAAAGATGTAGCAGGTTCAGTAATAATATCTACTGTAGAAGGTACGAGACCAATGTTACTTGAATTGCAAGCATTAGTTTCTCCTACAAGTTTTGGTATACCAAAAAGAACATCTACAGGAGTCGATTACAATAGAGTAGGTATGTTATTAGCAGTATTAGAAAAACGTGTTGGTTTGCAAATACAAAATCAAGATGTCTATATAAACATAGTTGGAGGAATAAAGATAAATGAACCCTCAATTGATTTAGGGATAGCCATTTCTGTAGCATCTAGTTTTAGAAATATACCGATAGATGAAGATATAGCTGTTACAGGAGAAGTGGGACTTACAGGAGAAGTTAGAGCAGTAAGCTTTATAGAAAAGAGAATAGCTGAGTGTAAAAAACTTGGATTTAAAAAGATAGTAGTTCCTAGAAGTAATTATGATGTTGTAAAAGAGACCAAAGGCATAGAAATATGGCCAGTAGATAACTTAAGACAAGCTATAAATATAGTACTTGGGAGGAATCAATAAATATGGAGAATTTTCTAGATAATAAAAATATGCTATATGCATTAAAAATGATATCTCCTGGAACTCCACTTAGATTAGGTCTAAACAATGTACTAAGAGCTAAGACTGGTGGATTAATTGTAATTGCAACAAACGAAGATGTAATGAAAATAGTAGATGGAGGATTTGCTATAAATGCAGAATATTCACCATCATATCTATATGAATTAGCTAAAATGGATGGAGCTATAGTTTTAAGTGGTGATGTAAAGAAAATATTATTTGCTAATGCACAACTTATACCTGACTATTTTATAGAAACATCAGAGACAGGAACAAGACATAGAACAGCAGAAAGAGTAGCAAAACAAACTGGTGCTATAGTCATAGGAATTTCACAAAGAAGAAATGTTATAACAGTTTATAGAGGAAATGAGAAGTATGTAGTCGAAGATATATCTAAGATATTTACTAAGGCAAATCAGGCTATACAAACTCTGGAAAAATATAAGACAGTATTGGACCAAGCTGTAACAAATTTAAATGCCTTAGAGTTTAATGATTTGGTAACTATTTATGATGTTGCATTAGTCATGCAAAAGATGGAAATGGTAATGAGAGTTACAAGTATAATTGAAAAATATGTGATAGAATTGGGTGATGAAGGAACTTTAGTAAGTATGCAATTAGAAGAATTAATGGGTACAACCAGAATAGACCAGAAATTAATATTCAAAGATTATAATAAAGAAAACACAGAAATAAAAGAACTTATGAAAAAGGTCAAAAATTTAAATTCAGAAGAACTAATAGAATTGGTCAATATGGCAAAACTATTAGGGTATAGTGGTTTTTCAGAAAGTATGGATATGCCTATAAAAACAAGAGGTTATAGGATTCTTAGCAAAATACATAGACTACCAACAGCAATAATAGAAAACTTAGTAAATTATTTTGAAAACTTTCAACAAATTTTAGATGCATCTATTGAAGAATTAGATGAGGTTGAAGGAATAGGTGAAATAAGAGCAACATATATAAAAAATGGACTCATAAAAATGAAACAATTAGTCTTATTAGATAGACACATATGATGAATTTTAAATGAATTTTACTACTTTTTTCTTGAATATAATATACACTTTGGTCTATAATAGATAAGTATAACTAGGGGGTGAAGCATTGATAAGGAAAGTAACAAGAATATTGTTTATTTTACTTGGATTTACAATAGGTATAACAACCTATTTAACATTAATGAAAGATTTTGAAATATTAACATTTGGAAAAGAAACATATGGTTATATCGCAGCTGTAGTAGCAGGTATAATAATAGCCATTTTAGGATATCTTATAGAACCATGGGTTGTAAATAAAGTAAAAGAAATTGCTAAAATAGTGGATAAAGAATTGTCAAAATATCCTCAGACTGATATATTGTTAGGGTCTATGGGTCTTATAGTAGGATTTGTTATTGCGTATTTATTAAGTGGATTAGTAAATAGAATACCAATAGTAGGTGGAATACTATCCTTACTATTATATTTATTCCTAGGATATCTTGGAATGAAAGTTGCGCTTAAAAGTAAAAATGATTTATTTAATATTGGAAAACTAGGAAGATTAGCAAATCCTATTAAGGATAAAGATAAGGATAAAGAAAATAAAAAAGAAGTAAAAGCCATTCCTCCAAAAGTATTGGATACAAGTGTAATAATTGATGGAAGAATAGCTGATATTTGTAAGACTGGGTTTATAGAAGGAAAACTTATTATTCCTGCTTTTGTTTTGGAGGAACTAAGACATATTGCAGATTCTTCAGATGATTTAAAAAGAGTAAGAGGTAGAAGAGGTCTGGATATATTAAATATAATTCAGAAAGAATTAAATATAGAAGTTGAAATAAGTGAGAGAGACTTTGATGATATAGCAGAAGTTGATAGTAAATTATTAAAGCTTGCTCAGGTTTTAAATGGAAAAGTTGTTACAAATGATTATAACTTAAATAAAGTTGCTCAATTCCAAGGTGTTGAAGTATTAAATATAAATGAGTTAGCTAATGCTATAAAACCAGTTGCTATACCAGGTGAAGATATGGTTGTTCAAGTGGTTAAAGAAGGAAAAGAGGCTCAACAAGGTGTTGCATATCTAGATGATGGAACTATGATAGTTGTTGATGGAGGAAGAAAATATATGAATGAGACTATAAAAGTACTCGTTACTTCTGTTCTTCAAACTCCTGCAGGTAGAATGATATTTGCAAAACCTAAAAATTAATATGTTCAAAGAAACCTATAATTTGGGCTGTTTATTTTAAATAGATGGTCCAAATTTATTTATTTATAACGATAATGTTTAATGTATTCTTAAAGATGGGGATTTAAATCAGAAAGCAGGGAGAATTTATGAGAAAAAAGATTATATCTTTCTTAGCAACATTTATCATAATATTAACATCAGCAAGTCAGTATAGTTTTGCAGATGATATATCAACACGTGGAAAAGTAATATTTATAGATATGAATAGAACTAGTATGAGTAATATGTTAAGAATAAAATCATTAAGAGAAGAACTAGACAATAGAGGGTATATTGGCTTGATGAATATAAGAGGCGATAAAGGAAGTGATGATAGAAGGTCATATGCTAGTATGGGTGCTGGTGGTAGAGCTAATGTGGCTAATGAAGAAGATATTAATTTTGAAAGCTCGAGTAAGGATAGAAATATAGTTTTTGAATCAGCTACAGGAAAAAGTGCAAAAGGTATAAATAATTTAACTATAAATAAGTCTATAAATGAAAATTTAAACTTTGGAGAGTATGGTTCTGTATTAGGGTCATTAGGACAAAGTTTATCTGATAATGGATTAAAAGCATCTGTATTGGGTAATTCAGATATAATTGAAAATGGTCAACTTATAAAAAATAGAAACTTATGTCTAACTGCAATGGATGAATATGGAAGAATACCTAATGGAAATGTAGATACTATAAATAAAAAAGACTTATCTATGCCTTATGGAATATCAACTGATTATGATAAATTGATTGTAGAGACTAAAGAAGCTTACAAAAATAATGATGTGATTTTTGTGGAGCTTGGAGACACATATAGATTAGATTTATATAAACCAAATTTAAATGAAAAAACATATGAGAGTATGAAAGATAACATAGAAAAAAATATAGATATATATTTAAAAAATATATTTTCTATGGTTGAAGAAAATGACACTGTCTACATAGCAAGTGCATTTCCAAGTGATTTAGATTATAAAAATAAAAGAAGACTTTCGCCAATAATAAAATTAAATGGAGAAGGGAAAGGTATATTATCATCTTCAACTACTAGAAGAGAAGGTATTGTAACAAATTTAGATGTTGGGGTTGAAATATTAGACAACTTTAATATAAAAAATCAAAATATGGTTGGAAGAAAATATGAACTTATTAACAGAGATGATAATAAAGAATTTTTGATGGATGAATATCAAAAGATAGTATCTATTTCAAGCATAAGGTCTACAATACTGAATGGTTTTGTAAGTATAGTTTTCTTGTCATGGATAGTTGCTATGATTGCAATTTTATTTAGAAAGCATATATCAAAAAATTATAAAGAAACAACATTTTTTATATTAAAGGAACTTTTAAAAATAGGAATAGTAATGCCACTGTCATTTATGATAACACCAATAATGAATTTCAAAACACCATTAGCAATATCTTTAGGAATAATTATAATAACACTTACTATATATCTTATAAGTAAAGTTTTAATAAAGAACGATTTAAAAAACATGCTGTTTTTTACTGGATTAACCATAGTAATTATGGTTATTGATGCTGGGTTTGGCTCATATTTAATGAAAAGCAATGTTATGAGTTATGATTGTATAATTGGAGCTAGATATTATGGAGTAGGAAATGAGTATCAAGGTGTGGCAATCGGTAGTGCAATATTTACATTTGCAATTTTACTTACATATAAAAATATACCAAAGTGGTCTATAATAGTTTTTTCTTTGGTTATCTTAATTACAAGTGCATCTCCAATTATGGGAGCAAATGTTGGAAGTGCTATTTCTGAATGTGTTGCATTTTTACTATTTATACTATTGATATATAATGTAAAGATAGATTTCAAAAAAATCGTATTATTAGGTATAGCAGTAGTATTTGTATTAGGAGTTTTTGTAGCAATAGATATGATTTTGGGAAGTAATTCACATTTAGGTATGTTTGTAAAAGAAATTTACTTTAATGGACCAGGAGAAATAATACAAACATTTAGTAGAAAGATAGAGATGAATTTAAAGCTAGCTCAAACCAGTGCATGGGTAAATATACTGTTAACTGGAATAGGTGTAATTTTAGTTCTTATGATTAATCAGATTAGATACTTTAAGCAACTGATGGATGAGTATCCAATTGTATTTAAAGGATTTATAGCATCAATAGCAGGATGTTTAGTAACTCTTTTAGTGAATGACTCTGGGATTGTGTCATCAGCTACAGCCTTTATTTATGTAATTGTACCTATGATAACATTAAGTATAAATCTTACAGCATTAAAAGAATAAGTACTGTATGAATAATATGTAAATATTAATACATTAATTTAACTTCTTTATTTACAAAATAAAGAAGAAAGTTTATAAAAAATAAATTATAATAAAAAAGAGTTTATCTCAAAATTGATTATTCTAATCAAATTTTAAGATAAACTTTTTTTATTATAAAGATAAATAACATATAACCTCATATTTTAGGTAGATTTTTTTCTTATATGTTTAGGAGTGCATTTAAATTTTTCCTTAAAAATTCTGTAAAATAATTTTGTATTAGTAAATCCATGAGCTTCTAATATACTGCATAAGGTATCATTTGTGTTAATTAAATCTTTATAAATATGAGAAATACGCACATCATTTAAATACTCTAAGTAAGTTTGTCCCATATACTGTTTAAATTTTCTACAAAAATATTCTGGTTGTAAGTGTGCTACCTTAGCGATTTTGTTAATAGAAATAGGCATTTTGTAATTAATCTTTGTATATTCTAAAACTGGTTCAAATTTTGACAAATCAAGTACTGTTTTTTTCATATTTTTATTACCTACAGATATTTTAAAGTTTGTATATAATTCAAATAAAAGTTCAAATAATAAGCTTGTAAAGAGCAGATTAGCTGCAGGAGGAGAACTAAGTTTAATTTCTCTCATGTTTTCTAATATAAGTTTAACTTTACTTGAATTTTTTTTATAGTTATTGTCATTGGCATTAACCTTAAAGTCAAAATAGCAATTTTTAAAATCAGGGATATATTTGTTTAGAAAAGACAATGGTACTTGCAATAATATAGAGGTATTTTGATAAATACATCTAGTTGAGTGAATAATTCCAGAATTAATGAACATACACTCATTAGCTTTTAAATTATAAGTGTAACCCTCCATGTTAATTTGTAAATCACCAGAAGTTATATAAATTATTTCTAATGAGTTATGCCAATGATTTGCTACATAACTACCACTATCATCAAATAGTTTGAAATTAACATCTAAATTATCAATAGGTTCAATTATTTCATGTGAAAAATTATTTCTGTTCATAATAATATCCTCCTTATAATTTTAAATTATAAATAGTAAATTTATAATGTTCAATATTAAAAAGATAATATAGACTAATAAATTAGATAATAAACATACTTAAGAAAACGGATAAAATCAAATATAATAACTGTATATTAAAATAACTTAAAAAAATTATTTTATTATAAGTGCAAAATATACCTATTTAAATAAGATAAGAGGGGAGGATTTTATGTGTATATAAAAGGTGTAAATTTAGGAGGTTGGTTAGTTTTAGAAAAATGGATGACCTCAAGTTTATTTGAAGGCACAGAAGCTGAAGATGAATACTATTTACCAAGACAGCTTTCAAGAGAGGCATATGAATCTAGAATTAAGACTCATCGTAGTGAATACATCACAGAGAGAGATTTTGCAACGATTAAATCTATGGGATTTAATTCAGTTCGTATACCAGTACCATACTTTATTTTTGGAGATTGTGAACCATTCATAGGATGTGTTAAAGAACTTGATAAAGCATTTGCTTGGGCAGATAAGTATGGGCTTAGTATATTGATAGACTTACATACAGTTCCAGGAAGCCAAAATGGATTTGATAATGGAGGAATATCAGGTATATGTAGCTGGTCACAAAATCCAGAATATGTAGCGTTTACATTAAATGTATTAGAAAGACTTGCAAAACGTTATGGGATGAGGCATGAATTGTATGGAATCCAAATTTTAAATGAGCCTATAACAGAAAGAATGTGGAACATAATGAATGTTCCAAATCGGTTTAAGGCTGTAGATAAGGAGATGGCAAGGGGGAGTAAACCTAATTCATTAGAGTTTTTACGTGATTTTTATATAAAAGCATATAAGGTAATGCGTCCTTATATGAGAGAGAAAAACGTTATAGTATTTCATGATGCATTTGAATTAAAAGCATGGAAAGACTTTATGAGAGAGGAAGAATTTAAAAATGTTGTTCTAGATACACACCAATATTTGATGTTAGCTGAAGCAGATGGATGTGAACAAAGTATTGATAGCTATCTCAAATATATTAGAGAAAATTATGCTAAAGATATTTTACAAATGCAAAAATATTTTCCTGTTATATGTGGGGAGTGGAGCTTATTTAATTCATATGCTTGTGGTATAGATACAAATGGAGGTCAATCACCTCTAAATGGGATTGAATCAAATATAGATAAATTATCAAAAGACGATAAAAGAGAATTATATAGGAAGATAGCAAAAGCACAGCTTGATGCATGGAGAAATGGAAGTGGTCACTACTATTGGAATTATAAGTTATTACTAGATACAGTTAATGAAGAAGGTTGGATAGGATGGGATAGTTGGGACCTAGGCAAATGTGTAGCTCAAGAATGGTATCCTATAGAATATTAAACTAAAATTGGAGGAAAAGATATGATTAAAAACCCTATACTTCCAGGTTTTAATCCAGATCCTTGTATTTGTAGAAAGGGAGATGATTATTATCTTGTAGTTTCATCTTTTGAATGGTTTCCAGGTATACCTGTTTATCACTCTAAAGACTTAAAAAATTGGGAGTTATATACTCATATTTTGACAGATGAAACAAAAATAGATTTGAAGAAGCTTCCTTCATCTAAAGGAATTTGGGCACCTTGTTTGACTTATTGTGAAGAAGAAGATTTATTTTACATAGTTTATGGAATTATGAACTCTATGAATGCAAGATATTTTGATGTTGATAATTATTTAATTACATCAAAAGATATAAAGGGAGAGTGGAGTGAACCAGTATATCTACACTCATCAGGTTTTGATGCGTCTATTTTTCATGATGATGATGGTAAAAAGTGGATTGCATCATTAGACTGGGAGACTAGAGAAGGATATGAAAAACCTGGTGTTATATGTTTAGTGGAATACTGTACAAAAAAGAAAGAAATAGTAGGATATCCAAAGAGAATATGGTCAGGGGGAACTGATAGAGGTTGTATTGAAGCACCACATATAACAAAGCGTGGAGATTACTATTATATAATGTGTGCAGAAGGTGGAACTGGATATGGTCATAGTGTAACTATGGGAAGGGCTAAAAATATATGGGGACCTTATGAAAAAGATTCAATGAATCCAATTGTAACTTCAATTCCAGGCGATTTTTATGAAAGACATGACCCTGACCATCTAAAGCCTAAATACTATAATCCAGAATCAAAACTTCAAAAATCTGGTCATGGAAGCTATATAGAAACAACATCAGGTGAAGTATATTTAGTTCATCTAACATCTAGACCATTTGTACCAGAGTTAAGGTGTACTTTAGGTAGAGAAACAGCTATTCAAAAAATGAAATGGACAAAGGATAATTGGCTTCGAATGGAAGATGAAAGTAATTTGGCAAAAGAATACGTATCAGAAAGTAAACTAGAAGAACATTTAGTTTCATCTATACCAAGTTTTGATGACTTTGATTCAAATGAATTAGGTTTACAGTACTATGCTCCTAGGATTTCACCATTATCATTTGCAGATGTTAAGTCTAGACCAGGATATGTAAGGATTAGAGGACAAGAATCAAGAACATCATTAAATAAAGTGAGCATATTGGCAAGAAAATTAACTTCAGTATATGCAAGAATAACCACTAAGATGGAGTTTTACCCAGAGGTACATCAGCATAGTGCGGGTTTGATAATGTATTATGATAATATGAATTATATAAATTTAAGAAAGTATTATAGTGAAACATTGGGTCAAAGTGCACTATCAATAATACATCTTGAAAATGGAGAGAAAACGGAATTTTTAAATACTAGGATACCAATAAAAGATATACCAATATATCTTCGTCTGTATGTACAAGGTCGTAAGTCATATTTTGAATGGAGTTATGATGAAAAAAACTACCAGAGAATAGGAAAGGTATTTGATACAACTAAGTTTTCAGATGAGTACTGTAAATATGGAGAATTTACAGGTACGTTTATAGGATTAACTTGTGCAGATCGTGTAAAGCATAAACACTATGCTGATTTTGATTTTTTTGAATATATAGTAGATGAATCAAAAGATGTCGATTAATAAAATCATTACTAAAATTTTCAGAGCAAAGGTAAATCTTATGCTCTGAAATAAGAAACATTAGAAGGCAAATCTTACAAAAAGGAGTATGGTATTATGAATACAGAAGTTAATGTTAAAGCAACTACGATTAGATATGAAAAGATTTCATTTTTTGAAAGAATTTCTTATGGTTGTGGGGATTTGGGGTGCAATATCATATACTCAGCTATGTCAGCATTTTTGCTGTTTTATTATACTAATTATGCAGATGTTAGTGCAGCAGCTGTAGGTAGTATTATGCTTGTATCTAGGATACTGGATGGGTTTAGTGACTTAACAATGGGAATTATAGTGGATAGAACTAAATCCAAATACGGTAAGGCTAGGCCTTGGATTTTGAGAATGGCGATTCCTTTTGCTATAGCAGCAGTATTATTATTTTCTGTTCCATCAAATCTTGGTATCACTTCTAAATTAATTTATATTTTTATTACATATAACTTAGTTTCTACTGTTATTTATACAGCAATCAATGTACCCTATGCAACTCTAAATTCACTTATAACTCAAAACCAGTATGAAAGAGGAGTATTAAGTATATTTAGAATGATATTAGCCACTTGTGGTACCTTACTAATAAATGGACTTACACTACCTCTAGTTGAATACTTTGGAAATAATTTATCAGCATGGACTAAAACATTCTTTGTATTTGGAATAGCATCTATAATGGTATTTTTTATAACATTTACTGGAACCAAGGAAAGAGTAAAAGCAGTTAAGCAAGATAGGAATGAAGTAATACCATTTAAAATAGGTATTAAATCTTTATTTAGAAATAAGTACTGGATACAAATAACATTATGTTTAGTTTGCATATTTATTGTATTTGCGATAAATGGTGGTTCATCCGTATATTATGCAAAGTTTATTTTGGGAGATGAAAAATTATTTGGTCCTATAAATATGGTTTCAAATATATCCCAAATTATAGCTATGTTTATGGTTGCTCCTTTTATAAAAAAATTTGGAAAAAGAAATGTATTAATAGTAGGTTCAATAATATTAATATCGTCAAATGTTATGTTTATAATAGTTGGACAAAATCATATAGGAGTAATATTTGCAAGTGCTATAAAGGGAATAGGAAGTGCTGGAATAGCATCAACAATGTTTGCTATTGTTTCAGATACTATTGAATATGGAGAATGGAAGACTGGATATAGAACTGAGGGGCTTATAAATAGTGCATCTAGTTTTGGGTTTAAAGTGGGAAATGGATTAGGTTCAGCAATATTAGGTGCAGTATTATCAATTGGTGGTTATGTAGGAACATCAGCTACTCAAAGTGATTTAGCTATAGTATCAATAAAAGTATGTTTTATATACCTACCTATATTTATAACAATATTACAAATTATCATAATGTCTTTTTATAAGCTTGATAAAGAATATAGTACTATACTTGATGAATTAAATACTAAATAATGAAAAAGTTTCTTATAAAGTCTTAAGTTTAATTAAGGTCTATTGTAAATGTTCCCTATAAAAACTATTATATATTTATGATTATTGAAGAATTTTTAGAGAAGCGAATAATAAAAATATAAGAAGACTTTAAATGATGAAATGGTTGGTTTTTTAGAAATGATTTAATAAGTTATTGTTATTTAAAGCATTATAAGTGGACAATTAATTTTTAATTTATGGAGATGATATTTAACAATTAGAAGTAATATATAATATGCACTAAGAAGCAATTTTTCAACTATTTATGAAGGTGGTGGTACAAGAAAAGTATCACCTTTTTTTTGTTATACAAAAAAACAGTTGACTTTTTATATGAACCCCTTCTATAATGTTACTGAAATTAAGTAAAATGATTGAACAAATGTAAAGATAATTGAAAAGCTTGATTTTGGAGGAAAGCAAATGAAAAAAATTGGAGACTTAAGATTAATGATGAAGTGTTGTTCACTTTATTACGAAGATAATTTGAATCAACAGGAAATAGCAAATCAATTGGGAATATCAAGACCAACAATATCAAGAATATTAAAAGAAGCTTTTGAACAAGGAATAGTAAAAATACAGATAGTTGATGTTTTGAAAAATGATTACCAAAAAATAGAGAGAAGTTTGGAGAGAAAATATAAATTAAAAGAAGTAATAGTAGTAGATGATAAACAGGATGCACTAACACAAAAACAAGAACTAGCAAGAGCTGTATCTGAATATTTAACTAGAGTAGTAAAGGAAAATGATATAATAGGTGTTTCAATAGGAACAACACTAAAAGAAATACCAAGATATGTGGAAAAAAGTAACTGTAAAAATGTTACATTTATACCTCTATTAGGAGGGATTGGAGACAATGAAATAGATATTCATGCAAATCAAATAGCAGTAAGTTTAGCGAGGGCTTTTGGAGGTGATTTTAAATTATTACATGCTCCAGCTGTTATGTCTGACTTGTCTACAAAAGAGAAACTTTGCAAAGACGAAAAAATTAAAGAAGTACTAGATTTAATAGATAAAACAACTATAGCAATTGTGGGTATAGGAAATCCTATGAGTTTAAACTCAACAATAATGGCTTCTGGATACATGAATGAAGCAGATATAGAAGATTTAAAAAAATACAACTCAATAGGTGCAATTTGTTTACAAGCCTTTGATAAAGAAGGAAAAACTTCTATACTTGAATTTAATCAAAGAGTATTAGGAGTGAAACTGGAAGATTTAAAAAAGATAAAAAGAACAATAGGTGTCGCTTCAGGAGATGAAAAAATAGAGGCAATAAAGGCATCATTAAAAGCGAAATTTATAAATAGTTTAGCAATTAATCACAGTTTAGCACTTAAATTATTAGAAGATTGTGACTAATAGAAAGATAGATAAAAGTTAACAGGAGGGAATGTATATGTCAATATCAAAAGAAACATTGCTTGAAATGTATAAGAGAATGAATCAGGCTAGAAAATTTGAAGAGAAAGTTAGTTGGTTTTTTGCAAGAGGTATGGTTCATGGAACAACTCACTTATCTGTAGGTCAAGAAGCGTCAAGTGTGGCGGCTGTAATGGCTTTAGAAAAAGGAGATTTAGTATCATTAACTCATAGAGGACATAGTCAATTTATAGGAATGGGAATAGACCTAAATAAAATGATGGCTGAACTTATGGGTAAAGAAACTGGATTTTGTAAGGGAAAAGGAGGCTCAATGCATATAGCAGATATTGAGTCAGGTAACTTAGGAGCAAATGGAGTTGTAGGTGGAGGTCTTACAATAGCTCCAGGAGCTGCACTTACACAACAGTATAAAAAAACAGGCAAAATAGTTTTATGTAGTTTTGGTGATGGAGCATCAAATGAAGGTACTTTTCATGAAGGAATAAATTTATCTTCAATATGGAAATTGCCAATAATATTTTACTGTGAGAATAATTTATACGGTATGTCAACAAGCATAAAACGTCATATGAATATAGAAAGTATTGCCACTAGAGCAGCTTCTTATGGAATAGAAGGAATATCAATAGATGGATATAACCCAATAGAAGTATACGAAACAGTACAAAAAGCTGCTGAGAAGTGTAGAAGAGGAGAAGGACCTGTATTAATTGAAAGTAGAACTTATAGATGGTTAGGTCATTCAAAATCAGATGCAAATGTATATAGAACAAAAGAAGAAATAGAATCATGGAAAGCAAAAGACCCTATTGAATTTTTAAAAAATTATCTTATAGAAAATAATCTATCTAATGAAGATGAATTAGATAAGATTCAAGAATTTGCAAAGCAATCAATAGAAGATGCAGTAGAGTTTGCTCAAAATAGCCCAAATCCAAAAATAGAGTCTTTATTAGAGGATGTATATGCAGACTAAGAATGGTAAAGGAGGAAAATAAAAATGAGTACAAGGGAATTAACATATGCACAAGCAATAAAGGAAGCAATGTCAGAAGAAATGAGAAGAGATGAAAATGTAATATTTATGGGAGAAGATATAGGAATATATGGAGGAGCATTTGGTGTATCAGTTGGTATGATAGATGAATTTGGACCAGAAAGAGTAAGGGATACTCCTATATCAGAAGCAGCTATAGCAGGAGCGGCAGCAGGTGCAGCAGCAACTGGTTTAAGACCTATTATGGAAGTAATGTTTATGGACTTTGTAACAATTTCTATGGATGCAATTGTAAATCAAGCGGCAAAAATGAGATATATGTTTGGAGGAAAAGCACAAGTTCCAATGGTTGTTAGATGTCCAGGAGGTTCTGGAACTGGTTCAGCAGAGCAACATTCACAAAGTTTAGAAGCTTGGTTTTGTCATGTACCAGGAGTAAAAGTAGTTGCACCTTCTACACCAGCAGATGCTAAGGGATTGTTGAAAGCAGCTATAAGAGATAATAATCCAGTCATATTTGTTGAGAATAAATTGTTATACAGAAAAAAAGGTTTTGTGCCAGAAGATGATTATGTAATTGAAATTGGAAAGGCAGATATTAAAAGAGAGGGTACTGATGTTACAGTAATTACTTATGGAAGAATGTTACAAAGTGTTGAAGAAGCAGCAGAGACTCTATCAAAAGAAAATATAAATGTTGAAATTATAGATTTAAGAACTTTATATCCATTAGATAAAGAGACTATAGTAAAGAGTGTATGTAAAACTGGGAGAGTTTTAATTTGCCATGAAGCAGCTAAGACTGGTGGGCTAGGTGGAGAAATATCAGCCCTGATAACAGAAAGTGAATCATTTGATTATTTAGATGCTCCAGTAAAAAGAATTTGTGGAAAAGATGTGCCAATACCATATAATCCAGAGTTAGAAAAAGCAGTTGTCCCAAGAGTTGATGAAATAGAAGAAGCAATAAAATCTTTAATTGTTAGATAAGGAGGGATAGATATGGTGGCAAATAAAATAAAAGCCACACCAGCAGCTAGAAGTCAGGCAAGAAAAGACAATATAAAATTAGATAGGCTGATTGGAAGTGGAGAAAATGGAAGGATTCATTTAGTAGATGTGTTAAATTATTTAAAAGATAATAAAGCAAATACTACTCCTTTAGCTAGAAGAATAGCAGAAGATTTAAATATAGATTTAGAAACTATTGTAGGTACTGGATATAATGGAAAGATAAGAAAGTGTGATGTGGAAAAATTAACTGGAAAAGAAACTATTGTATCAACTAATACATCTAAATCTAGTGAGAAAAAAGAGCTGAAAATTGAAAATGAAAATTCAAGAATGTTTAACACAGTAGAAGGAATATTTGAAAAGCCAAATCCAATGAGAGCTACTGTAGCAAAACGAATGTCAGAAAGTTATTTTAGTGCTCCTGTATTTACATTCAATATAGAAGTAGATGCTACAGAATTGAAGGTACTTAGAGCAAAGTTAATCGACACAGTAAAAGAATCAACTGGAGTAAAATTAACTATGACAGATTTAATAGTAATGGCAGTATCTAAAATACTTCCAAATCATCAAGCCTTAAATTCAGCATGGACAGATGAGGGTATATTTAGATATAAAGATGTAAATATAGCTATTGCAGTTGGTTTAGATGAAGGCTTATATGTTCCGGTAGTAAAAAATGCAAACAAAAAGTCTTTAAAAGAAATAGCAAAAGAAAGCAAAGAACTTGCGGAAAAAGTAAAGACAGGGAAACTTATGCCAGCAGACCAAGAAGGTAATACATTTACAATAAGTAATGTTGGAATGTATGGTATAACTACATTTACACCTATAATAAATATGCCTTCAAGTGCAATCTTAGGGGTAGGTGCTACACAAGATAAGTTTGTTCCAGTAAATGGAGAGGCTAAAATAAAACCTATAATGAACTTATCATTAACATCAGACCATAGAGTAATAGATGGAACAGTAGCTGCAAAATTCTTAAAAGATTTAAAAGAATTGTTAGAAAATCCTTTATCAATGCTTGTATAGGTTTTGATATTTTGTTACTGATATAAATAGTTTGAATAGATTATATTATTATAATTGTTTCAGTAAATTTAAAGCTTTTATATATTAAGAATTATTTTTAACAGTAACTATATGTGAATATGATTTGCTTAATTAAAATATAAGAAAATAAATAGGAGGAGAGCCTATGTCAGTAGAAGTAATAATGCCAAAAGCAGGAGTAGCCATGGAAGAAGGTACTATAGTATCTTGGCTAAAGCAAGAAGGCGAAGAAGTAAAGATTGGAGAACCTATACTAGAAATAACAACAGATAAAGTTAATATGGAGATAGAGTCAGAAGGAGAAGGTACACTTGCTGTAATCATACATAAAGAGGAAGGTGAAGTATTACCAGTATTTACAGTAATAGGTGTAATAGCAGAAAAAGGGGAAAATCAAGAGGAAGTAAAAGCTAAATATTTATCTGGAAATGTTTCAAAAGAAGATACAGTTAAAGAGAATCAAAATATAGAAGTTAAAGAAGAAAAAATAAACAAAAAAGAGTGTAATCATGATTATGATGTAGTGGTAATAGGAGGAGGACCTGGGGGATATTTATCAGCATTAAAAGCAGCTCTTTTAGGTGGAAGAGTTGCTTTAGTTGAAGAAAATATACTAGGAGGTACTTGCTTAAATAGAGGTTGTATCCCTACAAAGACTTATATAAAAACAGCAGAAATATTAGAAGAAATTGACCAATTATCAAAGAGAGGTGTAAAAGTAACTGTAGATAAAGAACAGGACATTAAGAAGGCCATAAAATATAAAAATAGAGTAGTTAAAAAACTTACAGCTGGTGTTGGCGGATTATTAAAAAGTAGAGATGTAGATGTGTTTAATCTTAAAGCTAGTGTTAAAGAAGAGCATAAAGTAATTTTATCAGATGGAAAAGTTTTAGATACAGAAAATATAATAATTGCTACAGGTTCCAAAGTAAGGATATTACCTATAAAAGGAATAGAATCAAATTTAATAATAACTAGTACAGAAGCATTAGATTTGGAAACAGTGCCAGAAAAATTAGTAATAATTGGTGGTGGAGTGATTGGTTGTGAATTTGCAGAGATATTCAATTCAAGAGGTTCTAAAGTAACTATAGTAGAAATGGAAGATAGAGTAATCCCAAGAATGGATAAAGAGTTAAGCGAATCTTTAAAATATTCTCTTAGTAAAAAAGGTATAAATGTATTAACTAAAAAGAAAGTTTCTGAATTTAAAGAAGAAGGAAATAACATATTAGTGTGCATTGAAGGTGAAGAGCCAATAAAAGCAGATTTATGTCTATATGCTATAGGAAGAGAAGCTAATCTTTCTGGCATAGAGGACTTAGATATTAAAATAGATAAAGGTTCAATAGTTGTAAATAGTAAAATGGAAACAAGTATACCAAGCATATATGCAGTAGGTGATGTTACTGGAGGTGTAATGTTAGCTCATGCTGCTTTTAAAATGGGAGAGGTAGCAGCTTCAAATGCTCTAGGTGTGAATAAAGAAGTTGACTTAGGTGCATTACCTAGTTGTGTTTATACAATTCCAGAAGTAGCATCAGTTGGTATTACAGAAGAGGATGCTAGAAAAAAATATAATGTAAAAGTTGGTAAGTTTAATTTTGCTGGAAATGGAAGAGCTTTAGCTTCTGGTCAAGAACAAGGATATGTAAAAGTAGTAGCAGATGCTAAATATGGAGAAATTTTAGGTATACATATGTTTGGATGTGGTGTAGCAGAACTTATAAATCATGCAGCATCATTTAAAGCGTTAGAGATACCTACTGATGAAGCAAGTGAGTTGATATTTGGTCATCCATGTACTTCAGAAGCTTTAATGGAAGCTTTGGCAGATGTAAATGGAGAATGTTTACACTTACCTAAAAAATAAATCTAAACATAAATTATTAATTTAAGTCTATTATTAATATTAATTTATATCATAAAATTTTAAAACACTTACTTAGCCATACCCCTTATTATGCAAATAATTTATTTGCATAATAAGGGGTATTTTTTATGGAAAAATATAGAATATAGAATCCTTGTAGTTTTTGTTGTACAAAAAAGATAGTAATATAAAATAACATTATCATTTTAGAATGATTTCAATTGTAATTAGGAAAAGTGATTTTTTTGTTTTTAAAAAAAGTATTATTTGTAAAATATAAAAAAAATTTTCTTAATATTTGAATAAAAGAATAGCTTAATTTAAATGTTATTACTTTATAAAAAAATAATAAGTACAAAAAAAACAATATATGGCATATAAGTTGCTATATAAATAATAAGGAGGGAACAATTATAAATGAGGCAAAGAATAAAAAACTTAATTGAAAATGAAGATAAGAAAAATCCTTTAACAGATGAAGCGATTTCAAGTAGGTTAAATATTCGAAGAGAAGATGTTACCTTTTTGAGAAATGAGTTAAAAATAGAAGATTCAAGACAAAGAAGAAAAGTTGTTTTAATTAAAGCTATAAAAGATATTTTAAAAGAAGAAAAAACTATAAATAAAAATGATATAACAAGAAGATTAAACAGCATTGGGTTTACAGTATCAAGATTTACAGTCATACAATACTTAAAAGAGATTCAAGATTCTGGTGACCTAAAACTTGATAAAGAGAGTGATGATAAAAAAGAAGAAATAATCAATAATAGAGAAAATAAAGATATAGCATTTGATAAACTCATAGGTAGTAGTGGTAGCTTAAGTACAATTATAAAACTAGCCAAAGCAGCAATTCTTTATCCACCTCATGGTCTTCATACTATTATTATGGGGCCAACTGGTGTTGGAAAGAGTGAGTTAGCAGAGTGTATGTATAAATTTGCAGTAGAATCATCCAGATTCCCTAAGAATGCACCATTTATAGTTTTTAATGCAGCAGATTATTCAGAGAATCCACAGCTTTTGCTATCACAGTTATTTGGACACGTTAAAGGTGCTTTTACAGGAGCTGATGAGAACAAAGAAGGATTAGTATCAAAGGCAGATGGAGGAATATTGTTTATAGATGAAATACATAGATTACCTCATGAAGGTCAAGAAATACTATTTCAACTGATTGATAAAGGTATGGTCAGAAAGTTAGGAGAAACAAGACTAACACATAAAATAGATGTAATGATTATTTCAGCAACTTCTGAGCCAATAGATTCTCATTTACTTAATACATTTAAAAGACGTATACCTGTAACAATTGAAATACCAGAATTAGTTGCAAGACCATTAAATGAGAGGTTTGACATTATAAATAATTTCTTCTTAATAGAAGCTCAAAGAATGGGAGCAAACATACATATAAAGTCAGATGTATTAAAAGCTCTTATGCTTTACGATTGTATAGGTAATGTAGGTCAACTTAGAAGTGATATTCAAGTAGCTTGTGCTAGGGGACTATTAAACCAACTTACAAACAAACTAAAAGAAGTAAATATAAGCATATCAGATGTACCTGGATATGTAAAACAAGGTCTTATAAAAATCAGAAATTGTAGAGGAAAAATAGAAAATTATGTAGATGGGGATTTAATTATAGACTCAAATCTTCAAGGTGAGATAGAAAAGAAAAATGAAGATATATATACTTTTCCAGATGAAATATACAAACTTACTGAAAGAAGACATATTGATTTATTGGAACAAGGTTTAGATTTTGATGTTATAAATAGAATCATTGGAGGAGAATTAGAAAGTTGCATTCAAAAATACATAAAACAAGTTAAAAAAGTTTCTATTAGTAACAATCTTCCAGATATAAGTCCAATTGTTGGAAAATATATCGTAGAGCTAACTTATGAAGTAATCAAAATAGCATCACAATACCTAAGTTCACTAGAACCGAATCTACATTTATGTTTAGCAGTTCACCTAAAAGCAGCTTTTGAGAGATTAAAAGAAGGAAAAGTAATATCAAATGCTCATTTGAAAGAAATAATAGGAAATTATCCACTAGAATATTCTGTAGCAGAAAAGGTAGCTCAATATTTAAAGGAAAGATATAACATAAACTTACCAAAAGAAGAAATAGGTATAATAGCAATATATTTTAAAATGAGTAGTAGAAGAGATATGTCTGAACAAAAAAAGATAGGTGTACTTCTTATGGCTCACGGAAGAGTAGCATCTTCTGTATGTGAGGTTACAAATAAACTATTAGGAATTAATCACGCAAGGTATTTAGATATGCCATTTGAGAAGAAACCGGAAGAAATGATTGAAGAAGCTACTACAATAATAAAAGATATTGATGAAGGTAGAGGTGTGATTATATTAGTAGATATGGGTTCACTTTCATATTTTGGAGATATTATTTCTGGAAAGACTGGAATTAATATAAGGACAATATCTAGATTTGATACATTGCTTTCTATAGAGGTTATACGAAGAGCAGTTTTACCAGATTTAACAATAGACGAGATAGTTGATGAAGTTAAAGGTATAGAGCCACAAGTAAAAGAAAAGGTTAGTAAATGTAATAATACAAAAGTAGATTTTAGAAAACCTATAATTTTAACATTATGTATTACTGGATTAGGGGGAGCTTGTAAGATAAAAAAAATCCTAGAGGAAAATATTAAAAGTATAACTGAAAAGGTTGATATAGAACCTATAGGTATGATTGAATATCCAAGTCTTGATTTAGAGATAAAACAAATAAGCAATGATAAAAATGTAATCGCCATAGTTGGAACAATTGACCCTCAGATAGCAAATATCCCTTTTTTTAGTCTAGTAGACATAAATGATAAAGCAAAGTTAAATCAAATAAATAACCTAATTGATACAAATCAAATTGGTGAAACAAATAAAAAATATGAATTATCAGATTTAATACATAAAGAAGATATATTTGTGGATTTACAGGTTAAATCAAAAGAAGAAGTTCTAAAATATATGAGTAAAAAACTTAGAGAGAAAGGTTATGTGACAAAAAATTTCTATAAAAAAGTAGTGGAAAGAGATAACTTATTTCCAACTGAATTATCAGATGAAATAGCAATACCTCACACAGATGGAATAGATGTAATTAGGCCAGCTATAAGTATAGCCATCTTAAAGAAGCCTATTGTGTGGAGTAAAAGTAAAGTAAAAATAATACTTTTATTAGCTGTAGACCAAAAGTGTTTTAATCCATTAAGCACTCTACTCTCATTTATAGAAACAGATGAATTTAAGAAGATAAAAAACATTAAAGATAGAGATTTTATTAGGGAGATGATATTAGATGGAGTCAATGAAAATAATTAGTAGCAATTTAATTTTTAAAAATATTGAAGTGTCTAACAATGAAGATGCATTAAAGTTTTTGGGACAACGTTTGTTTGACGAACAGTATGTAAAAGAAAGCTACATACAAGCTGTTGTAGCAAGAGAAAAAAAGTATGCTACAGGGTTACCAACAGAAATATACGGAGTGGCAATACCACATACAGATATAGTACATGTAAATGAGCCAGGAATAGCAATTGGAATACTGAATAAACCTGTAAAATTTATAATGATGGGTACAGACGATACTGAAATTGATGTAAAAGTTGTATTTATGTTAGCAGTGAAAGAGCCACAAGAACAATTGCAACTATTAGAAAAACTTATGACTATATTTCAAGATAAGAATATACTAAATAATATTGTTGACTTAAGTGAAGAAAGTGTGAGTGATTTATTAAACTCTAAATTGAAAAATTAAACATGTAAAGTATATTAAAAATGTAAAATTAAACATGCAAAGTATGTTAAAAAATATAAAAAGATTATTAAAGATTTCTAACTATAGATATCTTTAAAATAAAATAATTTCAATGGGGGTGACTAATGTGGCTAAAAAGATATTAGTTGCATGTGGAACAGGAGTATGTACTTCAACAATTGCTATAAACAAATTAAAGAAAGCACTTCAAGACATTGGTAAATTGGATATGGTTAATATTACACAATGTAAAGTAGTAGAAGTTGCATCAAAAGCACCTGATTATGATTTAATAATTTGTACTACACAAGTATCTAGTAGTATAAAAACACCAGTGATAAATGGATTACCTTTTTTAACTGGTGTCGGAATGGATAAATTAATCAATGATGTATTAGAAGAGTTAGAATTATAATTAAAAAAATTAAGGAACATGGTCTCTAAAATCATAAGTTTTAGAGACTTAAAATTAAATAATGGAGGGTCTTTATATGGAGATATTAAATTTCATTGTTGGTCTAGGTGCACAAGTAATGATGCCAATAATAATATGTATTTTTGGTTTGATATTAGGTACAAAACTAGGAAAATCTTTAAGAGCTGGTTTAACTGTGGGAGTTGGGTTTATAGGTCTTAACACTATTATAGCTTTGCTAACAGATAATTTAGGTCCAGCTACACAACAAATGGTTAAGAATTTAGGGCTAAGTTTATCAATAATAGATGTAGGATGGCCAGCAGCATCAGCTATAGCTTTTGCATCAACAGTAGGGGCTTTAATTATTCCAATAGGTCTTGTGGTAAATATAGTTATGCTAATTACCAATACTACTCAAACTGTTGATGTAGACATATGGGATTACTGGCATTTTGCTTTTACAGGAGCTTTAGTGGCAGGGGCTACTCAAAGTGTAATGTGGGGAGTATTTGCAGCAGTAGCAAATATGGTAATTGTATTGGTAATGGCAGATTTAACTGCTCCAGGTATAGAGGAATATTTAGGTATGCCAGGTATATCTCTTCCTCATGGATTTACACAGGCATTTGTTCCAATTGCTATAGTAGTAAATAAATTATTAGACTTAATACCAGGCATAAATAAGATTGAGATAAATGCTGATACATTGCAGAAAAAATTTGGATTATTTGGAGAACCTTTAATAATGGGGTCTGTAATAGGTGTAATAATTGGTATTGCTGCGAAATATGATATAAAAGGAATATTACAATTAGGTGTAACTATGGGAGCTGTATTAATATTAATTCCAAAGATGGCAGCATTATTAATGGAAGGATTATTACCAGTATCAGAAGCTGCACAGGAATTTATTGAGAAGAGATTTAAAAACAGAGGCAAGATTTATATAGGCTTAGATTCAGCAGTAGGAATAGGTCATCCTGTTACATTATCAGTTGCACTAGTGTTGGTTCCTTTGACTATACTTATAGCAGCTATATTGCCAGGAAATAAAGTTTTACCATTTGCAGATTTAGCAGTAATTCCATTTGCACTTGTATTAATCGTACCAATTACAAAGGGAAATGTGTTTAGAACATTAATAATAGGAATAATTATAATTACTTCTGGATTATTAATCGCAACTAACTTAGCTCCATTATTTACCCAAATGGCTTTAAATGCTAGTTTTAAAATGCCTGAAGGAGCAACTATGATTTCAAGTATTTGTGATGGTGCGAATCCATTAAGTTGGGTATTTGTAAAAGTTATGAACTATAAAGTTATTGGAGGAGTAGTTTTTGGAGTTATAGCTTTAGGAATGGCTATTTACAATAGGAATAGAATAATAAATGAAAATAAAAAGCTATCTATAGAAGAATAAGGTTAAAACAATTTTATTAAGGAGTGTATAGGTTATGAAAAAATATAAATATGATTCTAAAAGATACTTACTCAGTGTTACAATACCAGGATTTTTTATGATTTTAATATTGATTTATGCACTGTTTAATAACTATACAAATTTTAATTTGAATATATATAGTTTGTTAATAATTGTCTGTACTTATGGTATATTCAATACTTTTATATCATCAAGTAATCCTAAAAAAATTATTATTGATAGCAAATGTATACATTTTACCTCATTTATGACTACACATAAGTATGAAATTAAAGATATAGAAAAGATAAGAATAAGAGAATTTTATAATAAAAAAATTTATCTAAAAATTAATGATGGAAAACTTTTCAAAGGTAGGTATTGGATAAGAACAAATATGTTTAATAATAGTATAGCATTATATAGCTATTTCATTGAGTTGGAAGAGTGCTTATATCCAGATTCACTAAAATTTAGAAATAAAAAATTTGAGAATAAGAACATATAAAAATAAAAAATTGAATTGAAGCCTAGCTTAATCTTTTTTGATAAGATATAAGTTTGAACTTTATACTAAATTTTTAGAATTTTCAATCAAGATAATAACATAATAGCTAAGCAATTAGAACACAACTAAGATGTATAAGGCATGTATATGATGAATGGGAGGATTTAATTAATGTTATTAGAGAAATTAAGAAAAGAAGTATTACAAGCATCTTTAGACCTTTTAAACTATAATTTAGTGACATTAACAGGAGGAAATGTAAGTGGGAGAGATGAACAAACTGGCTATATAGCAATCACCCCAAGTGGAATGGATTATAGAAATCTTACACCAAGTGATATTGTTATAGTAGATGTAGATGGAAATATTATAGATGGAAAATGGAAAGCATCAGTGGATTTATCAGACCACTTGTATATATATAAGCATAGAGAAGACATAAATAGTATAATTCATACACATTCTACATACTCAAGTTGTTTTGCTATTTTAAATGAACCTATAGAATGTGCAAGTACAACTCTTGCAAATGAAGTAGGGGGTTCAGTACCAGTTGCAAAATTTTCGCCACCAACATCTAAAAAGATGGGAAAATGTGTTATTGAAGCAATTGGTGACAAAAGAGCATGTCTTTTAGCAAATCATGGCGTAATTGCAGTTGGTCCATCTGTAGGACATGCTCTTACAGCCGCTGTAATGTTAGAAGATTCAGCAAAAGTATATTACTTAGCAAAATCAATTGGCACACCAGTGCTACTGCCTGATGAAGAAATTCAAAGAGCGAGAGATGTATTTTTTAATGTCTATGGTCAGGATAAATAAATTAGATAAAATTTTAAAAGTAATATGAAAATATAGATATTCAATGATATTAAGGAGATTTATAATGATATAATAAGTTTAATAGTTAAGAAGTAAAATATGAAATGTAATAGTATATAAATTCATTTAAGACTAAAAAGAATAAGATAAAATAAAAAGGAGTCTGTATTTCTATGTATTACTTATTAAACAAAAGCACAAATCCTTACTTTAATTTGGCATTAGAAGAATATCTATTTTTAAATGATAAATATAATGATGATATTATAATCATATGGAGAAATGAAGAATCCATTTTTATAGGTAAAAATCAAAATCCATATCAGGAAGTATATCATGATGTTATTGAAAAGGGAGAAATTCCTATTTTAAGAAGAATATCTGGAGGAGGAACTGTTTATCATGACTTAGGTAATATCAATATGTCATTCATACAAAAAGATAGGCAACTTCATGAGATAGATTTTTTGGAGCATACTAAGTTTATGCAAAAGATGCTTTCAACCTTAGGACTAGATGTATCTATAACTGAAAGAAAAGATTTATTTTTAAATGGGAAAAAAATTTCAGGCTCTGCACAGTCTATAAAAAGAAAAAATTCTCTTTATCATGGAACTCTTCTTTACGATTCAGATTTAAATAAATTAACTAAATATTTAAATTCAAATAAAGCAACTGAATCAAATGCAACTAAATCTGTTTCAAGTAAAGTTACAAATATTAAGTTTTTACTCGAAAAAGATATAAATTACTTTTTAGATTATTGTGTTGAATATTTAAAATCTAATATAAAGAATATAAAAGAACTTGAATTGGATGAAGAAGATATTAAAAGTGTATACAATATAGGAGAAGATAAATATAAAAAGATAGAGTGGACATATGGTAAAACGCCGAAATTTCAAGTAGTGCTACCATTTAATAATGAAAGTAAAATAAATATACATGTTAACAGATGGAAAGTATCAAAATTTTTTATTTCTTATGATGATAATGTAATTAATATGGACAAGTTGTTAGATTTGAATTTCTTTAAAGAAGAAATAAAAGAGAGTATTTTAGAAAATTATCCACATTACATAGATTTAATCAATTTAATATTTTAATATAAAACCTCTAATTTGATAAAATTGTCTTATATCAAACTAGAGGTTTTTAATATTCTTGCATATTAACAACCATTACAAAATTGTAAAATTAAAAACAACACTATTGAAAAATCAATATATATTGTAATAAATATATGTGTTTTTCATTAGCAAATAGACATTAACTATTTATACAACTGAAAATTTAATATATAATTAATCAGATGGTTAAAATAAAAATATTAAAAGTTTTAATAAATGATGGTTAAAAATAAAATACGAGGTGATACCATGTATAGTGTTATAATTGTTGCAGCGGGAAGCGGAAGGAGAATGAACTTAGATATAAACAAACAGTTCATAAAATTAAGAGAAAAAGAAATTATTGCTCATACAATTCAAGTTTTTTATGAAAATATAAATATAGATGAAATAGTGGTATGTATAAAAAAAGAAGAAGAAGATTTTTTTAAAGAAAATATAATAAATAAGTATAACTTTAAAAATATAAAAATAGCATATGGCGGAAAAGAAAGACAGGACTCAATATATAATGGTTTAAAAAAATTAGATAAAAATTGTGATATAGTACTTATCCATGATGGAGCAAGACCATTTGTCGACCATAGAATAATCAATGAATCTATAAAGGTAGCTAAAGAAAAAAAGGCTGTGGTTGTAGGTGTTCCAGTAAGTGATACTATAAAGATAGTGTCAGATGGAACAGTACAAGAAACTCCAGAAAGAAATTTGCTGTGGGCAGCACAAACCCCTCAAACCTTTGAATATAATCTCATAATAGATGCTTATGAACAAGCATATAAGAACAATTATTATGGTACTGATGATTCAATGTTGGTAGAAAATATAGGTCAAAGTGTCACTATGGTAATGGGTTCTTATGAAAACATAAAAATAACTAGTCCAGAAGATTTAAATATAGCAGAACAAATATTAAATATGGAAAAAAGAGATGAAGTTAACAGTAGAAGGAGAATTATATGAGAATAGGATTAGGATATGATGTACACAAATTAACAGAGGATAGAAAACTTATAATCGGTGGTGTAGAGATACCACACGATAAAGGTTTGTTGGGTCATTCTGATGCTGATGTATTGATACATGCAATAATGGATTCTATTTTAGGTGCTCTAGCATTAGGAGATATAGGGAAGCATTTCCCAGATACAGATGAAGAATATAAGGGAGCAGATAGTATGAAATTATTAGAACATGTGTATAATCTAATAACAAGTAAAGGATATAAAATTGGTAATATAGACAGTACTATAATTGCTCAAAGCCCTAAGATGGCTCCATATATTGAGAGTATGAGAAGTAATATATCAAAAGTTTTAAACACAGACATTGATAATATAAACATAAAGGCAACAACAGAAGAAGGTCTTGGTTTTACAGGAGCAAAACAGGGAATAGCTTCACAAAGTATTTGTTTATTATTGTTGACAAGTCAGAATAATTAATATATTATTAGTAATAAGTTTAATGGATATCAAGTAATAGGCCTATATAGAATATCTATAATGTATGAATTTAAGTGAAATTAATATAAATATAAAATTAGCTATGATAAAGAAATAGTAAAATGATGAAATCTTCACAGAGAGAAAACGGTGGTGAGAGTTTTCAAGAGGAAGTCTTTGAACCTGTCTTTTAGCTTAAAGGTATAAAAATCTTTACGGTAGGAACCGTTATATTCCCAAAAGAGAGCTATTCATATAGCTAACTAGAGTGGTACCGCGGAAATTAAACCTTTCGTCTCTATACTTGTATAGAGATGAGAGGTTTTTTATATTTTCAGGAAGTTAATATTCAGGAGGAATCTATTAATGAAAATGTCAAAAATGTTTATGCCGACATTAAAAGAAATCCCAGCAGATGCTGAGATTACAAGCCATCAATTAATGGTTAGGTCAGGCATGATAAAAAAAATGACTTCAGGTGTTTATAACCAATTACCAATGGGGTTAAGAGTGTTCAAAAAAATTGAACAAATAATTAGAGAAGAATTAAATAAAAAAGATTGTCAAGAAATACTTTGTGCAGCCTTACTTCCTTCTGAATTATGGAAAGAGTCTGGAAGGTGGACTGCTATGGGTGAAGAAATGTTTAGACTAAAAGACAGAACAGAAAGAGAGTACTGTCTTGGGCCAACACATGAAGAAGCATTCACTGATATAATAAGACAAGAAATTACTTCATATAAACAATTGCCACTGAACTTGTACCAAATACAAGTAAAATATAGAGACGAGAGAAGACCAAGATTTGGTGTTATGAGAACTAAGACTTTTACAATGAAGGATGCCTATAGTTTTGATGTAGATGATAAAGGTTTAGATAAGTCATATCAAGATATGTTTGATGCATATGTAAGTATATTTGATAGATGTGGATTGGAGAATAGCCCTGTACAGGCAGATTCAGGAGCTATAGGAGGTTCTACATCAGCCGAATTTATGGTTAAGTCAGAAGTTGGTGAAGATGAAGTTGTATTTTGTAGTGGATGTGATTATGCAGCCAATGTAGAAAGAGCAGAATCTTGTAATCTAGCATCACAAAAAGAAGAAATGAAAGAATTAGAAGAGGTTCATACACCAGGAGCAGCTACAATAAAAGAGTTAGAAGAATTTTTAAAAACTTCTCCAGATAAGTTTGCTAAAACTTTAGTATATGAGGCAGATGGAAAAACAGTTGTAGTCGTTGTAAGAGGAGATAGAGAAGTTAATGAAATCAAAGTATCTAATGCCATAGGTTCTGTTATAGAATTTGCTCTTGCTACAGATGATGTAGTGAGAAAAGTAACTAATGCAGAAGTAGGATTTGCAGGTCCAATAGGTATAAATGCTGACTATGTATTTATAGATAAAGAAATTGTTGAACAAAGAAACATAGTTGTTGGGGCTAATAAAACTGAGTACCATATAAAAAATGCTAACTATGGAAGAGATTTTGAAGGAATAGTTGGAGACTTTAGAAATGTTCAAGAAGGCGACAAGTGTATAGTATGTGGTAAGCCACTTGAAATAGCTAGAGGTGTTGAAGTAGGACATATATTTAAACTAGGAACTAAGTACTCAGAATCTATGAATGCAAACTTCATAGACAAAGATGGAAAATCAAAGCCTATAGTAATGGGATGTTATGGAATAGGTGTTGAAAGAACAGCAGCAGCTATAATTGAACAACATAATGATGAGAAAGGTATAATATGGCCTTTGTCAGTAGCTCCATACCATGTTGTGATAGTTCCAGCAAATATGAAAAATGAAGAACAAATATCAATAGCTGAAAATATATATAATGATTTGCAAGCTATGGGTGTAGAAGTTTTATTAGATGACAGAGATGAAAGAATAGGTGTCAAATTCAATGATTCAGAATTAATAGGAATACCTATGAGGATTACAGTAGGTAAAAATATTAATGAAGGGAAAGTAGAATTTAAACTTAGACATAAAGAAGATAAAGAGATAATTGACATAGAAGAAATAAATGAAAAAGTAAAGGCAGAGTTTATCAGGAATAATGTTAGGTTAGGATAATAACTTAAATAAGATATTGTATAGATAATCAAAGTTGTACTTTATAGACACCATTTTATCTATATATAAGGATATAAAATGGTGTTTTTTTATAAAACAAATAAATGAGGAGGTAATTGAAATGGCAAAAAATGAAAAACAATTTGTTGAAGAAATAACAAAGATGGAAGATGATTTTCCACAATGGTACACAGATGTAATAACTAAGACTGACTTAGTTGATTATGCACCAGTAAAAGGTTTTATGGTTGTAAAGCCATATGGATATGCATTATGGGAAAAGATGCAAGAATTTATGGATAAAAAATTTAAAGAAACTGGACATAAAAACTGTTATTTTCCATTATTAATACCAGAGAGTTTATTAAACAAAGAAGCAGAACACGTTGAAGGTTTTGCTCCAGAAGTTGCATGGGTAACACATGGAGGAAATAAAAAATTAGAAGAAAGATTATGTGTAAGACCTACTTCAGAGACTATAATATGTACAATGTATGCGAAATGGTTAAAATCATATAGAGAATTACCATATCTTTATAATCAATGGTGCTCAGTTGTTAGATGGGAAAAATCAACTAGACCTTTCTTAAGAACATCTGAGTTTTTATGGCAAGAAGGTCATACGTTACATGAAACAGCAGAAGAAGCACAAGAAGAAACAATACAACAATTAGAAGTATATAAAGCGCTATGTGAAGAATTACTTGCAATGCCAGTTGTAGCTGGTCAAAAAAGTGAAAGTGAGAAATTTGCAGGTGGTGAAAGAACATATACTATAGAAGCTATGATGCATGATGGTAAAGCATTACAATCAGGTACAAGTCACTTCCTAGGTCAACACTTTACTAAGGCTTTTGATATTACTTTTGCAGATAGGGAAGGAAATTTAGCTAATCCATACCATACATCTTGGGGAGCATCTACAAGACTTATAGGTGGACTTATAATGACTCATAGTGATAACAGAGGTTTAGTATTACCACCAAGAGTAGCTCCAATTCAAGTTGTTATAGTTCCTATAGCTGCTAAAAAAGGAAATGTAATGGAGACTGTTGATAAAATATATGCTGATTTAAAAGCTAAGGGAGTAGCTGTAGAAGTTGATGATAGAGATAACTATACAACTGGATGGAAATTTAATGAGTGGGAAATGAAAGGTGTTCCAGTAAGAGTTGAAATTGGACCAAAAGATATAGAAAATAATCAAGCTATGGTATTTAGAAGAGATACTTTAGAAAAGGATTCTATGCCTTTAGAAGGATTAGCTGATGCTATATGTGATTTATTTGATGTTATACACAATGATATGTTTGAAAAAGCAAGAAAACATAGAGAAGACAATACATCTATAGTTGAAAATATGGATGAGTTTAGAAAAGCTTTAGAAGAAAAGCCAGGATTCATAAAGACTATGTGGTGTGGAGATGCAGAATGTGAAGCTAAGATTAAGGAAGAAACAGGAGCAACTATAAGATGCTTACCTTTTGAACAAGAAAACTTAGGTCACAAGTGTGTGTACTGTGGAAAAGAAGCAGATAGTATGGTAGTAATGGCAAAAGCTTACTAAAATACATTTAAATAAAAACTGGGGTAGAAAGTATTTAATACTTTATCCCAGTTTTTTGTTTTTTATGAGTAATAAAATGTATTTGTAACTATGTCATAAGATAAGTCATAGATACTTATATTAAAAAGAATATAATAGAGAACTATTTTTAATAATTACATATTAATGAAAGCAAAATATTTTGTTATATAGATTTTCAATAAAGCAAACAATAAATATAAATGAATATTAGTAAGGAGTGCTTTTAATTTTTAGAAAATAAATGACTTAAAAGAAAGATTTATGAAATTAAAACTAGGATTTTCTGATATAATAAACATGTGTATTTTTAAATAAAAAGGATATTATTATTAGATTTGATTAAAAATAAACTTGCAAAACAATGTACTAGTTTAATATTATAGTTATATTGAATAAAATATCAGGAGGAAGTAAAAATGAATGTAAGAGTAAGGTTTGCACCAAGTCCAACAGGATTTGTACATATAGGTAGTTTGAGAACTGCTTTATATAACTATTTATTTGCAAAAAAAATGGGCGGAGAATATATATTAAGAGTGGAAGATACAGACCAAAGTAGATTAGTAGAAGGTGCTATAGAGAATATGCTTAATGCTATGAAATGGGCTGGTGTCAACCATAGTGAAGGTGTTATATTAGATGATAGTGGAAAAGTAGTACAAAAAGGAGAATATGGTCCATATATTCAATCTCAAAGATTAGATATATACCAAGAATATATAAAGCAACTTTTAGATAGTGGAAAAGCTTACTACTGTTTCTGTACAAAAGAAAGACTGGATGAAGTAAGAGATGCTCAAAGAGCAGCAGGAGAAACAGCTAAATATGATGGTCATTGTAAGAATCTTTCTAAAGAAGAAGTAGAAGCGAATATAAAAGCAGGAATACCATATGTTATAAGATTAAGATTGCCAGAGAATCATACAATTAAGTTTACAGACTTAGTTAGAGGAGATATGGAATTTAATACTAATGACTTAGATGACCAAGTATTAATGAAAACAGATGGATTTCCAACTTATCATTTTGCAGTAGTTGTTGATGACTATTTGATGAAAATTACACATGTTATAAGAGGAGAAGAATGGGTATCATCTACTCCAAAACATGTTTATTTATATGAAGCTTTTGGATGGGAAGCACCTGTATTTGTGCATTTACCAAATATACTTAATAAAGAAAAGAAAAAATTAAGTAAAAGACAAGGTGATGTAGCTGTTGAAGACTTTAAGAAAAAAGGATATTTACCAGAGGGATTAGTAAACTATGTAGCATTAGTTGGTTGGTCTCCTGAAGATAATCAAGAATTGTTTACAATGGAGGAATTAGAAAAAGCGTTCTCTGTAGAAAGAGTATCTAAAAGTGGTGGAGTATTTGATACTGAAAAATTAAATTGGGTTAATCAGCACTATATAAAAGATGGTGATGATGCTTATCTAACAGACTTAGCAATACCATTTTTAATAGAAGATGGATTTATAACAGAAGAAGAAGCTACTAATAAATATGATTTCTTAAAGAGTATGATATCAGTACTTAAAGAGAAATTACAATATGTAAAAGAAGTTACTGAACATGCAAGTATATTTTTTGGAGATAAAATAGAGGTAGAAACTGAAGAGGGAAGAGAGTTCTTAAGATTAGAACATATACCTACTTTAATAGATGCTTTGAGAGAAAAAATAGAAAAAACAGAGGTATTAAATGCTGAGTTTGTTCAAGCTATGCTTAAAGAAATACAAAAAGAGTACAAAATAAAAGGGAAAAATTTATTTATGGGCTCAAGAATAATTTTGACAGGGCAAATGCATGGTCCAGATTTACCAAAAGTAATGGAAGTTTTAGGAAAAGAAACTTGCTTAAATAGAATAGCTTATGTAAAAAATAATATATTATAGTCATAAAAGTCCGCTAATTTAGAAGCGGACTTTTTTTGTGTTAGTATTTGGTGAAAATATCTGCTTAAGAAAATGAAGGTATTTAAGGTAATAAATTTAATATATAAAAAGCAAAGCAAAAATATAAATAAAATATGAATAATAAACTAATAAAATATTAAGCATAGAAGAAGGGAATCTATTATTTTAGTTTGATTTAATTATTAAGGGGGTAATTACTATGTATAGTAATATTGATGATGTTAAAAAGGAATTAAAGGAGCTATGCTTAGAATATGTTACAATTTTAGAAAAATTAAAAGATGAAAAAATGATTACAGAAGAAACTTTTGAAAAGTGCTCTTCTCAAAAAAAAATATTTTTAGAAGAACAATAGAGGATGGTAATAGTATTATTATTATGTAGTTTGAAAGATAGTACGAAAAATGATAGTAATACTATTATTTATTGCAATTTTCAACTATAATATAATATATAATGTTAAGAAGATAATTTATAAAAATACAGTGAGGTGATGAGTGTGAAAGTTTATAATACATTGACTAGAACAAAAGAAGAATTTGTTCCATTAGAAGAAGGAAAGGTAAAAATGTATGTGTGTGGTCCAACAGTTTATAACTATATACACATAGGTAATGCAAGACCATTTATAATATTTGATACTCTAAGAAGGTATTTAGAGTATAGAGGATATGATGTAACTTATGTACAAAACTTTACAGATGTTGATGATAAGATTATAAATAGAAGTCATGAGGAGGGAATATCTCCTGAAGAAGTTGCGGCTAAGTATATAAAAGAATATTTTGTAGACTGTGATGGGCTAGGAATAAAAAGAGCTACTGTTCATCCTCAGGTTACAGATAATATACAACAGATTATAGAGTTTATAAAAGAGTTGGAAGATAAGGGATATGCATATGCAGTAAATGGTGATGTATATTTTGATACAAATAAGTTTGAAGGTTATGGAAAACTTTCAGGTCAAAAACAAGAAGATTTAGAGGCAGGGGCTAGAATTGAGGTTAATGACCAAAAAAGACATCCTATGGACTTTGTTCTTTGGAAGGCAAAAAAAGAAGGTGAGCCAGGATGGGATAGCCCTTGGGGAGAAGGTAGACCAGGATGGCATATAGAATGTTCTGTTATGTCTAAGAGATATTTAGGTGAAACAATTGATATACATGCAGGTGGGCAAGATTTAACATTCCCACATCATGAAAATGAAATAGCTCAAAGTGAAGCTAGAAGTGGAAAAACATTCTCAAAATACTGGATGCATAATGGATATATAAATATAAATGATGAAAAGATGAGTAAATCAAAAGGTAATTTCTTTACAGTAAGAGATATATCAAAATTATATGATTTAGAGATAGTAAGATTTTTCATGTTATCAGCACATTATAGAAATCCAGTAAACTTTAGTGATGAGATGTTAAATCAAGCTAAAGCAGGTCTTGAAAGACTATATAATACTAAAGAAAAATTAGAATTTACGCTAAGTAATTTAGTAGAATCTCCGTTAACAGAAAAAGAAGTAGAGCTTGTTAAAGAATTAGATGACTTTAGACAAAAATTCATAGATGCTATGGATGATGATGTTAATACAGCAGACGCAGTAAGTGTAATATTTGAATTAGCTAAGTTAATAAATTCTAATGTAGATGAAAATTCTTCTTTGGAGTTTGCTAAAAAATGCTTAGATGAATTTAATGAACTTACAGGAGTATTAAATATTGTAAATAAGAAAAAGGATACTGTATTAGATAAAGACATTGAAGAATTGATACAAAAAAGAACTGATGCAAAGAAAAATAAAGAGTTTCAATTAGCTGATGATATTAGACAACAATTACTAGATATGGGAATTGTATTAGAAGACACAAGACAAGGTGTTAAGTGGAAAAGGATATAAAAATGGAAAAAACTGAATTAGTTACTATGTCACCATTAGTTTTAGCATACTTAGGTGATACAGTGTATGAGACATATATAAGAGAATATTTAATTAGACAGAATACACAAAGAAAAGTTAATGATTTGCATAAACTAGCTATAAAGTATGTAAAAGCTAAAGCTCAGGCAACTATAATTCATGAAATTGAAATTGAGTTAACTGAAGAAGAGAGTAAAATTTATAAAAGGGGAAGAAATCAAAAGTCAAATACTTCTCCTAAGAATGCAGATATTATAGACTACAAACATGCAACTGGGTTTGAGGCATTAGTTGGATATTTGTATTTAAATAATGAAATAGAGAGACTTCAATATATTATCAATAAAGGAATCAAAATTATTGAAAGAGATATGTAAATATTAAAGAGTGTTGTCTTAATAATAAGTAATAAGGCAACACTTTTTTTATAACTAATGTATAATAAATATATAGAAATTAGTAATGAGAAAGGATAAAAAGTTATGAAAGTAAAATTAATATCACATACACCTGAACCAGAAAAAGTAATAGCTATGGCAGCTAAGCTATGTTATTCACCAGTTGGGACAGACGAAATAGAAAAAGACTTAACAGATGAAAGTATAGAGAAATTTTTAAATATGTTATTAAGTATAGGTCATGGGTCAATATTAGAACATGCTTCATTTACATTTTCAATAGAAGGTATTTCAAGGGCATGTTCACATCAAATTGTTAGACATCGTATAGCTAGTTTTTCACAACAAAGTCAAAGATATGTTAAATTAGAACAATTTGAGTACATAATTCCTCCAGAAATAGAAAAAATAGAAAAGGCAAAAGAGTTATTTATAGACTCCATGAAAAAAGACCAAGAGAATTATGATAAGTTAGTTGAAATATTGTTTGAAAATCATTATAATGACCTAATAAAAAACGGTAAAAATGAGAAAACAGCTAAAAGACAAGCTGAGAAGAAAGCAATAGAAGATGCTAGATACGTATTTCCAAATGCATGTGAAACAAAAATGGTATTTACTATAAATGCTAGAAGTTTGTTTAATTTCTTTGAACATAGATGCTGTGAAAGAGCACAGTGGGAAATAAGAAATTTAGCTGTGGAGATGTTAAGAGAGGTTAAAAAGGTTGCTCCTATATTATTTAAAAAGACTGGTCCAAGTTGTGTAAATGGAAGTTGTCCAGAAGGAACTATGACTTGTGGAGATATAGTTCAAGTTAGAGAAAAATTTAAGGCCTTGTAGGAGGTGAATAATTTGGCGAGTATAGAAGGAAGAAATCCGGTAATAGAAGCAATAAAAAGCGACAGAGAAATAGATAAAATATTAATTGCAAATTCAGCTAAAGAAGGTTCAATTAAGAAAATAATAGGAATGGCTAAAGATAAGAATATAATTATTCAGTATGTTGATAAACATAAGCTAGATGAAGTAAGTACAAGTCATTCACATCAAGGTGTAATAGCTTATGCAAGTGAGTATAAGTATTATGAATTAGATGAGCTAATAGATTTAGCAAAGAATAAAGATGAAGACCCATTTTTCATTATATTAGATGAGATAACAGACCCACATAATTTGGGTTCAATAATAAGGACAGCAGATGCAGTAGGAGCACATGGAGTTATCATTCCAAAAAGAAGGTCTGTACACATAACTCCTGTAGTTGCCAAAGCATCTGCTGGAGCAGTAGAATATATGCCAGTTTGCAAGGTAACCAATATAGTTAATACAATAAAAAGACTCAAAGAAGAAGGGCTGTGGATTGCTGCAGCTGATATGGATGGAGAAACTTTTTATAAACAAAATCTTACTGGTCCTCTTGGTGTAGTAATTGGAAGTGAAGGTTTTGGAATATCTAGATTGGTTAAACAAAACTGTGACTTTATAGTAAAAATGCCAATGATAGGTAATGTTACATCTTTAAATGCATCTGTAGCAGGTGGAATACTTTTATATGAGATATTCAGACAAAGACTGGATAAAAGTAAATAGGCATGAAAAAAAATATAAATCATTACTTAATAATAGATGGCTACAATATTATAAATGCGTGGGACAATTTGAAAGAACTGGCTAAAGAGGACTTAGAAGATTCTCGAGAAAAGCTTATTGATGACATTATAGAATTTTCTGAGTTTATGGGTTATAAGACTATAATAGTTTTTGATGCTTATAATGTTAAAAATTCTCGAGAAAAAGTTGAAAAAAGAAAACACATAACAATAGTTTATACAAGAGAACACCAAACAGCAGATAGTTATATAGAGAAATTTATAACTTCTTTATCAAAGTATGATGATGTAAAAGTAGCCACTAATGACTATGCAGAACAGCAAATGATTTTAGGAAAAGGTGCTACTAGAATGTCTGCAAGAGAATTAAAGTTAGAGTTAGATCGTTCCAAGAATAAAATGAAGGAAAAAAATATCGGTTTGAGGAAAAAAATTCAGCGAAATTGGTTGGAGGAAAGGTTAGATAAAGAAACATTGTCGAAACTTGAGAACATTCGTAGAAAGCGTTGAAATTACTAGGTTCTTTAGACTATAATATACCTATAAATTTGTTTTATATATGGGGGAGATTTACATGTTGGTAGCAAAAGAAAAAAGTTATGAGTTAGTGGACAATTGTCAGCAGGATGAGTATAACATTGTATTAAGAGCAAGTGAAGGGGATAAAATAGCACTAGAGTACATTATTACTAAATACAGAAATTTTGTAAAGGCAAAAGCAAAGTCATATTTTTTAATTGGAGCAGATAAAGAAGATATAATACAAGAAGGAATGATAGGCCTTTATAAGGCAGTTAGAGATTTTGATGGAAGTAAGACCAATTCATTTAAATGTTTTGCGGAGATATGTATAACAAGACAAATAATAACTGCTATAAAAACTGCAACAAGACAAAAACATATACCTTTAAATTCATATGTTTCTTTGAATAAACCAATATATGATGAAGAGTCAGACAGAACACTTTTAGATATTATAGCTACAAGTATAGTAACAGATCCAGAAGAGCTTATAATTAGTAAAGAAGAGTTAAAAAATATAGAATCAAAAATGAACGAATTGTTAAGTGACTTGGAATTAGAAGTACTAGAATTATATTTAAATGGAAAGTCATACCAGTTTATAGCGGACAAGCTTAAAAGAGATGTAAAGTCAATAGATAACGCTTTACAAAGGGTTAAGAGAAAATTAGAAAAACATCTTGAAAACAGAAATGATTAATAGTAAAATACTTACCATAAGCTTATTGTGAGCAAAATTAATTTATATCGAAAGATAAGGGAGGAAATTCAAAATGGCTAAAGCTAAATACGAAAGAACAAAACCTCATGTTAATATAGGGACAATAGGACACGTAGACCACGGTAAAACTACATTAACAGCAGCAATAACAAAAACATTATATGACAGATATCAATTAGGAGAAGCAGTAGATTTCGCAAACATAGATAAAGCTCCAGAAGAAAGAGAAAGAGGAATCACAATATCAACAGCACACGTTGAGTATGAAACACCAAATAGACACTATGCACACGTTGACTGCCCAGGGCATGCTGACTACGTTAAGAACATGATAACAGGAGCAGCACAAATGGACGGAGCAATATTAGTTTGTTCAGCAACAGATGGACCAATGCCACAAACAAGAGAGCATATACTATTATCAAGACAAGTTGGAGTACCATATATAGTAGTATTCTTAAACAAATGTGACATGGTAGATGATGAAGAGTTATTAGAGTTAGTAGAGATGGAAGTAAGAGATTTATTAACAGAATATGATTTCCCAGGAGATGACACTCCAATAGTAAGAGGTTCAGCATTAATGGCATTAGAAGATCCAAAGAGTGAGTGGGGAGATAAGATAGTAGAATTATTCGAGCAAATAGATGAGTATATACCAGCTCCAGAGAGAGATACAGATAAACCATTCTTAATGCCAGTAGAGGACGTATTCTCAATCACAGGAAGAGGAACAGTTGCAACAGGAAGAGTGGAAAGAGGAGTACTAAAAGTACAAGACGAAGTAGAGTTAGTAGGATTAACAGAAGCACCAAGAAAAGTAGTAGTAACAGGAGTAGAGATGTTCAGAAAATTATTAGACCAAGCACAAGCAGGGGATAATATAGGAGCATTATTAAGAGGAGTACAAAGAAACGAGATAGAAAGAGGACAAGTACTAGCAAAGACTGGATCAGTAAAGGCACACACAAAGTTTACAGCAGAAGTATATGTACTTAAAAAAGAAGAGGGTGGAAGACATACACCATTCTTTGATGGATATAGACCACAATTCTATTTCAGAACAACAGACGTAACAGGAGCTTGTAAGTTACCAGAAGGAATAGAGATGGTAATGCCTGGAGATAACGTAACAATGGAAGTAGACTTAATAAACTCAATAGTTGTAGAAGAGGGATTAAGATTCTCAATAAGAGAAGGTGGAAGAACAGTAGCTTCAGGAGTTGTTGCTACAATAATAGAGTAATTCTTTACTAAACTGATGGATTAAAAGGAATAACAAAAAGAGGGGTTATGCTCCTCTTTTTTTAACATAGAAATACAAAAACATTGACACAGCATAGGATTTTGTGATAACTTATACAAGGTAATGATTATAGGAAGTTAATAATATCTTGAATACTGTAGATTTTTAATAAATACATATTTTAAAGATATTATATTCACATATATTAACAATATATATTATTGTATTACAAAGTTGGAGGTGTATCAGATGAGAGTTAAAGTAACTTTAGCATGTACAGAGTGTAAGCAAAGAAACTACAACACTACTAAGAATAAGAAAAACAATCCAGACAGAATAGAATTACAAAAATATTGTAGATTCTGTAAAAAGCATACAACTCATAAAGAAACAAAATAGTTTTTTATAAGGATGTGAGTATGGAATGGCTGCCCAAAAAAATGACGGTGCAAAAACTAAAAAAAGGTTTAGTTTGTTTGGATACTTAAAAGAAACTAAACAAGAATTAAAAAGAGTTACATGGCCGACAAAAAAGGAACTGTTTAAAAACACAAGTATAGTTTTAACTGTAGTTATTTCATGCACTATATTAGTATGGGGTATAGACACTATATTATCTGGTGCACTAGCGTTATTACTAAAATAGACGAAAAGAGGTAAGTTAAATGTCAGAATTACAAGAAGCAAGTTGGTATGTAGTTCATACCTATTCGGGACATGAAAATAAAGTTAAAGCTACAATTGAGAAAGCAGTTAAAACAAGAGGTATGGAAGACTGCATAAGACAAGTAGTTGTTCCAACAGAAGAAGTAGTGGAAACTACTAAAACTGGAAAAGAAAAAACTAGACAACGTAAAGTTTATCCAAGTTATGTTTTGGTTAAAATGATAATAACTGATGAATCTTGGTATGTAGTAAGAAATACTAAGGGAGTTACAGGTTTCGTTGGACCTGGTTCAAAACCAGTGCCATTAAGTGAAGACGAAGTCAAAGCTATGGGGATAGACACAACAGATCCTAAAGTAGTAAATAGCGATATTGATTTTGAAATAGGAGATACAGTAAAAGTATCTCAAGGACCATTTAGTGGACAAATAGGTAACATAGAAGAAATTGACTTAGAAAATAGAGAAGTCAAAGTATGCATAAATGCATTTGGTAAAAGGACTCTATTTGTAATAGAGCTTGAAGGTATAGAAAAAATCTAATACTATATTATAGAAAAATCTGAGGAGGTGCGCTCAAAATGGCTAAAAAAGTTATAGGTCAAATAAAATTACAAATACCTGCAGGAAAGGCTACTCCAGCGCCACCAGTTGGACCAGCATTAGGACAACATGGTGTTAATATAATGGGATTCACAAAAGAATTTAATGCTAAAACTGCAGATCAAGCTGGAATGATAATACCAGTTGTTATAACTGTATATCAAGATAGATCATTCAGTTTTATAACAAAAACTCCACCAGCTGCAGTTTTAATTAAAAAAGCATTAAACTTAAAATCAGGTTCTGGAGAACCAAACAAGAAAAAAGTTGCTAAAATGACTTCAGCTCAAGTAAGAGAAATAGCTGAATTAAAGATGCCTGACTTAAATGCTGCATCAGTAGAAGCTGCTATGAGTATGATAGCTGGTACTGCTAGAAGCATGGGTGTTGTAATCGAAGACTAATTAAAAGATACACTTTTTTTTATAAAGTGGGAGGCTAGAAGCCGAAATTAACCACGAGGAGGAAAATAAAATGGCTAAAAAAGGTAAAAGATATGCAGGTGCATTAGAAAAAGTAGATAGAACTAAATTTTATGATGCATCAGAAGCATTAACATTAGTTTCAGATATAGCTGGAGCTAAATTTGATGAGACAGTAGAAGCACACATTAAATTAGGTGTTGACTCAAGACATGCTGACCAACAAGTAAGAGGTGCAGTTGTATTACCTCATGGAACTGGTAAAACAAAAAGAGTTTTAGTTTTTGCTAAAGGTGAAAAAGCTAAAGAAGCTGAACAAGCTGGTGCTGACTTTGTAGGAGCTGAAGAATTAGTTCAAAAAATACAAGGTGAAAACTGGTTTGACTTTGATATAGTAGTTGCTACTCCAGATATGATGGGTGTAGTAGGTAGATTAGGTAGAGTATTAGGACCTAAAGGTTTAATGCCAAACCCTAAATCAGGAACAGTTACATTTGATGTAGCTAAAGCTATAGATGAAATAAAAGCTGGTAAAGTTGAATACAGATTAGACAAAACTAACATAATACACGTTCCAGTAGGAAAAGTATCATTTGGTGGAGAAAAATTAACTGAAAACTTTACTGCATTAATGGATGCTATAATAAAAGCTAAACCAGCTGCTGCTAAAGGACAATATTTAAGAAGTATAACAGTAGCTTCTTCAATGGGACCTGGAGTTAAAATAAACCCAGCAAGAACAGCTGAATAATAAAACTGTTGACACAGGTTGACAAAAATGTTATTATATCACTTGTCAATGTAAAAAAGAATAGATTTGCCGTAGATAGTGGGTGCGAAAGCTTAATATCCCGCCGAGGTTTTAGATAAATTGAGATTACTAAAGCTTTTGATGTCTACTTTTGGCAACAAAAGCTTTTTATAATGTTGCGGTAAATACTAAGCCTATTTGGTGAAGGAGGTGCACATCTATATGAGAAAAGCTATAGAAATTAAATCAGAAGTTGTTTCTGAGATAGTTGAAAAGTTACAAAAATCTTCTGCTGCTGTTGTTGTAGATTACAAAGGATTAACAGTTGAAGAAGTAACTGAGTTAAGAAAACAAATGAGAGAAGCTGGTGTAGATTACAAAGTATACAAAAATACTTTAGTTAGAAGAGCAGCTAAAGAAGTTGGTATAGAGCAATTTAATGATGAATTATTAGTTGGAACTAATGCCATAGCATTTGGATATGATGATCCAGTTGCTCCAGCTAGAATATTAAAAGGATTCATGGATTCTCATCCAAAAATGAAATTAAAGATGGGTATTGTGGAAGGTGCATTCTATGATGAATCTAAGATTGTTGAAATGGCTAACATACCATCAAGAGAAGTTCTTATCGCTAAATTACTTGGTAGCTTAAAAGCTCCAGTATCAAACTTCGCATACTTAATAGATGCAATAGCGAAAAAGGCAGAAGGTCAAGAAGAAGCTTAATTGCTTAACTAAAAAATTATAAATATTAATTTGAAATAAAATTCGGAGGTGCTAAAAATGACAATAGAACAAATATTAGAAGCTATAGAAAATATGAAAGTTTTAGAATTAAATGAATTAGTTAAAGCTGCTGAAGAAAAATTCGGTGTATCAGCTTCAGCTCCAGTAATGGTAGCTGGTGCAGCTGCTGGTGGACCAGCTGCTGAAGAAAAAACTGAGTTTGATGTAGTATTAACTGACGTTGGTTCTTCAAAAGTTGGAGTTATAAAAGCAGTTAGAGAAATAACAGGATTAGGATTAAAAGAAGCTAAAGAAGTAGTTGACAATGCTCCTAAGACAGTTAAAGAAGGAGCTTCTAAAGAAGAAGCTGATCAAATAAAAGAGAAATTAGAAGCTGCTGGAGCTAAAGTAGAAGTTAAGTAGTTTCTTTAAAAAGATACCCATTGGGTATCTTTTTTTATTTATAAAAAACTATAAAGAAAGTATTTGGAATTATAAAGAAAGTATTTTTATAAAATAAAAAAATTTATATAATAGTACTAAATTAAGGGTATCATATATGGTGTAATGGTATTTTAATTTAACATTATTATCAAATTAAAATATAAACAATTGTTGTAATGTCTGTATATAAAGTATATAATTAAACTAAAATGTAAAATTTTACATTTTAGTTTAAAAAAATACACGAGTGTTTTATAAATAAAATGTAATAAATAATTAATTAACAAATATAAATTTTAAAATAAGTTAGATATTTAGAAAAATCGAAATTTGTAGGATTTAAAGGACATATTCAAGGAGGAGTTAATAATGGAAAAATTACAAGGAAAAATTGCAGTAGTTACTGCAGCAACAAAAGGTATTGGATTAGCATCAGCAGAGATATTAGCAAAAAATGGAGCAACTGTGTACTTAGCAGCTCGTTCAGAAGAATTAGCTAATGAAGTTATAAATAAAATAAGTGCAGAAGGTGGTTGTGCTAAGTTTGTTTACTTTAATGCTCGTGAAGAAGAGACCTTTACCTCAATGATAGAAGAGGTAGTTAAAAAAGAAGGTAAGATAGATATACTTGTAAACAATTTTGGTTCAACAAACCCTTCTCTTGACAAAGACCTTGTAACTGGAGATACAGATAATTTCTTTGACACAGTAAATACTAATTTAAAAAGTGTGTATTTACCATGTAAAGCAGCAATTCCTCATATGATAAAGAATGGAAAAGGAAGTATAGTAAATATATCAAGTATAGGTTCAGTATTACCTGATTTATCTAGAATAGCTTACTGTGTATCAAAAGCAGCAATCAACTCATTAACTCAAAACATAGCTACACAATATGCTAAAGACAATGTTAGATGTAATGCTGTACTTCCAGGGCTTATTGCAACTAAAGCAGCATTAGACAATATGTCTCCAGAGTTCATAAAAGAATTTTTAAAGCATGTTCCTTTAAATCGTATAGGGGAACCAGATGATATAGCAAAAGCTGTTCTATTCTATGCTAGTGATGACTCATCATTTATAACAGGGGATTTACTTGAAGTTGCAGGAGGATTTGGTTTACCTACTCCACAATTTGCAGATAATATATTAGGATAATTAAATTACTAATATGCAATGAAAGCTTATGCATTAGTTATAGTAGAAATGATATTTTTATAAAGGCCATAGATATAATTTATATTGGAAAGGTTTGAGGTTCAAAATTCCAAGTTAAATTTATTTATGGTCTTTATTTTGTATATTTTAATAAATTGTATATATTTGTATAAATGTAATTATTTACAATCATTTTAATATGGAATTATAATTAAATAGGGGGGATGGTACTTGTATAAAATTTTTTATAGAAAATTAGACCTATAAATGAAAAATATGGATTTTATATTGGAAAATTGTACATAATACATAATATATGCTTAAAATAATTTACAAAAAATCAAAAATAATGCATAGTTTACATATAAGATAAAAAATATATTGAAAAATACTTGACATTATGCTAAAATTATTAGATGCGTTAGAATGAACTATTGTTTTATTTTTAATTATTGAGAGGTGAAAAGTGAATGCCACATCCTGTCACGATAGGTAAAAGAACTAGAATGAGCTTTTCTAAAATTAAGGAAATAGCTGATGTGCCAAATCTTATAGAAATTCAAGTAGATTCCTATGAGTGGTTTTTAAAAGAAGGTTTAAAAGAAGTGTTTGATGATATTTCACCAATAGAAGATTATACTGGTAATCTTATATTGGAATTTGTCGACTATTCTCTAGATGATAAACCAAAGTACGATATAGAAGAGTGTAAAGAGAGAGATGCTACATATTGTGCACCTCTAAAGGTTAAGGTAAGACTTATAAATAAAGAAACAGGTGAGATAAAAGAACAAGAAGTGTTTATGGGTGACTTCCCTTTAATGACAGAAAGAGGAACTTTCGTTATAAATGGAGCAGAAAGAGTTATAGTAAGTCAATTAGTTAGATCTCCTGGTGTTTACTATGCGGAAGAAAGAGATAAAACAGGTAAGAGATTGATTTCATCTACTGTAATTCCTAATAGAGGAGCATGGTTAGAATATGAAACAGATTCTAATGATGTAATATCTGTAAGAGTTGATAGAACAAGAAAACAACCAGTTACAGTTTTACTTAGAGCTTTAGGAATAGGAACAGATGCAGAGATAATTGACCTTTTAGGAGAAGATGAGAGATTATCTGCTACATTAGAAAAAGATAATACTAAGACAGTAGAAGAAGGTCTTGTAGAGATATACAAAAAATTAAGACCAGGTGAACCTCCTACTGTAGAAAGTGCATCATCTTTATTAAATGCTTTATTCTTTGACCCAAAAAGATATGACCTAGCAAAAGTTGGTAGATATAAATTCAATAAGAAACTTGCTTTATGTTATAGAATAATGAATAAAATTTCAGCAGAAGACATAATAAATCCAGAAACTGGAGAAGTATTTGTAAAAGCTGGAGAAAAAATAAGCTATGATTTGGCTAAAGCCATACAAAATGCAGGTATAAATGTAGTAAATCTACTAATGGATGATGATAAAAAAGTTAGAGTTATAGGAAATAATTTTGTGGATATTAAGTCTCACATTGATTTTGACATAGATGATTTAAACATAAAAGAAAAAGTACATTATCCAACTTTAAAAGAAATTTTAGATGGATATAGTGATGAAGAAGAAATAAAAGAGGCTATAAAATCAAGAATTAAAGAACTTATACCAAAACATATATTATTAGATGATATAATAGCTTCAATAAGTTATGAGTTCAATATATTCTATAATATAGGAAATATTGATGATATAGATCACCTAGGAAACAGAAGAATAAGATCTGTAGGTGAATTGTTACAAAATCAAGTTAGAATTGGTCTTTCAAGAATGGAAAGAGTTATAAAAGAAAGAATGACGGTTCAAGATATGGAAGCTATAACGCCTCAAGCGTTAGTTAACATAAGACCAGTTTCAGCTGCAATAAAAGAATTTTTTGGTAGTTCTCAGTTATCTCAGTTCATGGATCAAACAAATCCTCTATCTGAGTTAACGCATAAGAGAAGATTATCAGCCCTTGGGCCTGGAGGTCTTTCAAGAGAAAGAGCTGGATTCGAAGTGCGTGACGTTCACCATTCACACTATGGTAGAATGTGTCCAATAGAGACTCCAGAGGGACCAAATATCGGTCTTATAAACTCTCTAGGAACTTATGCAAAAATAAATGAATTTGGATTTATAGAATCACCATATAGAAAATTTGATAAAGAAACATCAACAGTTACTGATGAAATACATTATTTAACTGCTGACGAAGAAGATTTATTCGTAAGAGCTCAGGCAAATGAGCCATTAACAGAAGATGGTAAATTCGTAAACCATAGAGTTGTTTGTAGAACTGTAAATGGTGCTGTTGAAATGGTTCCTGAAAGTAGAGTAGATTACATGGATATATCTCCTAAGCAGGTTGTATCTGTTGCCACTGCTATGATACCTTTCTTAGAAAATGATGATGCCAACCGTGCCCTTATGGGAGCGAACATGCAGCGTCAGGCAGTGCCTCTAGTTAGAAGAGAAGCACCAATTATAGGAACTGGTATAGAATACAGAGCAGCAAAAGACTCTGGAGCAGTTGTTGTTGCTAGAAATTCTGGTATAGCAGAAAGAGTAACAGCAGATGAAATAATTATAAAAAGAGAAGATGGAAACAGAGATAGATATAATCTACTTAAGTTTAAACGTTCAAACTCAGGTACTTGTATAAATCAAACACCTATAATAAATAAGGGTGACCAGATAATAAAAGGTGATGTTATAGCAGATGGTCCAGCAACTGATTTAGGAGAAGTTGCACTTGGAAGAAACTGTCTTATAGCATTCATGACTTGGGAAGGTTATAACTACGAGGATGCTATATTAATAAATGAAAGATTAGTTAAAGAAGATAGATTATCAACAATTCATATAGAAGAATATGAATGTGAAGCTAGAGATACAAAACTAGGGCCAGAGGAAATAACTAGAGATATACCTAATGTTGGAGATAGTGCAATTAAGAACTTAGATGACAGAGGTATAATAAGAATAGGTGCAGAAGTAGACTCAGGTGATATATTAGTTGGTAAAGTAACTCCAAAAGGAGAAACTGAACTTACTGCTGAAGAAAGATTACTTCGTGCAATATTTGGAGAAAAGGCTAGAGAAGTTAGAGATACTTCACTTAAAGTGCCTCATGGTGAATCTGGTATAATAGTTGATGTAAAAGTATTTACTAGAGAAAATGGAGATGATTTATCTCCAGGAGTAAATGAATTAGTAAGATGCTATATAGCTAAAAAGAGAAAAATAAAAGTTGGAGATAAAATGGCTGGTCGTCATGGTAATAAAGGGGTTATATCAAGAGTATTACCTGAAGAAGATATGCCATTCATGGAAAATGGAACACCACTAGACATAATACTTAACCCACAAGGTATACCATCACGTATGAACATTGGTCAGGTTTTAGAAGTTCATTTAGGACTTGCTGCTAAGACATTAGGATGGTATGTAGCAACATCAGTATTCGATGGTGCTAATGAGTATGACATAATGGATGCTCTTGAAGAAGCTGGGTATCCTAGAGATGGTAAATTAACTTTATATGATGGTAGAACAGGTGAGTCTTTTGACAACAGAATAACTGTTGGATATATGTACTACTTGAAACTACATCACTTAGTAGATGAAAAACTACATGCAAGAAGTACTGGACCATACTCATTAGTTACTCAACAGCCACTAGGTGGTAAAGCACAATTTGGTGGACAAAGATTTGGAGAGATGGAGGTTTGGGCTCTGGAAGCATATGGAGCTGCTCACATACTTCAAGAAATACTTACTGTTAAGTCTGATGACGTTGTAGGTCGTGTTAGAACATATGAAGCTATAGTTAAAGGTGAAAATATACCTGAACCAGGAATCCCAGAATCATTTAAGGTTCTTATAAAAGAACTTCAAAGTTTATGCTTAGATGTAAAAGTATTGACAGATGAAGACCAAGAAATAGAAGTAAGAGAATCTGTGGATGAAGATGATACAATAGGTGAATTTGAGCTAGATGTTGTAAATCATATGGGAGAAGTTGAAGAAAGTAATATAATAGAAGAAATTGAAGATGATTTTGCAGAAAATGCAGAAGATGAGGATATAGAGAATTTAGAAGAATTCACTGAAGATGATTTATTTGAAGAAGAAATAGATTTTGATAGTGATGACTTTGATATGTAAATTTAATTAATGTAAATCTCAAATAGAAGGGAGAGAACTCCTTGTTTGAATTAAACAATTTCGAGTCGATAAAAATAGCATTGGCTTCTCCAGAAAAAATAAGACAATGGTCTAGGGGAGAAGTTAAAAAGCCAGAAACTATAAATTACCGTACTTTAAAACCAGAAAAAGATGGTCTTTTCTGTGAAAGAATATTTGGACCACAAAAAGACTGGGAGTGCCACTGTGGTAAATATAGAAGAGTTAGATATAAAGGTGTAGTTTGTGATAGATGTGGAGTAGAAGTAACTAAATCAAAAGTAAGAAGAGAGAGAATGGGACATATAGAGCTAGCTGCTCCTATGTCTCACATCTGGTACTTCAAAGGTATACCAAGTAGAATGGGACTTTTACTTGATATGTCACCAAGATCGTTAGAAAAAATATTATACTTTGCCTCATATGTGGTAGTTGATCCAGGAGAGACTGGATTAAACGAAAAACAATTGCTTACAGAAAAAGAATACAGAACTGCTCTTGAAAAGTATGGATATACTTTTACTGTAGGAATGGGTGCTGAAGCTGTAAAGACATTACTACAAAATATAGATTTAGAGCAACAAAGTAAAGACCTAAGAGCAGAGTTAAAAGATAGTACAGGGCAGAAGAAAGTTAGAACAATAAGAAGATTAGAAGTTGTAGAGGCATTTAAAAAGTCTGGAAATAAACCAGAATGGATGATTTTAGATGCAATACCAGTAATACCACCAGATTTAAGACCAATGGTACAACTTGATGGTGGAAGATTTGCGACTTCAGACCTAAATGATTTATATAGAAGAGTTATAAATAGAAACAATAGACTTAAAAGATTATTAGAGCTTGGAGCTCCAGATATAATTGTAAGAAATGAAAAAAGAATGCTTCAAGAAGCTGTTGATGCATTGATAGATAATGGTAGAAGAGGTAGACCTGTAACAGGACCTGGAAATAGACCACTTAAATCTTTATCAGATATGTTAAAAGGTAAGCAAGGTCGTTTCCGTCAAAACTTACTTGGTAAGCGTGTTGACTACTCAGGACGTTCTGTTATAGTTGTTGGACCAGAACTTAAATTTTATCAATGTGGACTTCCAAAGAAGATGGCATTAGAATTATTCAAGCCATTTGTTATGGATAAATTAGTTAAAGAAGGTTATGCACATAATATAAAAAGTGCGAAATCTATAGTAGAAAAAGTTAAGCCAGAAGTTTGGGATGTTTTAGAAGATGTTATAAAAAGTCATCCAGTTCTTCTTAACCGTGCACCGACTCTACATAGATTAGGTATACAAGCATTTGAACCAATCTTAGTTGAAGGTAAGGCTATAAAACTACATCCTCTTGTATGTACAGCTTATAATGCAGACTTTGATGGTGACCAAATGGCAGTTCATGTACCTTTATCAGTAGAAGCACAAGCAGAAGCAAGATTCTTAATGCTTTCTGTAAATAATATACTTGCTCCTAAAGATGGTTCACCTATAACTACTCCATCTCAGGATATGGTTTTAGGTTGCTATTATCTAACAATAGAAGCCCAAGATGGAGCTAAAGGAACAGGTATGGTATTTAAAGACTTTAATGAACTATTACTTGCTTATTACAATAAATCAGTTCATCTACATGCATTAGTGAAACTTAAGGTAACACTTGAAGATGGAAGAAGTTCATTGGTTGAAAGTACTGTTGGTAGATTTATATTTAATGAAAATATACCTCAAGACTTAGGTTTTGTAGATAGAAAAGAAAATCCATTTGCACTTGAAGTTGATTTCTTAGCAGATAAAAAATCTCTTGGTAAAATAATAGATAAATGCTTTAGAAAACACGGAAATACAGAAACAGCTGAATTACTAGATTATATAAAAGCTCTAGGATTTAAATATTCTACATTAGGTGGCATAACAGTTGCTGTTGATGATATGAGTGTCCCAGAAGAAAAGAAAGTATTTATAGCTGAGGCAGAAGCTAAAGTTGATAAGTATGAAAAAGCATACAGAAGAGGTCTAATCTCTGATGAAGAAAGATATGAAAAAGTTATAGAGACATGGACAGAAACAACTGATAAAGTTACTGATGCTCTTATGGGTGGACTAGATAGATTAAATAATATATATATAATGGCACATTCAGGAGCCAGAGGTTCTAAAAACCAAATTAGACAGCTGGCAGGTATGCGTGGTCTTATGGCAAATGCATCTGGTAAAACAGTTGAGATACCAGTTAAATCTAATTTCCGTGAAGGTTTATCAGTACTAGAATACTTTACATCTTCACATGGTGCCAGAAAAGGTCTTGCCGATACAGCTATACGTACAGCTGAATCTGGATATTTAACAAGAAGACTTGTTGATGTAAGTCAAGATGTTATTGTAAGGGAAATAGATTGTGGAACAGAAGATACTACAGAGATTTATGCTATAAAAGAAGGAAATGAAGTTATAGAAGAGATATATGATAGAATTGTAGGAAGATATACTATAGACCCTATATTAAATCCTGAAACTGGAGAAGTTATAGTTGAGGCTGATTCAATGATACAAGAAGATGAAGCAGAAACTATAGTAGCTTTAGGAATTGAAAAAATTAGGATAAGAACAGTTCTTAACTGTAAAACTAATCATGGAGTTTGTTCTAAGTGTTATGGTAGAAACTTGGCAACAGGAAAAGAAGTTAATATAGGTGAAGCAGTTGGTATAATAGCAGCTCAATCTATCGGTGAGCCGGGTACTCAGCTTACAATGCGTACATTCCATACTGGAGGAGTTGCAGGAGCTGATATAACTCAAGGTCTACCAAGGGTTGAAGAATTATTTGAAGCTAGAAAACCAAAAGGATTAGCTGTAATAACTGAAGTATCTGGTAGAGTTGAAATTGATGAAACAGGAAAGAGAAAAGAAGTAAATGTAATACCAGAAGAAGGCGAGACTCAAACATATGTAATTCCATATGGTTCTAGATTAAAAGTTAAGCAAGGTCAAATGCTAGAGGCTGGAGACCCTCTAACACAAGGATTTATAAATCCTCATGATATAGTAAGAGTAAATGGTGTTAAGGGAGTTCAAGAATATATAGTTAAAGAAGTTCAAAGAGTGTATAGACTTCAAGGGGTTGATGTTAATGATAAGCATATAGAAGTTATAGTAAGACAAATGCTATCTAAAGTAAAAGTTGAAGACCCAGGAGATACAGATTTATTGCCAGGTGGATATGAAGATGTATTAACATTCAATGAATGTAATAAAGATGCTATAGATAAAGGTCTAAGACCAGCAGTTGCTAAAAGAGTTTTACTTGGTATAACTAAAGCATCTCTTGCAACTGATTCATTCTTATCAGCAGCTTCTTTCCAAGAAACAACAAGAGTATTAACAGAGGCAGCAATAAAAGGTAAAGAAGACCACTTAATAGGACTTAAAGAAAATGTTATATTAGGTAAGTTAATACCAGCAGGAACAGGAATGAAGAAATATAGAAATATAGCTGTTGAAAAAATTGAAGATTAATAGCATATAGAGTAAAGAAATCTTGACAACCATTATTTGTGGTGTTAAAATAGTAAAGTGTGTTGTTTAAAAGTACACTAAGGGCTTGAACAAGTTCTTAGTGACTTTTAGATGGCAATAAATGAGAACTAAAAAGCATCAAGCTAGAAAAGTGCTAATATCACATATTTATGTGTTATAGACATTAAATTGTAAGTAACGAATGTTACAATCAGTCAGTATGAATATTCATATTGATGTAGTTGGCGGTCACTGATAAGATCGAAAATTTGGAAGGAGGTGCAGATGATGCCAACAATTAACCAATTAGTTCGTAAAAGTAGAAAAGCGCTAGAGAAGAAATCTACTGCTCCAGCATTACAAAAAGGTTACAACTCTTTAAATAAGAAAGTAACTGACGCTAGTGCCCCACAAAAAAGAGGGGTTTGTACTTCAGTAAAAACAGTTACTCCTAAGAAGCCTAACTCAGCTTTAAGAAAAGTTGCCAGAGTTAGATTAACTAATGGTATAGAAGTTTCTGCTTATATACCAGGAGAAGGACACAACTTACAAGAGCATAGTGTTGTTCTTATAAGAGGAGGAAGAGTAAAAGACCTTCCAGGGGTTAGATACCATATACTAAGAGGTACTCTAGATACAGCAGGTGTTGATAAGAGAAGACAATCAAGATCTAAATACGGTGCGAAGAGACCTAAAGAAGCTAAAAAGTAAAAACAATTAATGATTGATTATAGTTCGGTGCTTTAAATATATATATATTTACGGCATCACGGCATTAAATGATTTATGTCGAGTACCTATGATTTAAGTTAAATAATTAAGGAGGGAAGCGAAATGCCAAGAAAAGGTAATATTCCAAAAAGAGAAGTTTTACCAGATCCTATGTATGGGAGTAAGGTAGTTACTAAATTAATAAATAATCTAATGGTAGACGGAAAAAAAGGAAAGTCTCAAAGAATAGTTTATGATGCTTTCGCAATTGTTGCTGAAAAGACAGGAGAAGAAGCTTTAGAAGTATTTAATAAAGCAATGGATAATATAATGCCTGTTTTAGAAGTAAAAGCAAGAAGAGTTGGTGGGGCAAACTACCAAGTGCCAATCGAAGTTAGACCTGAAAGAAGACAAACATTAGGTTTAAGATGGCTAGTAAAATATACTAGAGCTCGTGGAGAAAAAGGAATGGTTGAAAAGCTAGCTAAAGAGATAATGGACGCAGCTAACAACACTGGAGCTTCAGTTAAGAAAAAAGAAGATACTCATAAAATGGCAGAAGCTAATAAAGCATTTGCTCATTACAGATGGTAGGATATATAGATATCTTATAAAATTGAGGATATCATAAGGAGGATAACCATGGCTAGAAAGTTTCCTTTGGAAAGAACTAGGAATATAGGAATCATGGCTCATATAGATGCAGGAAAAACTACTACTACAGAAAGAATCCTGTTTTATACTGGGCAAACTCATAAAATAGGAGAAACTCATGAAGGAGCTTCTCAAATGGACTGGATGGAGCAAGAAAAGGAAAGAGGTATAACAATAACTTCTGCCGCTACTACTGCTTCATGGAAAGACCATAGAATAAACATAATAGATACTCCTGGACACGTGGACTTCACAGTTGAGGTTGAAAGATCTCTAAGAGTTCTTGACGGTTCAGTTGCTGTATTCTGTGCAAAAGGTGGGGTTGAGCCTCAATCAGAAAATGTATGGAGACAAGCTGAAACTTATGGAGTACCTAGAATAGCTTTTGTAAATAAAATGGATATATTAGGTGCAGATTTCTACAATGTTGTAAGCATGATGAAATCTAGATTAAATTCTAATGCAGTTCCTATGCAATTACCAATAGGTAAAGAAGATTCATTTATAGGTATAATAGACTTATTAAAAATGGATGCTGTTATATACAAAGACGACCTAGGGGTTGAAATGGAAGAAACAGATATACCAGAAGATATGAAAGAATTAGCTGCTGAGTGGAGAGAAAAATTAGTTGAATCAGTAGCTGAAACTGATGAAGAATTAATGATGAAATACCTTGAAGGTGAAGAACTTACTATAGATGAATTAAAAGTTGCTATAAGAAAAGCTACTATAGCTTGTGAAATGAACCCAGTTTTCTGTGGTACAGCTTATAGAAACAAAGGTGTTCAGTTAGTAATAGATGCAGTTTTAGATTACTTACCAGCGCCAACTGATATACCAGCTATAAAAGGTATATTAGCAGATGGAGAAGAAGCTGAAAGACATTCTTCTGATGAAGAGCCATTCTCTGCATTAGCATTCAAAATAATGACTGACCCATTCGTTGGAAAACTAGCGTTCTTCAGAGTTTATTCTGGAACATTAGAATCAGGTTCTTATGTTTTAAATGCAACTAAGAATAAGAGAGAAAGAATTGGTCGTATATTACAAATGCATGCTAATACAAGAGAAGAAATAACTAAAGTGTATGCTGGAGATATAGCAGCAGCAGTAGGATTAAAAGATACTACTACTGGAGACACATTATGTGACCCTGCTAATCCAATAATACTTGAATCTATGGAATTCCCTGAGCCAGTTATATCTGTTGCTATAGAACCAAGTTCTAAAGCAGCTCAAGAAAAAATGGGTATAGCTCTTCAAAAATTAGCTGAAGAAGACCCAACTTTCACAGTTAAGACTGACCAAGAAACAGGACAAACTATAATATCTGGTATGGGTGAATTACACTTAGAGATAATAGTAGATAGATTATTAAGAGAATTTAAAGTAGAAGCTAAAGTTGGTGCACCACAAGTTGCATATAGAGAGACTATAACTCAACCAGTTGATGTTGAATACAAGTACTCTAAGCAATCAGGTGGTAGAGGACAATACGGTCACGTTAAGATTAGAGTTGCTCCTCAAGAGCCAGGTGAAGGATACAAATTCACAAACAAAACTGTTGGTGGATCAGTACCAAAAGAATATGTTGGTCCAGTTGACATGGGTATACAAGGAGCTATGCAATCTGGTATAGTTGCTGGATATCCAGTTGTAGACGTTGCTGTTGAGTTATATGATGGTTCTTACCATGAGGTTGACTCTTCTGAGATGGCGTTTAAGATGGCTGGTTCAATGGCATTCAAAGATGCTATGAAGAAAGGTAATGCAGTTCTTTTAGAGCCTTACTTCAAAGTAGAAGTTGTTACTCCAGAAGATTACATGGGAGATGTTATGGGTGACTTAAACTCAAGAAGAGGATTAATCCAAGGTATGGAAGCTAGAAGTGGTGCACAAGTTATAAATGCATTCGTTCCACTTTCAGAAATGTTTGGATACTCAACAGACCTAAGATCTTCAACTCAAGGTCGTGCAACTTACACAATGATATTCGATCACTATGAGCAAGTTCCAGCTTCAGTTGCTAAGAAAATAGCTGAAGGAAAATAATTTAAAAATAATTAATAATATAAATATAAAAAATAATCAGCTAGATGAGAGATATCTCTCATCTAGCACAAGATAAAGGGAGGAAATTCAAAATGGCTAAAGCTAAATACGAAAGAACAAAACCTCATGTTAATATAGGGACAATAGGACACGTAGACCACGGTAAAACTACATTAACAGCAGCAATAACAAAAACATTATATGACAGATATCAATTAGGAGAAGCAGTAGATTTCGCAAACATAGATAAAGCTCCAGAAGAAAGAGAAAGAGGAATCACAATATCAACAGCACACGTTGAGTATGAAACACCAAATAGACACTATGCACACGTTGACTGCCCAGGACATGCTGACTACGTTAAGAACATGATAACAGGAGCAGCACAAATGGACGGAGCAATATTAGTTTGTTCAGCAACAGATGGACCAATGCCACAAACAAGAGAGCATATACTATTATCAAGACAAGTTGGAGTACCATATATAGTAGTATTCTTAAACAAATGTGACATGGTAGATGATGAAGAGTTATTAGAGTTAGTAGAGATGGAAGTAAGAGATTTATTAACAGAATATGATTTCCCAGGAGATGACACTCCAATAGTAAGAGGTTCAGCATTAATGGCATTAGAAGATCCAAAGAGCGAGTGGGGAGATAAGATAGTAGAATTATTCGAGCAAATAGATGAGTATATACCAGCTCCAGAGAGAGATACAGATAAACCATTCTTAATGCCAGTAGAGGACGTATTCTCAATCACAGGAAGAGGAACAGTTGCAACAGGAAGAGTGGAAAGAGGAGTACTAAAAGTACAAGACGAAGTAGAATTAGTAGGATTAACAGAAGCACCAAGAAAAGTAGTAGTAACAGGAGTAGAGATGTTCAGAAAATTATTAGACCAAGCACAAGCAGGGGATAATATAGGAGCATTATTAAGAGGAGTACAAAGAAACGAGATAGAAAGAGGACAAGTACTAGCAAAGACTGGATCAGTAAAGGCACACACAAAGTTTACAGCAGAAGTATATGTACTTAAAAAAGAAGAAGGTGGAAGACATACACCATTCTTTGATGGATATAGACCACAATTCTATTTCAGAACAACAGACGTAACAGGAGCTTGTAAGTTACCAGAAGGAATAGAGATGGTAATGCCTGGAGATAACGTAACAATGGAAGTAGACTTAATAAACTCAATAGTTGTAGAAGAGGGATTAAGATTCTCAATAAGAGAAGGTGGAAGAACAGTAGCTTCAGGAGTTGTTGCTACAATAATAGAGTAATCCTTTACTAAACTAATGGATTTAATATAAAAAAAAGAGGGGGTAACTCCTCTCTTTTTTGTTTTTTGTTGACAAGTAGCGCTAAAGCATATATACTAAACTAGTGCCTTGAGACAGATTAACAATCAAGTTTAAGGTTATGATGTTGTAATAGAAAATAAAATTGAAAAAAACAGAAAAAAAACTTGAAAAAATGTAACAGATGATATAGAATATAATAGTGTGCTTGAGAGATTAAGAAAATAATAATTAAATCCTAGTGAAATACGAACTGATATCGATTTAAAAGTTACAACACACCCGGAGCAGTGTATCGGTATTGGTTGTACGCAACTTGAAAATTAAACACGTGATAAAGGAGGGAAAACAAAATGGCTAAGAATGAAAAAATAAGAATAAGATTAAAATCATATGATCACAAATTATTAGATTTTTCAGCAGGTAAAATAGTTGAAACTGCTAAAAAGGCTGGATCACAAGTTTCAGGACCTGTGCCTCTACCAACAGAAAAACAAGTTGTAACTATATTAAGAGCTGTACATAAGTACAAAGACTCTAGAGAACAATTTGAAATAAGAACTCATAAAAGACTAATCGACATAGCTAATCCAACACCTAAGACAGTTGACTCATTAATGAGATTAGACTTACCAGCAGGTGTAGATATAGAAATAAAATTATAAGAACCCCTAAGATATTATCCTATAGATGATTATCTTAGAATGATTACTCTAAAAGATGTAATCCGCTGTAAGAATTATAGGAGGTGCTAATATGAAAGGAATATTAGGCAAAAAAGTTGGTATGACTCAAATATTCACTGATAAAGGTGTAGTTATACCTGTAACAGCTGTTGAAGCAGGGCCTATGGTCGTTACTCAAATAAAAACAGTTGATAAAGATGGATACAATGCTATACAAATAGGTTTTGAAGATGCTAAAGAAAAAGCTTTAAACAAACCTAAAAAAGGACATTTAGCTGCTGCTAATGTTTTAAAGAAACATTTAAAAGAATTTAGAGTAGATTCTGTAGAAGGATACACAGTAGGACAAGAAATAAAAGCTGATGTATTTGAAGCAGGTGCAAAAATAGATGTTACTGGAATAAGTAAAGGTAAGGGATTCCAAGGTCCAATAAAAAGACATGGACAAAGTAGAGGTCCTGAAACTCACGGTTCTAGATACCACAGAAGACCAGGTTCAATGGGAGCTTGTTCTTACCCAGGTAGAGTATTTAAAAACAAAAAATTAGCTGGACATATGGGAAGCGTAAAGGTAACAGTTCAAAACTTAGAGGTTGTTAAAGTAGATGCTGACAAGAACCTTATATTAGTTAAAGGGGCTATACCAGGAGCTAAAGGTTCAGTAGTAACTATAAAAGAAGCTATAAAGGTTTCTAAATAATGACTAACCTAGAGAAAGGAGGAATAACAATGCCAAAATTAAATGTACTAAATGTTAGTGGACAAAACGTTGGAGAAATAGAATTATCAGATTCTATATTTGGCGTAGAAGTTAATGGACATGTTTTATACGAAGTTGTAAAAAATCAATTAGCAAATAAGAGACAAGGAACTCAATCTGCTAAAACTAGAGCAGAAGTTAGAGGTGGCGGAAGAAAACCTTGGAAACAAAAAGGAACAGGTAGAGCAAGACAAGGTTCTACAAGATCTGTACAATGGGTAGGTGGAGGAGTTGCTTTTGCACCTAAACCAAGAAGCTACAAATATACATTACCTAAGAAGGTAAGAAGATTAGCTATGAAGAGTGCTTTATCTTCAAAAGTTCAAAATAGTGAAGTTATAGTATTAGATGCATTAAACATGGATGCTCCTAAGACTAAAGAATTTGCTCAAATATTAAACAATATAAATGCTGCTAAAAAAGCTTTAGTAGTTATAGCTGACAAAAACGATAACGTAATAAAATCAGCTAGAAATATAGAAGGTGTTCAAACTGCATTAGTTAATACTATGAATGTATATGATATATTAAAATACGATTCATTTATAATAACTACAGATGCTGTTAAAAAAGTGGAGGAGGTGTACGCATAATGACTAATCCACATGATGTAATAATAAGACCAGTTGTAACTGAGCACAGTATGGCTGAAATGGGTGAAAAAAAATACACTTTTGTTGTGGCTAAAGATGCGAACAAAACTGAAATAAAAAAAGCAGTAGAAAAAGTATTCGGAGTTAGTGTTGATAAAGTAAATACTTTAAACTACGATGGAAAAGTTAAAAGAATGGGTAGAACTCAAGGAAGAACATCAAGCTTTAAGAAAGCAGTAGTTAAATTAACTGCTGATAGTAAAGAAATAGAATTCTTCCAAGGAATGTAGTATTATAACAAACGAAGGAGGGAAAACAGATGGCTATAAAAAAGTTTAGACCAACTTCTCCTGCCTTAAGACAAATGACAGTTTTAGTTTCTGATGAAATAACATGTAATCAACCAGAAAAATCTCTTTTAGTTAACTTAAAGAAAAATGCTGGTAGAAACGTACATGGTAGAATAACTGTTCGTCATAGAGGTGGAGGACAAAAAAGAAAATATAGAATAATAGATTTTAAAAGAGATAAAGATGGTATACCTGCTAAGGTTGCTACTATAGAATATGATCCAAACAGAACTGCAAATATCGCATTATTAAACTATGCTGATGGAGAAAAAAGATATATATTAGCTCCAGTTGGAATTAACGTTGGAGATACTATATTATCAGGATTAGGTGCTGATATAAAACCAGGAAACTGTTTAGCATTAAAAGATATGCCAGTTGGTACTATCATTCATAATATAGAATTAAAGCCAGGAAAAGGAGCTCAATTAGTTAGATCTGCTGGAGTTTCTGCACAATTAATGGCTAAAGAAGGAAAAAATGCTTTATTAAGATTACCATCAGGTGAGATGAGATTAGTAAGCATAAACTGTAAAGCTACTATAGGTCAAGTTGGAAATATAGAGCATGGTAACGTAGTTATCGGTAAAGCAGGTAGAAAAAGACATATGGGAATAAGACCTACTGTAAGAGGTTCTGTAATGAACCCTAATGACCATCCACACGGTGGAGGGGAAGGTAGATCTCCAATAGGTAGACCATCTCCTGTTACTCCATGGGGTAAACCAGCTCTTGGATACAAAACTAGAAAGAAAAATAAAGCTTCAAATAAACTAATAGTATCAAGAAGAACTAAGTAGTAAATTTATTTTTGCTCGGAAAGGAGGAATATAAATGTCAAGATCAACTAAAAAAGGGCCTTTTGTCCATGCAAGACTTTTAAAGAAGATAGAAGCTATGAATGCTAGTGGAAATAAAGAAGTTATAAAAACTTGGTCAAGATCTTCAACTGTATTTCCACAAATGGTAGAAAACACTATAGCTGTTCATGATGGAAGAAAACATGTTCCAGTATATATAACAGAAGATATGGTTGGACATAAATTAGGTGAGTTCGTTCCTACTAGAACTTTCAAAGGACATAAGGATGACGAAAAATCTAATAAGAGAAAATAATTAAATTATGACTAAGAAAGGAGGAATAACAATGGAAGCAAAAGCTACTGCTAAATACGTACGTGTATCACCAAGAAAAGCAGGCCAAATATGTGACCTTGTTAGAGGAAAGAATGTTGATGAAGCATTAGCAATATTAAAGTTTACTCCAAGAGGAGCAGCTTCAATAATAGCTAAGGTTGTAAAATCAGCTAAAGCTAACGCAGAAAACAATCACGAAATGGATACTGAAAAATTATATATAGCATCAATAGTTGCTAATCAAGGACCAACAATGAAGAGATTCATGCCTAGAGCTATGGGTCGTGCAACTACAATAAGAAAAAGAACTTCTCATATAGAGGTTGTTGTTAAAGAAAAAAAATAATTAATAGATAGGAGGGAAAGTAATGGGTCAAAAGGTTAATCCACACGGCTTAAGGGTCGGTGTTATAAAAGATTGGGACTCAAGATGGTTCGCTACTGATAAAAAAGAGTTCGGAAACTTATTATTAGAAGACCATAATATACGTAAATTCTTAAAGAAAAGATTATACTCAGCTGGAGTTGCTAAGATAGAAATAGAAAGATCAGCTAACAAAATAAAAATGGACTTACACGTTGCTAAGCCTGGTGTAGTTATAGGAAGAGCTGGTGCAGGAATCGAAGCATTAAAAGCTGAATTAGAAAAAATGACAAAGAAAACTATAATAGTTAATATAGTAGAAGTAAGAAGTACAGATAAAAATGCTCAATTAGTAGCTGAGAATATAGCTTTAGCTATAGAGAGAAGGGTTGCTTTCAGAAGAGCAATGAAACAAGCTATACAAAGAGCAATGAAATCTGGTGCTAAAGGGATAAAAGTTTCTGCTTCAGGAAGATTAGGTGGAGCTGAAATGGCTAGAACTGAAGGTTATAGTGAAGGAAATGTGCCACTACAAACTTTAAGAGCAGATATAGATTATGGTTTCGCTGAAGCTGATACAACTTATGGAAAAATCGGTATAAAAGTTTGGATATGTAATGGTGAAGTTTTACCAACTAGAGACGGTGTAAATCCAAGAGAAGAAAGCAGAAAGAGCGATAGAAGAGACAACAAGAGAGATAATAGAAGAAACGATAGAAGAGGAAATGACAGAAGAGGAAATGATAACAGAGGAAACTACAGAGGACAAAGACCTCAAGGTGGATCAAGACCTCAAAGAACTGAAAACAAAGGAAATTAATAATAGTTAGGTTCAAGGAAGGAGGAAAAATACTCATGTTAATGCCAAAAAGAGTAAAGCGTCGTAGAGTTCATAGAGGAAGCATGGCTGGGCAAGCTCATAAGGGTAATAAAGTTACTTATGGTGAGTTTGGATTAGTAGCATTAGAAGCTTCTTGGATAACTTCTAATCAAATAGAAGCTGCCAGAATCGCGATGACTAGATATATAAAAAGAGGGGGAAAGGTTTGGATAAAAATATTCCCTCATAAACCAGTAACAAGAAAACCAGCAGAGACTCGTATGGGTGCAGGGAAAGGTTCTCCAGAATATTGGGTAGCTGTAGTTAAGCCAGGAAGAGTTATGTTTGAATTAGCAGGTGTTTCTGAAGATAAAGCAAGAGAAGCTATGAGACTTGCTGCACATAAATTACCAATCAAATGTAAATTTGTTAAAAAAGAAGATTTAGAAGTAAAGGGTGGTGAATAGGATGAAAGCTAAAGAATTAAGAGATTTAACAAGCGAAGAGCTAATGAACAAATTAAACGACTTCAAAAGTGAATTATTTAGCTTAAGATTCCAATTAGCTACTGGTCAATTAGAAAATACAGCTAGAATAAAGTTTGTTAAGAAGGATATAGCAAAAGTTAAAACTGTTCTTGCTGAAAGAAAGTTATACGAAACTAGAGCTTAATTTGGAAAGGAGGCTTTTTAAACATGGAAAGAGGAAGAAGAAAAGTTAGAATAGGCCGTGTTGTTAGTGATAAGATGGATAAAACAATAGTAGTAGCTGTTGAAGAATTCGTACGTCATCCACTATATAATAAACGTGTTAAGAGAACTAAGAAATTCAAGGCTCATGATGAAAAGAATATATGTAACATCGGAGATAGAGTTAAAATAATGGAAACTAGACCATTATCTAAAGATAAGAGATTCAGACTAGTTGAAGTTGTTGAGAAAGTTAAGTAGTTTTTGAAGAAGGAGGGATTACGATATGATACAACAAGAATCACGTCTAAGAGTTGCTGATAACTCAGGAGCTAAAGAACTTTTATGTATACGTGTTCTAGGCGGAAGTAAAAGAAGATATGGTAACATAGGCGACGTTATAGTTGCTACTGTTAAAAGTGCAACACCTGGTGGAGTTGTAAAAAAAGGTAAGGTTGTTAAAGCTGTTATAGTAAGAAGCAAACAAGGCGTAAGACGTAATGACGGAAGCTATATATCTTTTGATGAAAATGCTGCTGTTATAATAAAGGACGATAAAACTCCAGTAGGAACTCGTATATTCGGGCCTGTTGCTAGAGAGTTAAGAGACAATGAATTCATGAAAATAGTTTCTCTTGCTCCAGAAGTACTATAATTAAGGAGGTGCAATAGGACATGATGCGTGTTAAAAAAGGTGACACTGTTGTAGTTATAGCAGGTAAAGATAAAGGTAAAAAAGGTTCAGTTTTAAAGGTATATCCTAAAACTAGCAAAGTGTTAGTTGAAGGTGTAAATGTAATAACTAAACATCAAAAACCAAGTGCTATGAACCAACAAGGTGGAATAATAAATAAAGAAGCCCCAATACACATATCTAATGTAATGCCATTTGATCCTGAAACAGGAAAAGGCGTTAGAGTAAGATATGAAGTAAAAGATGGGAACAAAGTAAGAGTATCAGCAAAGAGCGGAAAAGAATTATAATAAATATTGCTTGAAAGGAGGGACCTTAAATGGCTTCTAGATTACAAGAAAAATACATGAAAGAAGTTGCTCCTGCTTTAATGGAGAAATTTGGATACAAAAACGTAATGGAGATACCTAAGTTAAATAAAATAGTTATTAACATGGGTATAGGTGACGCTAGAGAAAATCCAAAAGGATTAGAAAAAGGCGTTGAAGAATTAGAAATGATATCAGGACAAAAGCCTGTTATAACTAAAGCTAGAAAATCTGTTGCTAACTTCAAATTAAGAGAAGGAATGCCAATAGGAACAAAAGTTACATTAAGAGCTGACAAAATGTTCTACTTTATGGACAAATTAGTTTCAGTTTCTTTACCAAGAGTTAGAGACTTTAGAGGAGTTAACCCTAATGCTTTTGATGGTAGAGGAAATTATGCTTTAGGAGTTAAAGAACAATTAATATTCCCTGAAATAGAATATGATAAAATAGATAAAGTAAGAGGAATGGATATAATATTTGTTACTACAGCAAAAACTGACGAAGAAGCTCGTGAATTATTAAAATTATTAGGAATGCCATTTTCTAAGTAAGCAAAGGAGGGATTCCCGTGGCTAGAAAAGCGATGGTTGTTAAGCAACAAAGAAAGCAAAAGTACGCTACTAGAGAATACACTAGATGTACTATATGCGGAAGACCGCATTCAGTTTTGAAAAAATTTGGTATATGCCGTATATGCTTTAGAGAATTAGCTTATAAAGGTCAAATACCTGGTGTTAGAAAAGCAAGCTGGTAGAAGTTTGATTAGAATGGAAGGAGGGCAACAAAATGACAATGACAGATCCAATTGCAGATATGCTTACTCGTATAAGAAATGCTAATGTTGTTAAGCATGAAACTGTAGATGTTCCAGCTTCTAATATGAAGAAAGAATTAGCTAGAATCTTATTAGAAGAAGGTTTCATAAGAGGTTATGATGTTATAGAAGATGGAAAACAAGGTATCATAAGAATACAACTAAAGTACGGACAAGAAGGCGAAAGAGTTATAACAGGTCTTAAGAAAATATCTAAGCCTGGAATGAGAGTTTACGCTGCTAACCATGAGATACCAAAAGTATTAAACGGATTAGGAATATCAGTTATATCTACTTCAAAAGGAATATTAACTGACAAGCAAGCTAGAAAAGAAAATGTTGGTGGAGAAGTAATCTGCTACGTTTGGTAATTAATATGAACAATGTAAGGAGGTGCGACCATGTCAAGAATAGGTGTTAAGCCAATAATAATACCAGCAGGTGTTGAAGTTACTATAGCTGAAGGAAATTTAGTTACAGTAAAAGGTCCAAAAGGAACTTTAACTAAACAATTAAGTGCTGAGTTAAACATAAAAAAAGAAGAAAATACAATAATGGTTGAAAGACCAACTGATAATAAAAAACATAGATCTTTACACGGACTAACTAGAACTTTATTAGATAATATGGTTGTAGGTGTAAATACTGGTTTCGAAAAGAAATTAGAATTAAAAGGTGTTGGATATAGAGCTCAAAAACAAGGAAAGAAATTAGTTATGAACTTAGGTTTCTCTCATCCAGTTGAAATGGAAGATCCAGAAGGAATAACTGTTGAAGCTCCAAACCAAACAGAGTTAATAGTAAAAGGTATAGACAAGCAATTAGTAGGGAATTATGCTGCTAAGATAAGAGCTTGGAGAAAGCCAGAGCCATACAAAGGTAAAGGTATAAAATACGTTGATGAAGTAATCAGACGTAAAGAAGGAAAAACTGGTAAAAAATAATACCAAAACTTAAACGCTAGAAAGGAGTGAGCTAGGTGTTAAAAAAGGCTGATAAAAATGCTAATAGACTTCAAAGACATAAGAGAGTTCGTAGAAAAATAAGCGGTACTTCTCAAAGACCAAGATTATGTGTATTTAGAAGTGCTAACAATATATATGCTCAAATAATAGATGACACAAAAAGAGTAACTCTAGTTGCTGCATCTTCTTTAGAAGCAGAAGTTAAGAGTGCTGTCAATCATACAGGAAACAAGGAAGCAGCTAAGAAAGTTGGAGAATTAGTTGCTAAAAAAGCTGTTGAAAAAGGAATCACTGAAGTTGTATTTGACAGAGGTGGATACTTATATCATGGAAGAATTCAAGAATTAGCTGAAGGTGCTAGAGAAGCTGGTCTTAAGTTCTAATACGAAGGAGGGAAAAATACATGCTACGTCGTAAGCCGATAGATGCAGGACAACTTGACTTACAAGAAAAAGTTGTTGAAGTAAGACGTGTTACTAAGGTTGTAAAAGGTGGTAGAAATTTCAGATTTGCAGCATTAGTAGTTGTTGGAGATGAAAACGGACACGTTGGTATAGGTGCTGGGAAAGCAATGGAAGTACCAGACGCTATAAAAAAAGCAGTTGAAGATGCTAAGAAAAATCTAATAGTAGTGCCAATAGTTGGGACTACAATTCCTCACGAAGTACGCGGACACTTTGGTGCTGGAAATATATTAATAATGCCTGCTGTAGAAGGTACAGGAGTAATAGCTGGGGGACCTGCTAGAGCCGTACTTGAGCTAGCTGGACTAAAAGACGTTAGAGCTAAATCTTTAGGGTCTAACAATCCAAGAAATATGGTAAATGCTACAATAGAAGGACTTAATTCTCTAAAAACAGTTGAAGATATAGCTAAACTTAGAGGTAAAAAAGTTGAAGAACTTCTAGGGTAAGGAGGTAGTGTAAAATGGCTAAATTACAAATAAAGTTAGTTAGAAGTGTTATAGGAACTACTCCTAACCAAAAAAAGAATGTTGAAGCGTTAGGATTAAGAAAAAGAGAACAAGTTGTTGTAAAAGAAGACAATGCTCAAACAAGAGGTATGATAAATAAAGTAAGTCACTTATTAGAAGTAACTGAAATAGCTGAATAATTTTTATAAAGTAGTGCAAGGAGGTGCAATCCATGAAGTTACATGAGTTAAAACCTGCTGAAGGTGCAGTAAGAGCTAAGAGAAGATTAGGTAGAGGTACTGCAACTGGACAAGGTAAAACTGCAGGACGTGGACAAAAAGGTCAATGGTCTCGTTCTGGTGGTGGAGTAAGAGTAGGATTTGAAGGTGGACAAATGCCACTAGCTAGAAGACTTCCTAAGAGAGGTTTCAATAACATATTTAAGAAAGTTTACACAGAAGTTAATGTTGAAGTTTTAAACAGATTTGAAAATGGAACAGAAATAACTGCAGAATTATTAAAATCTACTAAAACTATAAGCAAAATAGGTAAAGACGGAATTAAAATCTTAGGTGAAGGTAATTTAGAGAAAGCTTTAACTGTTAAAGCTGCTAAATTTACAGCTTCAGCTCAAGAAAAAATAGAAAAAGCTGGTGGAAAAGCAGAGTTAGTATAATAACCTGCTAATCTCCTAGCCAGTACAGGCGGGGTGAATTAGCGTGCTGTCAAAATTAAAACAAGCTTGGAAGATTAAAGCAGTAAGAAAAAAAGTAATGTATACACTTATGATGATCGTGATATTCAGAATAGGTACTACTATACCAGTTCCAGGCATAGACACTAGTATTATACAAAAGATGGTAGGCGGCAATAGTCTACTTTCTCTGTATAATATGTTTACTGGTGGAGCATTTAGTAACTTTTCACTATTTGCTTTAGGTATAAGTCCATATATCACTGCATCAATCATAATACAACTTCTAACAGTAGGTTTTGAAAGTTTAGCAGAACTTCAAAAATCTGGTGAAGAAGGAAAGAAAAAAATCAATAAGTACACTAAATATACAGCACTAGCTCTAGCAGTTGTACAAGCTTTGGGAATTACATTAGGAATTGTAAGAAGTGCTTTAATATCAAATAGTGTGTTTTTTATCACAACTGTTGTAATAACATTAGTTTCAGCAAGTATGTTAGTAATGTGGATTGGGGACAAAATTACTGAAAAAGGAATCGGTAATGGTAGTTCAGTAATAATATTTGCAGGTATAATATCAAGAATACCTACAGATGTTATTAAAATATCGCAACAAGTTAAATCTGGCGAAGTTGCACCTTGGGTTATAGTGATTCTAGCTGTAGTTATATTACTTACAGTAACAGGAGTTACATTTATACAAGAAGCAACTAGAAAGATACCTGTACAATATGCTAAAAGAGTTGTTGGAAGAAAAATGTATGGAGGACAAAGTTCTCATATACCAATGAAAGTTAACCAGTCAGGAGTTATGCCTATAATTTTTGCTAGTTCACTTTTAGCTTTCCCTCAAACAATAGCTATGTTTATGGGTCCAAATGCTCAGGCTTTTGTTCAAAAATACTTAAGTATGGCAACAGAACAAGGATTTTGGACATATAGATCAATTGAGATTCTACTTATAATTTTCTTCTCATATTTTTATACAACTGTATCATTTAATACAGAAGACATATCTAAAAATATGAAAAATAATGGTGGATTTATACCAGGTATAAGACCAGGTGAGCCTACTATGGATTATTTAAATAGAATTTTAACTAGATTAACTTTAGCTGGAGCTACTTTCTTAGCAATAATTGCTATGGTGCCAGCTCTTACAACACATTATATGAAAGTAAATATGAGTCTAGCTGGGACTTCATTGCTAATCGTTGTTGGAGTTGCTTTGGAGCTTAAGAGACAGTTAGAGTCAAACTTAGTTATGAGAAGCTATCAAGGTTTCTTAAAATAAAATGGAGATGGATAATATGAGAATAATATTACTTGGACCTCCAGGTGCTGGTAAAGGTACTCAGGCGGCAGGAATAGTAGAAAAATACAATATACCTCATATATCAACAGGAGATATATTCAGAAAGAATATAAAAGAGGGAACAGAACTTGGAAAAAAAGCTAAAGAATACATGGACCAAGGTTTATTAGTACCAGATGAGTTAACTGTAGGTTTAGTTACTGATAGAATATCTCAAGAAGATTGTAAAAATGGATTTATGTTAGATGGATTTCCAAGAAATGTAGCACAAGGAGAACATTTAGATATCTTCTTAAAAAATGCTGGTATATCACTAGATAAAGTTGTCAATATTGAAGTTGATAAGAGTATATTAGTGTCTAGAGCAGTTGGTAGAAGAATATGTAAGTCTTGTGGAGCTACTTACCATGTTGAGTTTAATCCTCCTAAAGTAGAAGGTGTATGTGATGTATGCCAAGGAGAATTATATCAAAGAGCTGATGATAATGAAGAAACTGTATCTAAGAGAATACAAGTTTATCTAGATGAAACTAAGCCTTTAGTAGATTATTATAGCAAACAAGGTATAATAGCAGATATAAAAGGTGATCAAGCAATAGATAAAGTATTTGAAGATATTGTCGCAGCCTTAGGAAGTGGAAAATAAATGATTATCTTGAAATCAAAAAAAGAAATAGAACTTTTAAGAGAAGCAGGTAAAATAGTTGCTGACACTCATGAAGTTTTAAGAAAAGCTATTTCTCCGGGAATATCTACTTTAGAATTAGATAAAATAGCTGAAGAGAATATAAGAAAATACAATGCAGAACCTTCTTTTAAAGGATATGGAGGTTTTCCAGGAAGTATATGTGCTTCTATCAATAGAGAGGTAGTACATGGTATTCCAGGAGAAACTATATTACAAGAAGGTGACATTGTAAGTTTGGATATAGGAGCCTATTATAAAGGATATCATGGTGATTCTGCGAAAACTCACGGAGTAGGCATGATATCTGAAGAAGATAGGAAATTGATAGAAGTAACTAGAGAAAGCTTCTATGAAGGAATAAAATTTGCTAAATTAGGATATAGACTTTCAGATATCTCACACGCAGTACAAACACACGTTGAGAAACATGGTTTCTCGGTAGTTAGAGATTTAGTGGGTCATGGAGTTGGAGCAAATCTTCATGAAGACCCACAAGTACCTAATTATGGACTCCCAGGAAAAGGACCAAGACTTAGAGAAGGAATGGTTATTGCTATAGAGCCAATGGTTAATGCAGGTCGTTATCATGTAAAGACTCTATCAGATGGGTGGACGACTGTTACAATAGATGGAAAAAAATCAGCTCATTATGAGCATACGATAGCAATTACTGAACATGAACCTTTGATATTGACAAAGTTGTAATTTAAAAAGTAGGTGAAAAAAGTGCTATCAGATAATTTAAGTATAGGTCAAGTTGTTAAAGTTTCATTAGGACGAGATAAAGGAAATTTATTCTTTGTAGTCAAAATAATTAATAATGAATATGTATTAATAGCTGATGGAAAAAAGAGAAAACTTGACAAACCTAAGTTAAAGAAAGTGAAGCACTTAAAAAAATATAATTTTATTAATGATGAAGTTAGAAAAAGAGTAGTATCTGGACAAGAGATTACAGATTCTTTTTTAAGAGCTGAACTTACTAAGTTAAATTAGATAATTTAACTTATTGAAATGGAGGGCTGGTTAGTTAATGGCCAAAAAAGATGTTATAGAATTAGAAGGTACAGTTTCAGAAGCTTTACCTAATGCTATGTTCAAAGTTAAACTAGAAAATGGACATGAGATATTATGCCACATTTCTGGAAAGCTAAGAATGAACTTCATAAGAATTCTTGAAGGTGACAAGGTGAATGTTGAACTTTCTCCATATGACCTTACAAGAGGAAGAATTACTTGGCGTAAGAAGTAGACTATATTAATATTTAGTCTAAGGAGGGATTAATAATGAAGGTTAGACCATCAGTAAAACCAATATGTGAAAAATGTAAAGTAATAAAAAGAAAAGGAAAAGTAATGGTTATCTGTGAAAATCCAAAGCATAAGCAAAAGCAAGGATAAGAAATTATTACTAGCATTTTGTTAAATTTTATAGTATAATACTATATTGTGATGTTAACAAAAGAACGTTAAAATCGTTGAACAATCTGGCGTAGGATTGGCATATGATGTGAAGTTTTAAACACTAAAAACTATGTGTAGGAGGTGCGATCATGGCAAGAATAGCTGGGGTAGATTTACCTAGAGAAAAAAGAGCGGAGATAGGCTTAACTTATATATATGGTATAGGTAAAGCAACTGCTAACGAAATATTAGCTAAGGCTGAGATAAATCCAGATACTAGAATAAAAGATTTATCAGAAGATCAAGTTAATGAGTTAAGAAAAGTTATAGATGACGATTTCTTAGTTGAAGGTGACTTAAGAAGAGAAATTGCTTTAAACATAAAGAGATTAAGAGATATAAAATGTTATAGAGGAATAAGACACGCTAAAGGTCTTCCATTAAGAGGACAAAGAACTAAGACTAATGCTAGAACTAGAAAAGGTCCTAGAAAAACAGTATCTCGTAAAAAGAAAAAATAAATAAATAATAACTAGATGAAGGAGGGAAAAGGAAAATGGCTAAACCAAAAAAGAAAGTTACACGTATTAGAAGAAGAGAACGTAAAAATATAGAACGTGGTCATGCTCATATACAATCAACTTTCAATAATACAATAATAACTTTAACTGACGTTCACGGAAATGCTATATCTTGGGCAAGTTCTGGACAATTAGGATTCAAAGGATCAAGAAAATCAACTCCATTTGCATCTCAAATGGCTGCTGAAACAGCTGCAAAAGCTGCGATGGAACACGGACTAAAAAGTGTTGAGGTATTCGTAAAGGGGCCAGGTTCAGGAAGAGAAGCTGCAATAAGAGCTTTACAAGCAACTGGACTAGAAGTAACTATGATAAAAGACGTTACTCCAATCCCACATAACGGATGCAGACCACCAAAGAGAAGAAGAGTGTAATTAATAAGAGTACAATAGGAGGTGTAGATAAATGGCAAGATATACAGGTGCATCATGTAGACAATGCCGTAGAGAGGGAATGAAATTATTCCTTAAAGGTGATAGATGTTATACAGACAAATGTGCTATAGTAAAAAGAAACTATGCTCCAGGTCAACATGGCCAAGGAAGAAAGAAAGTTTCTAACTATGGATTACAATTAAGAGAAAAACAAAAAGTTAAAAGAATATATGGAGTTTTAGAGACTCAATTTAGAAATTTATATGAACGTGCTGAAAATATGCCTGGTAAAGCAGGTGAGAACTTATTAAGTTTATTAGAGAGAAGATTAGATAATGTAGTTTACAGAATGGGACTAGCATCTTCTAGAAAAGAAGCTAGACAATTAGTGACTCATGGTCATTTCACTTTAAATGGAAATAAAGTAGACATACCTTCATTAATAGTTAAGGTTGGAGATGTTATAGAAGTTAAAGAGAAATCAAGATCTTCTGCAAAATTCAAAAATTTAGTAGAAGTTAACTCAAGAATAGCTCCTAAGTGGTTAGAAGCTAATGTAGAAGGAATGACAGCAAAAGTAGTTGGTGTTCCAACAAGAGAAGATATAGATCTTGAGATAGCAGAGCACTTAATCATAGAACTTTACTCTAAATAATAAGCACACTTTTAAAAATTATTTTAAAATTTTGTTTACCCTCAGTGGATTACTGAATTTTAAGGAGGGTTTTGTCCATGATAGAAATAGAAAAGCCAAAAGTAGATATAGTTGAGCTTAGCGAAGACTATAGATATGGTAAGTTTGTTATAGAGCCTCTAGAAAGAGGATATGGAATAACTATAGGTAACGCATTAAGAAGAATATTATTATCATCATTACCAGGTGTAGCAGTGAATGCTATAAAAATAGATGGAGTTCTTCATGAATTTTCAACAATACCTGGTGTTAAAGAAGATGTTACTGAGATAATATTAACTTTAAAAGAGCTTTCAGCAACTATAGATGGTGAAGGAAGTAGAACACTTAAAATAGAAGCTCAAGGACCATGCTCTATCACAGGTGCAGATATAATCTGTCCTCCAGATGTTGAAATATTAAGTAAAGATTTAGCAATAGCTACATTAGATGATAATGCTAAACTTAATATGGAGATATTTGTAGATAAAGGTAGAGGTTATGTTTCTGCTGAAGAAAATAAAACAGAGAATGTTCCAATAGGTGTTTTACCTGTAGATTCAATATATACTCCTGTTGAGAAGGTTAGTTATCATGTGGAAAACACAAGAGTTGGTCAAAAAACAGATTATGATAAATTAGTACTAGAAGTTTGGACTAATGGTAGTATAAATCCTCAAGAGGGAATATCATTAGCTGCAAAGGTATTAGTTGAGCATTTAAACTTATTTATAGACTTAACTGAACATGTAAGTAGTGTTGAAATCATGGTAGAAAAAGAAGAAGATCAAAAAGAAAAAGTTCTTGAAATGACTATAGAAGAATTAGATTTATCAGTTAGATCATATAACTGTTTAAAGAGAGCGGGAATTAATACAGTTGAAGAATTAGCTAATAAATCTGAGGATGATATGATGAAGGTTAGAAACCTAGGTAAGAAGTCATTAGAAGAGGTAATACAAAAACTAGAAGAACTTGGATTGGGATTAAAACCAAGTGAAGAATAGCGAGCAAAGGAGGGATAAGAATGGCTAAGTACCGTAAATTAGGACGTGAAACAGCTCACAGAAACCTTATGTTAAGAAACTTAGTAACTTGCTTACTAAGAAGTGGAAGAATAGAAACTACAGTGACTAGAGCGAAAGAAACTCGTAGAATGGCTGAAAAGATGATAACTCTTGCTAAGAGAGGAGATCTTCATGCTAGAAGACAAGTTTTAGCTTATGTTATGGATGAAACAGTAGTTAATAACTTATTCACAGATTTAGCTCCAAAATATGCTGAGAGAAATGGTGGATACACTAGAATAATAAAAATAGGGCCAAGAAAAGGCGATGCTGCTGAAATGGCTTTTATAGAATTAGTATAGTAAGGAAAGGATTAGGCTTGATGGCTTAATCTTTTTTTTATTTTTTTGACTAAGGTATGATATAATAATGTGTAAAATGATTTTTATAAGTTATTGCTTACTAAAAGGAGTATGAGTTAATGGATAATATAGTAAAGGTAAATAATATTTCGTTTGAGTATATTACAGATGAAGCAAAACTTAAAGCAATAGATAATTTAAGCCTAGATGTTAAAAAAGGAGAATTTGTTGCGATAATAGGACATAATGGTTCTGGTAAGTCTACTTTATCTAAAAACTTAAATGCTATTCTTATGCCTACTGAAGGAAATATTCTTATTGATGATATGGATACTAAAGAAGAAGAAAGATTATGGGATATAAGACAAACTGCAGGCATGGTATTTCAAAATCCAGATAATCAAATAGTTGCTACTATAGTAGAAGAAGACGTTGCATTTGGACCTGAGAACTTAGGTATAGAACCAAAAGAAATAAGACGAATTGTAGAGGAGTCTTTAAAAAGTGTAGGTATGTATGATTTAAGAGATAGACAGCCTCATTTGTTATCAGGAGGTCAAAAGCAAAGAGTTGCAATAGCAGGAATTATTGCTATGAGGCCTAAATGTATAATATTTGATGAAGCAACAGCAATGTTAGATCCATCTGGAAGAAAAGAAGTTATGAAAACAATAAAAAGACTTAATAAGGAAGAAAATATAACTGTTATACATATAACGCACTTTATGGAAGAAGCAGTAGAAGCTGATAGAGTTGTAGTTATGGAAAAAGGAAAGAAAATCTTAGAGGGAACTCCTAGAGAAGTATTCAGTAAAATAAAGATGTTAAAGGAAATCGGTTTAGATGTACCTTGTATGACAGAGTTATCTAGTTTATTAATAGAAGAAGGTATAAATATTAGTAGTGATATATTAACTGTGGATGAGATGGTGATGGAATTATGTCAATTATAGTAAAGAATTTAACACATATATATAATGAAGGGATGCCTTTTGCAAGTAAGGCACTTGATGATGTTTCTTTTGAGATTAAAGATAGAGATTTTGTTGGTCTTATAGGTCATACAGGCTCAGGAAAATCTACATTAATACAACATTTAAATGGATTACTAAAGCCTTCCTCAGGAGAAATATTTATAAATGATTTTAATATAACAGATAAAAACTTGAATTTAACTGAGATTAGAAAAAGAGTAGGGGTTGTATTTCAATATCCAGAATACCAATTGTTTGAAGAAACGATTGATAAAGATATAGCTTTTGGACCCTCTAATTTAGGCTTAGAGGAGTCTGAGATACATAACAGGGTAAAAGCATCAATGGAAGCTGTAGGACTTGATTATGAGGGATTTAAAGACAAATCTCCTTTTGAATTATCTGGGGGACAAAAGCGTAGAGTAGCAATTGCTGGAGTTATAGCCATGAACCCAGAAGTTCTCATATTGGATGAACCAACTGCTGGTCTTGACCCTGGTGGAAGAGATGAAATTTTTAACTTAATAAAAGACTTACATGAAAAAAAGAATATGACTATAATACTATCATCACATAGTATGGATGATATGGCAAAGTTAGCAAAAACTTTAATTGTTATGAATCATGGTAGCGTAGAATTTATGGGAACTCCTAGAGAAGTATTTAAATCAAATGCTAGTAAATTAAAAGATATAGGATTAGATATTCCACAAGTTTTAGAGCTTGCATTGAAATTGAGAGAAAAAGGCTTTGACATCAGTGAGGATATATTGACTTTAGAAGAAGCAAAACAGGAAATATTAAAAGTTGTGAGAGGACGAGGATTATGTTAAAAGATATAACTATAGGGCAATACTACCCAACAAGTTCTGCTATTCATAAATTAGATCCAAGGATAAAGCTTGTAGCGACAATTGTATTTATGGTATCTATATTTGTAGTAAATAAATTTTGGCCTTATATAGTAGTTTTATTATGTTTATTAGCTATGATAAAATTGGCTAATATACCAGTCAAATATATTGTTAAGGGTGTTAAACCTCTTAAATGGATTATTTTGTTTACATTTCTTATAAATATTTTTTTCTTACCAGGTGATGAAATATGGTCATTTGGATTTTTAGCTATTACAAAACAGGGTCTAAGACAAGCAATTTTTATGGCAATAAGATTAATATTTTTAGTAGTTGGTACATCATTGCTTACTTTAACAACTTCACCAATAGAATTAACTGATGGAATAGAGAGATTGTTGAATCCATTTAAGAAAATTGGTTTGCCAGTTCATGAACTTGCAATGATGATGACAATTGCTTTACGTTTTATTCCTACATTGTTAGATGAGACAGACAAAATAATGAAGGCTCAGATGTCTAGAGGTGCAGATTTTGAAAGTAAGAATCTTATAAATAGAGCAAAGAATTTAGTACCACTTTTGGTACCTTTATTTGTAAGTGCATTTAGAAGAGCTGATGAATTGGCTATGGCCATGGAGGCCAGATGTTACAGAGGTGGACATAATAGGACTAAGATGAGAGAGTCTGTTATATTAAGAAGGGATTATATGGCATGTGTATTTCAGGTTGTTTATCTGGGAGCAATTATAGCTACTAGATTTATAGCAATTTAATTAATAAGTTATAGATATAATGAGGTAAAGTATGAGAAATATAAAAATTAAAATCCAATACAATGGTAAGAATTATTGTGGATGGCAAAAGCAACCTGATTCTTTAGGGATACAAGGTACAATTGAAAGGGCTATATATGATATAACAAAAGAAGAAACCAGTCTTATAGGGTCTGGTAGAACTGATTCAGGAGTTCATGCTATTGGTCAGATTGCAAATTTTAAAATTAATTCAGGTATAAGTATAGAAAGTATACCAATGGCACTAAATGCCAAGTTGCCAAAAGACATATCAGTTATAGAAGCATGTGAAGTAAATGATGATTTTCACTCCAGATACAGTGCAAAAGGTAAAACATATAAATATTTAGTATATAATAGCAAGTTTAGAAATCCAATACTTAGTGAGATATCATATCAAGTAAAATATGAACTTGATTTTGATAAAATGTGTTCAGAAGCAAAAAGTTTATTAGGAACACATGATTTTAAAGGTTTTATGAGTTCTGGTTCATCTGTAAAAGATACAGTTAGAACGATATATGATATTGATATAAGTAAAAAAGATGACTTGATTACTTTTGAGATTAGTGGTAATGGTTTTTTATATAACATGGTGAGGATTATTGTTGGAACACTTGTTGATATGGGTCGTGGCAGAATTAACGAACCATTTTTAGATATAATACAATCAAAAACTAGGTCAAGATGTGGACATACAGCTCCAGCACAAGGATTATTTCTCAAAAAAGTTCATTATTAACTTGACACACCAGGCTACATGTATTAAAATATATGAGAATGTGTTAATAAGTCCACTTGCCCCGGACTTGACATAAACGGTAAAAAAATTTTATGAAAAGTAGTTAAGGAGGGACAGTTATGAAAAGTTATATAGCTAAGCCAGCTGATGTACAAAGAAAATGGTACTTAGTTGATGCTGAAGGAAAAACATTAGGTCGTTTAGCAACAGAAATTGCGACAGTATTGAGAGGTAAACATAAACCAACATTTACTCCTCACGTTGATGGTGGAGATTTTGTTGTTGTAGTAAATGCAGAAAAAATAGTTTTAAGTGGTAAGAAATTAGATCAAAAATATTACAGATACCATACTGGTTATGTAGGTGGATTAAAAGAAATATCTTATAGAGATATGATGGATAAGAAACCAGAAGAAGTTATATCACATGCTGTAAGCGGTATGTTACCTAAAAATAAATTAAGAAGCAGAATGATGACTAGATTAAGAGTATTTGCAGGTGCTGAGCACACTCATGCAGCTCAAAATCCAGAAGTTTTAAACTTTAAATAAGATTAATAGGTGAAAGGAGGAGTTTATAATGGCTAACGTTCAATATTATGGAACTGGAAGAAGAAAAAGTTCTGTTGCTAGAGTAAGACTAGTTGCAGGTGAAGGAAATATATTAGTAAATGGAAGAGCATTAGAAAATTATTTTAATTATGAGACATTAATAAGAGATGTTAAACAACCATTAGTTTTAACTGGTAATGAAAATAAATATGATGTTATAGTAAAAGTTGAAGGTGGAGGATTCACTGGACAAGCTGGAGCTATAAGACATGGAATATCTAGAGCTTTATTAAAAGCTGATTTAGATTTAAGACCTGCTTTAAAGAAAGAAGGTTTCTTAACTAGAGATGCAAGAATGAAGGAAAGAAAGAAATACGGATTAAAAGCAGCAAGAAGAGCTCCACAATTCTCAAAAAGATAATTACTTATTTTTTTGGAAAAGCAAAATCTTTTATTTACTGTTATTCAGAAAGTATTGGTATTTTAAAAATGTTGGGTTAAGTTAATTATTGATATATAATAAAATAATAAGATATCTTATTAGGATGTTTTTCATTAAGAAGAACATCCTTTTTATTTTGACTATTTAATAAAAAACATATGCTAATAACATTTAAATTTTATTTTTATAATATTGTAATTTAAAAGTTTATATAAGGTTATATATTTTAAGATATTATTTAACAATATAAATTCTGAATATACGTTATCAAAGTTTATAATATAAACTAAGTATAATTTATTGTATAGTATTGAATGTTAGATAAACATAGTGAATTAAATAGGGGCAGAAATATAATATCATTACATAATAATATATTAATACCAATAAATAAAGATATATCAATATTAAAAAAATTTAAATGTTTGTACTAATATATGGAATATTATGGTGTTTTTATAAGTATACATATACAGGGTGATGTTGTGAGAAAGTACATAAAACATATAATTTTTAGTTTTGCAATGATATGTCTAGTAGTAGTATCCATATTTGAAATTAAAAATATTTCTGAAGATGTTATCAAGTATATGCCAGTAACAAACAAAACTATAATTTTAGATGCTGGTCATGGAGGCATTGATCCAGGTGCATTAAATAAGGATAAGAGTACATCTGAAAAGGATATTAACCTAGCAATAACACTTAAGCTTAGAGAGCTTATAGAATCAAGTGGTGGCCTTGTAATATTAACTCGAGAAGATGACAGTAGCCTTTATAAAGAAGAAAATAATAAAACTACAAGACAAAAATATAATGAGAATTTGAAAAATAGAAAAGAAATAATATCTAATTCTAATGCCAATATGTTTGTCTCTATACATCTTAATGCATTTGAACAATCAAAATACTATGGAGCTCAAACTTTTTATCCTAAAGACAAACAAGACAGTAAAGCATTATCGAAGTGTATTCAAGAAGAACTTAAAAGAGTAGTAGATAAGACAAACAACAGAGAAGTCAAACCAAGGGATGATATATATCTTTTGAAAGAAAATAATATTCCATCAGTACTGATAGAATGTGGTTTTTTATCAAATGAAAAAGAGTGTAAACTCTTAACTGATGAAACATATCAAGAAAAAATAGCATGGGCAATCTACATAGGAATACAAAAATATTTAAGTTGAAATAACTATAAAAATAGGTCTAAATATGTAAATAGCTTGTATTAAAGCAGTTAAAATGCATTAATATAGGCTATTTTTATTTTGACAAAAAAATATTTAAAATAAAAGTTAAAAAGTTGTTGACTTAGAATAATATAGATGATATTATATATGAGTGCCCAAAAGGAGCACCAAAATAAGACAAAAGAACTTTGAAAATTAAACAGTAGGTTAATTTATAAACAAGAAACAAACCATAAAGCCAGATATTTTGATAACAATAGTATCTGAGCCTGATAAACTTTTATTTGAGAGTTTGATCCTGGCTCAGGATGAACGCTGGCGGCGTGCCTAACACATGCAAGTTGAGCGATTTACTTCGGTAAAGAGCGGCGGACGGGTGAGTAACGCGTGGGTAACCTACCCTGTACACACGGATAACATACCGAAAGGTATGCTAATACGGGATAATATATTTGAGAGGCATCTCTTGAATATCAAAGGTGAGCCAGTACAGGATGGACCCGCGTCTGATTAGCTAGTTGGTAAGGTAACGGCTTACCAAGGCGACGATCAGTAGCCGACCTGAGAGGGTGATCGGCCACATTGGAACTGAGACACGGTCCAAACTCCTACGGGAGGCAGCAGTGGGGAATATTGCACAATGGGCGAAAGCCTGATGCAGCAACGCCGCGTGAGTGATGAAGGCCTTCGGGTCGTAAAACTCTGTCCTCAAGGAAGATAATGACGGTACTTGAGGAGGAAGCCCCGGCTAACTACGTGCCAGCAGCCGCGGTAATACGTAGGGGGCTAGCGTTATCCGGATTTACTGGGCGTAAAGGGTGCGTAGGCGGTCTTTCAAGTCAGGAGTGAAAGGCTACGGCTCAACCGTAGTAAGCTCTTGAAACTGGGAGACTTGAGTGCAGGAGAGGAGAGTGGAATTCCTAGTGTAGCGGTGAAATGCGTAGATATTAGGAGGAACACCAGTTGCGAAGGCGGCTCTCTGGACTGTAACTGACGCTGAGGCACGAAAGCGTGGGGAGCAAACAGGATTAGATACCCTGGTAGTCCACGCTGTAAACGATGAGTACTAGGTGTCGGGGGTTACCCCCTTCGGTGCCGCAGCTAACGCATTAAGTACTCCGCCTGGGAAGTACGCTCGCAAGAGTGAAACTCAAAGGAATTGACGGGGACCCGCACAAGTAGCGGAGCATGTGGTTTAATTCGAAGCAACGCGAAGAACCTTACCTAAGCTTGACATCCCAATGACATCTCCTTAATCGGAGAGTTCCCTTCGGGGACATTGGTGACAGGTGGTGCATGGTTGTCGTCAGCTCGTGTCGTGAGATGTTGGGTTAAGTCCCGCAACGAGCGCAACCCTTGTCTTTAGTTGCCATCATTAAGTTGGGCACTCTAGAGAGACTGCCAGGGATAACCTGGAGGAAGGTGGGGATGACGTCAAATCATCATGCCCCTTATGCTTAGGGCTACACACGTGCTACAATGGGTAGTACAGAGGGTTGCCAAGCCGTAAGGTGGAGCTAATCCCTTAAAGCTACTCTCAGTTCGGATTGTAGGCTGAAACTCGCCTACATGAAGCTGGAGTTACTAGTAATCGCAGATCAGAATGCTGCGGTGAATGCGTTCCCGGGTCTTGTACACACCGCCCGTCACACCACGGGAGTTGGAGACGCCCGAAGCCGATTATCTAACCTTTTGGAAGAAGTCGTCGAAGGTGGAATCAATAACTGGGGTGAAGTCGTAACAAGGTAGCCGTATCGGAAGGTGCGGCTGGATCACCTCCTTTCTAAGGAGAATTGCCTACTGTTTAATTTTGAAAGTTCTTTACGAACTTTATATATGGGGGTGTAGCTCAGTTGGGAGAGCACTTGCCTTGCAAGCAAGGGGTCAGGAGTTCGACTCTCCTCATCTCCACCATTTAAGAGTATATTACTTAAATCTTTGATTTACTTAGTAGCCTCTTACAATGCACTTATAGCTTAAATTTATACAAGCTTTGTGTGTTAGCACTTTAAGCAACAGAATAAACTGAACGCATGTGAAGTTTGTTTGTTGGCGCTGTGCGTTAGCACTTTAAGTAACGGAATAATCTGAGTGAATACGAAGGTTGTTCGTTGACGTGGTGCGTTAGCACTTTAAGCAACGGAATTTATTCGTTGGCGCCGTGCGTTAGCACTTTGAAAACTGCATATATATTTAGTGATATGACATCTAATTTGTAATATAAAGCTGATAACTTTTTAAAATTATCGAAGTTGATAGCTTCTAATCTATCAAACCTTTTTAACTGGTCAAGTTATTAAGGGTGCAGGGCGGATGCCTTGGCACTAGGAGCCGATGAAGGACGTGATAAGCTGCGATAAGCTTCGGGGAGTTGCACGTAAACTTTGATCCGAAGATTTCCGAATGAGGAAACTCACTTAGAGTAATGTCTAAGTATCATTAAGTGAATACATAGCTTAATGAGGGGAACTCAGGGAACTGAAACATCTAAGTACCTGAAGGAAGAGAAAGAAATTCGATTCCGTAAGTAGCGGCGAGCGAACGCGGATTAGCCCAAACCAATAAAGTTTTCTTTATTGGGGTTGCGGACATATCATAACGAAGAGGTATCGTAATTGAAGAGGTTTGGAAAGACCCACCACAGAAGGTAATAGTCCTGTATGTTAAACGAGAAGACTTTAGATATGATCCAGAGTACCACGGGACACGTGAAACCCTGTGGGAAGCAGGAGGGACCACCCTCCAAGGCTAAATACTACCTAGTGACCGATAGCGTATAGTACCGTGAGGGAAAGGTGAAAAGAACCCCGGGAGGGGAGTGAAATAGAACCTGAAACCCTGCACTTACAAGCTGTGGAAGCACATTTCTTGTGTGACCGCGTACTTTTTGTAGAACGGGCCAACGAGTTACGTTAAGTAGCAAGGTTAAGCACTTAAGGTGTGGAGCCGTAGCGAAAGCGAGTTTTAACTGAGCGTTCAGTTACTTGACGTAGACCCGAAACCGGGCGACCTACCCATGAGCAGGATGAAGCGAAAGTAAAATTTCGTGGAGGTCCGAACCCACGAGCGTTGAAAAGCTCGGGGATGACTTGTGGGTAGCGGTGAAATTCCAATCGAGCCCGGAGATAGCTGGTTCTCCCCGAAATAGCTTTAGGGCTAGCCTCAAGGTGAGAGATACGGAGGTAGAGCACTGAATGTCCTAGGGGGTATTGCACCTACCGAAGACTATCAAACTCCGAATGCCGTCATCTTATACTTGGGAGTCAGACTGTGGGTGATAAGATTCATAGTCGAAAGGGCAACAGCCCAGATCGTCAGCTAAGGTCCCTAAATGTAAGTTAAGTGGTAAAGGATGTGGGATTGCACAGACAACCAGGATGTTGGCTTAGAAGCAGCCACTCATTCAAAGAGTGCGTAATAGCTCACTGGTCGAGTGATCCTGCGCCGAAGATTTCCGGGGCTAAAACTTACTACCGAAGCTACGGCATCAGTAATGATGGGTAGGGGAGCTTCCCATACGGGTTGAAGCATGACCGTAAGGACATGTGGACAGTATGGGAGTGAGAATGTTGGCATGAGTAGCGAGATGTGGGTGAGAATCCCACAGGCCGTAAACCCAAGGTTTCCAGGGGAAGGTTCGTCCGCCCTGGGTTAGTCGGGACCTAAGCTGAGGCCGAAAGGCGTAGGTGATGGACAACAGGTTGATATTCCTGTACTACCGATAACCGTTTGAGAGAAGGGATGACACAGTAGGATAAGCTAAGCACACTGTTGGTTATGTGTGCCCAAGCATTGAGGCAGTCAAAGTAGGCAAATCCGCTTTGATAATGCTGGGATGTGATGGGGAGCGAAATTTAGTAGCGAAGTAGCTGATTTCACACTGTCAAGAAAAGTCTCTATCGAGGTTAAAGGTACCCGTACCGCAAACCGACACAGGTGGGTGAGGAGAGTATCCTAAGGCCAGCGAGAGAACTGTTGTTAAGGAACTCGGCAAAATGACCCCGTAACTTAGGGATAAGGGGTGCCACCATCAGGTGGCCGCAGAGAATAGGCCCAAGCGACTGTTTACCAAAAACATAGGTTTCTGCTAAGTCGCAAGACGATGTATAGGAGCTGACGCCTGCCCGGTGCTGGAAGGTTAAGGGGATCTGTTAGAGCAATCGAAGCAGTGAACTTAAGCCCCAGTAAACGGCGGCCGTAACTATAACGGTCCTAAGGTAGCGAAATTCCTTGTCGGGTAAGTTCCGACCCGCACGAAAGGCGTAACGATTTGGGCACTGTCTCAACAACAGACTCGGTGAAATTGTAATTCCGGTGAAGATGCCGGATACCTGCGACAGGACGGAAAGACCCCATGGAGCTTTACTGTAGCTTGACATTGGGTCTTGGTACTACATGTACAGGATAGGTGGGAGGCTTTGAAACCAGGACGCCAGTTTTGGCGGAGCCATCCTTGGGATACCACCCTTGTAGTACTGGGACTCTAACCATAGACCATGAATCTGGTCTTGGGACACTGTCAGGTGGGCAGTTTGACTGGGGCGGTCGCCTCCCAAAAGGTAACGGAGGCGCTCAAAGGTTCTCTCAGTACGGTCGGAAATCGTACGTAGAGTGTAAAGGCAAAAGAGAGCTTGATTGCAAGACATACAGGTCGAGCAAGGATGAAAATCGGACTTAGTGATCCGGTGGTTCTGCGTGGAAGGGCCATCGCTCAACGGATAAAAGCTACCCTGGGGATAACAGGCTTATCTCCCCCAAGAGTCCACATCGACGGGGAGGTTTGGCACCTCGATGTCGGCTCATCACATCCTGGGGCTGTAGTAGGTCCCAAGGGTTGGGCTGTTCGCCCATTAAAGTGGTACGCGAGCTGGGTTCAGAACGTCGTGAGACAGTTCGGTCCCTATCCGTCGCAGGCGTAGGAAATTTGAGAAGACCTGTCCTTAGTACGAGAGGACCGGGATGGACGTACCTCTGGTGTACCAGTTGTCCTGCCAAGGGCATGGCTGGGTAGCTATGTACGGAATGGATAAGCGCTGAAAGCATCTAAGCGCGAAGCCAACTTCAAGATAAGATTTCCCACCGCAAGGGTAAGACCCCAGAAAGACTATCTGGTTGATAGGTCGAAGGTGTAAGTGCAGCAATGTATTTAGCTTATCGATACTAATAGGTCGAGGACTTGACCAATATTATTTGATGTCATTCATTAAGATATATGTGCAGTTTTTAGAGTGTTAACTCTAAAAAAAAATAAAAAAAGTATTGACAAAAATAGTAAAAAATGTTAATATTATACTTGTCCTAGCAACAAGAAAAAAATGTGGTTATAATAGCGGAGAAGATACACCTGTTTCCATTCCGAACACAGAAGTTAAGTTCTCTAGCGCTGATGGTACTTGGTGGGAAACTACCTGGGAGAGTAGGACATAGCCACGTGAATGTTCCAAGGTAGCTCAACGGTGGAGCAACCGGCTGTTAACCGGTAGGCTGTGGGTTCGAGCCCCACCCTTGGAGCCATTATGGCTCGTTGGTCAAGAGGTTAAGACACCGCCCTTTCACGGCGGTAACAGGGGTTCAATTCCCCTACGAGTCACCATTTGTGGGATCATAGCTCAGCTGGGAGAGCACCTGCCTTACAAGCAGGGGGTCACAGGTTCGAGCCCTGTTGGTCCCACCATTTGCGGCCTGGTAGTTCAGTTGGTTAGAATGCCAGCCTGTCACGCTGGAGGTCGAGGGTTCGAGCCCCTTCCAGGTCGCCAAAATAAAAATGCTGGTGTGGCTCAACGGTAGAGCAGCTGACTTGTAATCAGCAGGTTGTAGGTTCGATTCCTATCACCAGCTCCATGTAAAACTAATACGGAGGATTTCCCGAGCGGCCAAAGGGGGCAGACTGTAAATCTGTTGTCATCGACTTCGGTGGTTCGAATCCACCATCCTCCACCAATTAAATATGCGGGTGTAGCTCAATGGTAGAGTTCTGGCCTTCCAAGCCAGCTGTGAGGGTTCGATCCCCTTCACCCGCTCCAAAGAAAGCGTGGGTGCATAGCTCAGCTGGATAGAGCAACGCCCTTCTAAGGCGTGTGTCCGGGGTTCGAATCCCTGTGCGCTCACCACATATATATTGGGGATTAGCCAAGTCGGTAAGGCACATGACTTTGACTCATGTATGCGTAGGTTCGAGTCCTGCATCCCCAGCCAAATAAAAATATGGTCTATTAGCTCAGTCGGTAGAGCACCTGACTTTTAATCAGGGTGTCCCGCGTTCGAGTCGCGGATAGATCACCAATGGAGAGGTGTCCGAGTGGTTTAAGGAGCTGGTCTTGAAAACCAGTGACTTCGAAAGGGGCCGTGGGTTCGAATCCCACCCTCTCCGCCAAAAAAATGACTGAATTTGGAGAAGTACTCAAGTGGCTCAAGAGGATCCCCTGCTAAGGGATTAGGCTGGGTAACCGGTGCGAGGGTTCGAATCCCTCCTTCTCCGCCATTCAAAAACGAGGTGTAGCGCAGTTTGGTAGCGCACATGGTTTGGGACCATGGGGCCGGGGGTTCGAGTCCCTTCACCTCGACCAACTTAAGCTTTTAGTTCAGTTGGTTAGAGTGCCCAACTCATGGCTAGTAATTCTAGGGTTTGAGTCCATGAAGGTTATTCTTCATAGGGGTGTAGCTCAGTTGGTAGAGCGTCGGTCTCCAAAACCGTGCGCCGGGGGTTCGAGTCCCTCCACCCCTGCCAAATAAAAAGGACTTGAAAAAAGTTGGATTTTAGAGTAGTATAAGATAGTAAATAAGATTTCGAGGTGTAGCGCAGTTTGGTAGCGCACATGGTTTGGGACCATGGGGCCGGGGGTTCGAGTCCCTTCACCTCGACCAAGAAAAGGGCCTATAGCTCAGGTGGTTAGAGCGCACGCCTGATAAGCGTGAGGTCGCTGGTTCGAGTCCAGCTAGGCCCACCATTTGCCCAGATAGCTCAGTCGGTAGAGCAGGGGACTGAAAATCCCCGTGTCGGTGGTTCGATTCCGCCTCTGGGCACCAGGAATACGGCGGTATAGCTTAGTTGGCTAGAGCGTTCGGTTCATACCCGAAAGGTCATAGGTTCGACTCCTATTACCGCTACCATCTAACTATATCAATAAAGAACTTTGAAAATTAAACAGTAGGTTAATTTATAAAACAAGAAACAAACCATAAAGCCAGATATTTTGATAACAATAGTATCTGAGCCTGATAAACTTTTATTTGAGAGTTTGATCCTGGCTCAGGATGAACGCTGGCGGCGTGCCTAACACATGCAAGTTGAGCGATTTACTTCGGTAAAGAGCGGCGGACGGGTGAGTAACGCGTGGGTAACCTACCCTGTACACACGGATAACATACCGAAAGGTATGCTAATACGGGATAATATATTTGAGAGGCATCTCTTGAATATCAAAGGTGAGCCAGTACAGGATGGACCCGCGTCTGATTAGCTAGTTGGTAAGGTAACGGCTTACCAAGGCGACGATCAGTAGCCGACCTGAGAGGGTGATCGGCCACATTGGAACTGAGACACGGTCCAAACTCCTACGGGAGGCAGCAGTGGGGAATATTGCACAATGGGCGAAAGCCTGATGCAGCAACGCCGCGTGAGTGATGAAGGCCTTCGGGTCGTAAAACTCTGTCCTCAAGGAAGATAATGACGGTACTTGAGGAGGAAGCCCCGGCTAACTACGTGCCAGCAGCCGCGGTAATACGTAGGGGGCTAGCGTTATCCGGATTTACTGGGCGTAAAGGGTGCGTAGGCGGTCTTTCAAGTCAGGAGTGAAAGGCTACGGCTCAACCGTAGTAAGCTCTTGAAACTGGGAGACTTGAGTGCAGGAGAGGAGAGTGGAATTCCTAGTGTAGCGGTGAAATGCGTAGATATTAGGAGGAACACCAGTTGCGAAGGCGGCTCTCTGGACTGTAACTGACGCTGAGGCACGAAAGCGTGGGGAGCAAACAGGATTAGATACCCTGGTAGTCCACGCTGTAAACGATGAGTACTAGGTGTCGGGGGTTACCCCCTTCGGTGCCGCAGCTAACGCATTAAGTACTCCGCCTGGGAAGTACGCTCGCAAGAGTGAAACTCAAAGGAATTGACGGGGACCCGCACAAGTAGCGGAGCATGTGGTTTAATTCGAAGCAACGCGAAGAACCTTACCTAAGCTTGACATCCCAATGACATCTCCTTAATCGGAGAGTTCCCTTCGGGGACATTGGTGACAGGTGGTGCATGGTTGTCGTCAGCTCGTGTCGTGAGATGTTGGGTTAAGTCCCGCAACGAGCGCAACCCTTGTCTTTAGTTGCCATCATTAAGTTGGGCACTCTAGAGAGACTGCCAGGGATAACCTGGAGGAAGGTGGGGATGACGTCAAATCATCATGCCCCTTATGCTTAGGGCTACACACGTGCTACAATGGGTAGTACAGAGGGTTGCCAAGCCGTAAGGTGGAGCTAATCCCTTAAAGCTACTCTCAGTTCGGATTGTAGGCTGAAACTCGCCTACATGAAGCTGGAGTTACTAGTAATCGCAGATCAGAATGCTGCGGTGAATGCGTTCCCGGGTCTTGTACACACCGCCCGTCACACCACGGGAGTTGGAGACGCCCGAAGCCGATTATCTAACCTTTTGGAAGAAGTCGTCGAAGGTGGAATCAATAACTGGGGTGAAGTCGTAACAAGGTAGCCGTATCGGAAGGTGCGGCTGGATCACCTCCTTTCTAAGGAGAATTGCCTACTGTTTAATTTTGAAAGTTCTTTACGAACTTTATATATGGGGGTGTAGCTCAGTTGGGAGAGCACTTGCCTTGCAAGCAAGGGGTCAGGAGTTCGACTCTCCTCATCTCCACCATTTAAGAGTATATTACTTAAATCTTTGATTTACTTAGTAGCCTCTTACAATGCACTTATAGCTTAAATTTATACAAGCTTTGTGTGTTAGCACTTTAAGCAACGGAATAATCTTAGTGAATACGAAGGTTGTTCGTTGACGTGGTGCATTAGCACTTTTAAGCAACGGAATTTATTCGTTAGCGCCGTGCTTTAGCACTTTGAAAACTGCATATATATTTAGTGATATGACATCTAATTTGTAATATATAAAGCTGATAACTTTTTAAAATTATCGAAGTTGATAGCTTCTAATCTATCAAACCTTTTTAACTGGTCAAGTTATTAAGGGTGCAGGGCGGATGCCTTGGCACTAGGAGCCGATGAAGGACGTGATAAGCTGCGATAAGCTTCGGGGAGTTGCACGTAAACTTTGATCCGAAGATTTCCGAATGAGGAAACTCACTTAGAGTAATGTCTAAGTATCATTAAGTGAATACATAGCTTAATGAGGGGAACTCAGGGAACTGAAACATCTAAGTACCTGAAGGAAGAGAAAGAAATTCGATTCCGTAAGTAGCGGCGAGCGAACGCGGATTAGCCCAAACCAATAAAGTTTTCTTTATTGGGGTTGCGGACATATCATAACGAAGAGGTATCGTAATTGAAGAGGTTTGGAAAGACCCACCACAGAAGGTAATAGTCCTGTATGTTAAACGAGAAGACTTTAGATATGATCCAGAGTACCACGGGACACGTGAAACCCTGTGGGAAGCAGGAGGGACCACCCTCCAAGGCTAAATACTACCTAGTGACCGATAGCGTATAGTACCGTGAGGGAAAGGTGAAAAGAACCCCGGGAGGGGAGTGAAATAGAACCTGAAACCCTGCACTTACAAGCTGTGGAAGCACATTTCTTGTGTGACCGCGTACTTTTTGTAGAACGGGCCAACGAGTTACGTTAAGTAGCAAGGTTAAGCACTTAAGGTGCGGAGCCGTAGCGAAAGCGAGTTTTAACTGAGCGTTCAGTTACTTGACGTAGACCCGAAACCGGGCGACCTACCCATGAGCAGGATGAAGCGAAAGTAAAATTTCGTGGAGGTCCGAACCCACGAGCGTTGAAAAGCTCGGGGATGACTTGTGGGTAGCGGTGAAATTCCAATCGAGCCCGGAGATAGCTGGTTCTCCCCGAAATAGCTTTAGGGCTAGCCTCAAGGTGAGAGATACGGAGGTAGAGCACTGAATGTCCTAGGGGGTATTGCACCTACCGAAGACTATCAAACTCCGAATGCCGTCATCTTATACTTGGGAGTCAGACTGTGGGTGATAAGATTCATAGTCGAAAGGGCAACAGCCCAGATCGTCAGCTAAGGTCCCTAAATGTAAGTTAAGTGGTAAAGGATGTGGGATTGCACAGACAACCAGGATGTTGGCTTAGAAGCAGCCACTCATTCAAAGAGTGCGTAATAGCTCACTGGTCGAGTGATCCTGCGCCGAAGATTTCCGGGGCTAAAACTTACTACCGAAGCTACGGCATCAGTAATGATGGGTAGGGGAGCTTCCCATACGGGTTGAAGCATGACCGTAAGGACATGTGGACAGTATGGGAGTGAGAATGTTGGCATGAGTAGCGAGATGTGGGTGAGAATCCCACAGGCCGTAAACCCAAGGTTTCCAGGGGAAGGTTCGTCCGCCCTGGGTTAGTCGGGACCTAAGCTGAGGCCGAAAGGCGTAGGTGATGGACAACAGGTTGATATTCCTGTACTACCGATAACCGTTTGAGAGAAGGGATGACACAGTAGGATAAGCTAAGCACACTGTTGGTTATGTGTGCCCAAGCATTGAGGCAGTCAAAGTAGGCAAATCCGCTTTGATAATGCTGGGATGTGATGGGGAGCGAAATTTAGTAGCGAAGTAGCTGATTTCACACTGTCAAGAAAAGTCTCTATCGAGGTTAAAGGTACCCGTACCGCAAACCGACACAGGTGGGTGAGGAGAGTATCCTAAGGCCAGCGAGAGAACTGTTGTTAAGGAACTCGGCAAAATGACCCCGTAACTTAGGGATAAGGGGTGCCACCATCAGGTGGCCGCAGAGAATAGGCCCAAGCGACTGTTTACCAAAAACATAGGTTTCTGCTAAGTCGCAAGACGATGTATAGGAGCTGACGCCTGCCCGGTGCTGGAAGGTTAAGGGGATCTGTTAGAGCAATCGAAGCAGTGAACTTAAGCCCCAGTAAACGGCGGCCGTAACTATAACGGTCCTAAGGTAGCGAAATTCCTTGTCGGGTAAGTTCCGACCCGCACGAAAGGCGTAACGATTTGGGCACTGTCTCAACAACAGACTCGGTGAAATTGTAATTCCGGTGAAGATGCCGGATACCTGCGACAGGACGGAAAGACCCCATGGAGCTTTACTGTAGCTTGACATTGGGTCTTGGTACTACATGTACAGGATAGGTGGGAGGCTTTGAAACCAGGACGCCAGTTTTGGCGGAGCCATCCTTGGGATACCACCCTTGTAGTACTGGGACTCTAACCATAGGCCATGAATCTGGTCTTGGGACACTGTCAGGTGGGCAGTTTGACTGGGGCGGTCGCCTCCCAAAAGGTAACGGAGGCGCTCAAAGGTTCTCTCAGTACGGTCGGAAATCGTACGTAGAGTGTAAAGGCAAAAGAGAGCTTGATTGCAAGACATACAGGTCGAGCAAGGATGAAAATCGGACTTAGTGATCCGGTGGTTCTGCGTGGAAGGGCCATCGCTCAACGGATAAAAGCTACCCTGGGGATAACAGGCTTATCTCCCCCAAGAGTCCACATCGACGGGGAGGTTTGGCACCTCGATGTCGGCTCATCACATCCTGGGGCTGTAGTAGGTCCCAAGGGTTGGGCTGTTCGCCCATTAAAGTGGTACGCGAGCTGGGTTCAGAACGTCGTGAGACAGTTCGGTCCCTATCCGTCGCAGGCGTAGGAAATTTGAGAAGACCTGTCCTTAGTACGAGAGGACCGGGATGGACGTACCTCTGGTGTACCAGTTGTCCTGCCAAGGGCATGGCTGGGTAGCTATGTGCGGAATGGATAAGCGCTGAAAGCATCTAAGCGCGAAGCCAACTTCAAGATAAGATTTCCCACCGCAAGGGTAAGACCCCAGAAAGACTATCTGGTTGATAGGTCGAAGGTGTAAGTGCAGCAATGTATTTAGCTTATCGATACTAATAGGTCGAGGACTTGACCAATATTATTTGATGTTCATTCATTAAGATATATGTGTAGTTTTTAGAGTGCTAACTCTAAAGAAACTAGTATTACTAGGTTCTATAAACTTATTAAAAACTTAATAGAAATATTAAGCATAAAGATTATGTGGTTACAATAGCAGAGAGGATACACCTGTTCCCATTCCGAACACAGAAGTTAAGCTCTCTAGCGCTGATGGTACTTGGTGGGAAACTGCCTGGGAGAGTAGGACGTAGCCACGTAATTTTTTTGTTATAATAAATTTAGAATTTAACTTATATAGTTTAATTTGATAATTTGATGAAAAAAATAAAAGACTTACTGATTTTTAAATCTATAGGTCTTTTATTTTTTATCTAACATTTAAATTAAGTTGTTGAATATATCTTATATTACTTACCTTATATATTAATTACCATTAATACATTATATCTAATTACTATTCATCTAAATTACTATGCCATTATTTTATATACAAATTCTTTTAATTTATCTAATCCAGATAAGAAAGTATTTTCACTGCAAGCATAGGATATACGAATATATTTATCCATACCAAATGCTATGCCAGGAACAACTGCAACATTATATTCTTCTAAAAATTGATTACAAAATTCTATAGAAAAACTATCTTTATATTCAAATTTCTCAGATACTTTAGAAAGATCTATAAATATATAGAATGCGCCATTTGGATTCACATATCCTACATTATCAATAGAGTCTAGTTTTGATTTAATTAAATCTCTTCTTGATTTATATGTTTTAACCATATTGTCTATGTCAATTGAGCAATCTTTCAAGGCTCCATAGGCTATGTATTGTGCTGTTAGACTTGGGTGAGATATAAGATGTCCTTGTATAGAACTCATTGCTTTAGCAATCGTTTTATTAGATGCAGTATATCCTAATCTTAATCCAGTCATTGCAGCTGACTTAGAAAAACCATTTATAGTTATTGTTATATCTTTAGCTTCTTCGCTTAATGATGCAATTGATGTAAATTCACCAGTGTAGCATATTTTTTCATATATTTCATCTGCTAAAATATATATTTTATTTTGTATGCATACATCTACTATTTCTATTAATTCATCTTTTGTATAAACACTACCAGTAGGATTTGAAGGATTGTTTATTACAAGAATTTTTGTTTTATCTGTTATAGATTTTTCAAGTTCTTCTTTTGTTAACTTAAATCCATTTTCTTTTTTAGTATCAATAAAAACTGGAACAGCATTAACTAACTTAATCATTTCAGGATAACTAACCCAATAAGGCTTTGGTAATAAGACTTCATCTCCTTCGTCTGTTAAAGCTAGTAAAGTATTTGTTATTGAGTTTTTTGCTCCACTTGATACAACTATTTCGTCTATTGAATAGTTACAGTTATTTTCTTCAATAAGTTTTTTACAGATTTCCTCTCTAAGTATTTTTAATCCTGGAACTAAATCATATTTAGTGTAATCTTTATTTAAAGAATCAATACCATAAGATTTTGCGTTATTAGGTACATTAAAATCGGGTTCTCCTATACTAAGATTTATTACTTTAACTCCATTACTTTCCATTTCTTTAACTTTAGAACTAATACCTATTGTGTAGGATGGTGTTATAAAGTTTAGTCTTTTTGATAACATAAAATGCCTCCTTTTAAATTATTATTTATATTATACGACAAATTTAAAGAATTTACATAAGGAAATTTGTAGATATATACATTAATATATATAATAGCCTACACTTTTTGCCTAAAATTAGTGTAAAAAAAAGAGAAAAAAATTTTAACTTTCAAAGTTGTTAGAAACGCTGCTGTTCAAAATATCCACATAGTATTTGCAATGATTTGCGCAAGTTTGACTATTATGTACAAATTTGGTAATCTTAATATAGCAATTATTAAGATAATCCCTTTAACTTAGTTGAAGGGGATTTTTTTAGACTTAACATACTACATATAGTGGTATGGGGATTAATAAAATACAATATATAGTAACAGGAGGTTTTTTTAATTGGTTGAATTCGTAAAAAAAAGAGATGGAAGAGTAATTCCATTTAATGAAGATAGAATAACAAGAGCTATATTTTTAGCAGCAACGAATGTTGCAGAAAGAGAAGGAATAGTACCTGATTATAAATTATCTGAGCAATTAACTCAAGAAGTAATAAAGTTTTTAAATCATAAATACTCAGAATCAGTTCCAAGTGTTGAAGATATACAAGATTCTGTAGTTAAGGTTCTTATAGAAACTGGCCATGCAAAAACTAGTGAAGAATATATAATATACAGAACTGAAAGAAGTAGAATAAGAAATTCAAAAACAAGGTTGATGAAGGCAATAGAGGAAATTACCTTTGAAGATGCAGAAGATGCTGATATAAAAAGAGAAAATGCAAATATTAATGGTAATACAGCAATGGGAACTATGTTACAATATGGAAGCACTGTATCTAAAGAATTTTGTAAAACACATATATTAAAACCAGAGCATTCTTTTGCTCATGATAATGGAGATATACACATACATGATATGGATTTTTTAAATATGGGAACATTAACTTGTTGTCAAATAGATGTTAAAAAACTATTCAATGGTGGATTTTCAACAGGACATGGCTTTTTAAGAGAGCCACAAGATATAATAAGTTATGGTGCATTAGCTGCAATTGCTATACAAAGCAATCAAAACGATCAACATGGAGGTCAAAGTATACCATTTTTCGATTATGGATTGGCTGAAGGTGTATATAAGACATTTAAGAAATTCTACATAGGAAATTTAGCTAAAGCATTGAAGTTATTTAAAGGAATTGAAAATAATGATGTGATAAAGAACATAGTATATAATACAGAGAAAGAAACAAATCAAAAAGTTGGTCTTAAGAGAGATGAATTGTATCTAAACTTAGAAAAAGAGAAATTAATACAGACTTTTGATATAGATGATGAACTTGTAAATAAGATGCAAAACTTTGCATTTGAAGAATCGTATAGAGAAACTGATAAAAAAACATATCAATCTATGGAAGCATTTATACACAATCTAAACACAATGCACTCTAGAGCAGGTGCACAGGTACCATTTTCAAGTGTAAACTTCGGAACAGATACTTCTGAAGAAGGAAGAATGGTAACTAAGAATCTTCTATTATCTCAAGAAAGAGGTTTAGGTAATGGAGAGACACCAATTTTTCCAATTTTAATATTTAAGGTCAAAGAAGGCATAAATTTAAATCCTGAAGACCCTAATTATGATTTATTTAAATTATCATGCAGAGTATCAGCTAAAAGACTATTCCCTAATTTTAGCTTTTTAGATGCGCCTTTTAATGCAAAATATTATAAAAAAGGTGAACCAGATACAGAGGCTACATATATGGGTTGTAGAACAAGAGTACTTAGTAATGTGTGTGGTTCAGAAACAGTTAGTGGTAGAGGAAACATATCTTTTACTACAGTAAATTTACCAAGATTGGGTATAAAACATGGTATTATAAATAATGAAAAGGCTAATTTAGATGGTTTCTTTGAAGAATTAGATGAGAAGATAAACTTAATTATAGAACAATTATTGGAGCGCCTTGAGGTTCAAGGAAATAAAAAGATGAAGAATTTTCCATTCTTAATGGGGCAAGGTGTATGGAAAGGTTCTGATAATTTAGGACCAGAAGATACACTAAAAGAAGTAATAAAACAAGGAACATTGACAATTGGATTTATAGGTTTAGCAGAGTGCCTTATTGCTCTTATAGGTAAACATCATGGAGAAAGTAAAGAAGCTCAAGAATTAGGATTAAAAATAGTGTCACATATGAGACATAAAATGGATGAAGCAACGGACAAATATAAATTAAATTTCTCCTTAATGGGTACTCCAGCAGAAGGTCTTTCAGGTAGGTTTACTAAAATAGATAAAAAAGTTTATGGAGAAATTAAAGGTATCACAGATAAAGAATATTATACTAATTCATTCCATGTACCAGTTTATTACAATATAAGTGCATATGATAAAATTGAGATAGAAGCTCCATACCATGAATTGACTAATGCAGGTCATATAACATATGTAGAGTTAGATGGAGATCCATCTGATAATTTAGAAGCTTTTGAAACTGTTATAAAAGCTATGAAAGATTTGGGTATAGGATATGGAAGTATAAATCATCCTGTAGATAGAGACCCAATATGCGGTTTTTCAGGTGTAATAACAAGTAATATATGCCCTGTATGTGGAAGAAATGAAGATGAAAGTGACATCAAATTCGAAAGAATAAGAAGAATAACAGGATACTTAGTTGGTACAGTTGATAGATTTAATAATGCTAAAAAAGCAGAAGTAAGAGATAGAGTAAAACATAGATAGTTTTATTTGGGGGAATAAGTTATGAAAATAAGAATGTCATCTACTATAAGTTATGACAGCATAGTTGATGGACCAGGATTAAGAATGGTAATATGGACTCAAGGATGTATTCATAATTGTAAAGAGTGCCATAATCCTCAGACACATGATTTATGTGGAGGATTTTATATGGATACAGAAGAAATTATAAATAAAGTCAAATCATTGAAATTACAAAAAGGCATTACGCTATCAGGAGGAGAACCATTTTTACAACCAGAACCATTAGAAGAAATAGCAAGAGAAGCTAAAATAAATGGGTTAGATGTATGGTCATATACTGGATTTACGTTTGAACAACTGTTAGATAAAAAAAATAGAGCGTATTTTAAAAATTTAAATTTACTAAAGCAAATTGATATTTTAGTGGATGGAAAATTTATAGCTGAAAAAAAAGATATAAGCTTAAAGTTTAGAGGGTCATCAAATCAAAGGATAATTGATGTTCAAAAAAGTTTGAAATATAAAAAAGTGTTTTTGGTTGAGCAATATATGAAGGATGATTTATCTATAGCAGAATAAAATATAAATAAACAGGATTAAATATATGCATATATTTAATCCTGTTTATTTTCATATAATATTTCAAGCTTGTATAATGTAACAATTAAACCAAAAGACTCATTGTATATTTGAAATTAAGTTTTTTATAGTTTATAGGTGTTTTATGTGGATTACGAATGATATAGTATCGATACATTATTTAATAGATTCTTATGCCAAGAAACAATTAATTTATAGAAATTCTTAATTGTTACAATATAAATATCTAGATAAGTTATAAGATACTGATAAATAATTTATAAAGTTTATTAATCTAATATTGTGTGTGAATATTAAGTGGTCAAGTAGTCTAAAAAATGAAAAAGATTTAAAAAAGTGTTTTAACTAAACACATAAGTGTTAAATTCATGTATAAGTATAGGTTAGATACATAAGAAATAATTATGTAATATCTATCTTTGTAAAAAAATATTAAATTTTGTAATTTGTGGATAAATATGTTTATAATGTGGATAATATTTAATGTAATAAGTTAAAGCAATATGAATCAACTGTTTATAATGTGGATAATATTATAAATGTATGAATAATTGCAGTATTTAAAAACAAAAAAAGTTAAAAAAGTTGTTGACTCTAAAAGAAAAAGTTGGTATAGTAATACTTGTCCTCAAGAAAAGGGCAAACAAATAAAGCACAAAGAACTTTGAAAATTAAACAGTAGGTTAATTTATAAAACAAGAAACAAACCATAAAGCCAGATATTTTGATAACAATAGTATCTGAGCCTGATGAACTTTTATTTGAGAGTTTGATCCTGGCTCAGGATGAACGCTGGCGGCGTGCCTAACACATGCAAGTTGAGCGATTTACTTCGGTAAAGAGCGGCGGACGGGTGAGTAACGCGTGGGTAACCTACCCTGTACACACGGATAACATACCGAAAGGTATGCTAATACGGGATAATATATTTGAGAGGCATCTCTTGAATATCAAAGGTGAGCCGGTACAGGATGGACCCGCGTCTGATTAGCTAGTTGGTAAGGTAACGGCTTACCAAGGCGACGATCAGTAGCCGACCTGAGAGGGTGATCGGCCACATTGGAACTGAGACACGGTCCAAACTCCTACGGGAGGCAGCAGTGGGGAATATTGCACAATGGGCGAAAGCCTGATGCAGCAACGCCGCGTGAGTGATGAAGGCCTTCGGGTCGTAAAACTCTGTCCTCAAGGAAGATAATGACGGTACTTGAGGAGGAAGCCCCGGCTAACTACGTGCCAGCAGCCGCGGTAATACGTAGGGGGCTAGCGTTATCCGGATTTACTGGGCGTAAAGGGTGCGTAGGCGGTCTTTCAAGTCAGGAGTGAAAGGCTACGGCTCAACCGTAGTAAGCTCTTGAAACTGGGAGACTTGAGTGCAGGAGAGGAGAGTGGAATTCCTAGTGTAGCGGTGAAATGCGTAGATATTAGGAGGAACACCAGTTGCGAAGGCGGCTCTCTGGACTGTAACTGACGCTGAGGCACGAAAGCGTGGGGAGCAAACAGGATTAGATACCCTGGTAGTCCACGCTGTAAACGATGAGTACTAGGTGTCGGGGGTTACCCCCCTCGGTGCCGCAGCTAACGCATTAAGTACTCCGCCTGGGAAGTACGCTCGCAAGAGTGAAACTCAAAGGAATTGACGGGGACCCGCACAAGTAGCGGAGCATGTGGTTTAATTCGAAGCAACGCGAAGAACCTTACCTAAGCTTGACATCCCAATGACATCTCCTTAATCGGAGAGTTCCCTTCGGGGACATTGGTGACAGGTGGTGCATGGTTGTCGTCAGCTCGTGTCGTGAGATGTTGGGTTAAGTCCCGCAACGAGCGCAACCCTTGTCTTTAGTTGCCATCATTAAGTTGGGCACTCTAGAGAGACTGCCAGGGATAACCTGGAGGAAGGTGGGGATGACGTCAAATCATCATGCCCCTTATGCTTAGGGCTACACACGTGCTACAATGGGTAGTACAGAGGGTTGCCAAGCCGTAAGGTGGAGCTAATCCCTTAAAGCTACTCTCAGTTCGGATTGTAGGCTGAAACTCGCCTACATGAAGCTGGAGTTACTAGTAATCGCAGATCAGAATGCTGCGGTGAATGCGTTCCCGGGTCTTGTACACACCGCCCGTCACACCACGGGAGTTGGAGACGCCCGAAGCCGATTATCTAACCTTTTGGAAGAAGTCGTCGAAGGTGGAATCAATAACTGGGGTGAAGTCGTAACAAGGTAGCCGTATCGGAAGGTGCGGCTGGATCACCTCCTTTCTAAGGAGAATTGCCTACTGTTTAATTTTGAAAGTTCTTTACGAACTTTATATATGGGGGTGTAGCTCAGTTGGGAGAGCACTTGCCTTGCAAGCAAGGGGTCAGGAGTTCGACTCTCCTCATCTCCACCATTTAAGAGTATATTACTTAAATCTTTGATTTACTTAGTAGCCTCTTACAATGCACTTATAGCTTAAATTTATACAAGCTTTGTGTGTTAGCACTTTAAGCGACAGAATAAACTGAACGCATGTGAAGTTTGTTTGTTGGCGCTGTGCGTTAGCACTTTAAGTAACGGAATTTATTCGTTAGTGCCGTGCTTTAGCACTTTGAAAACTGCATATATATTTAGTGATATGACATCTAATTTGTAATATAAAGCTGATAACTTTTTAAAATTATCGAAGTTGATAGCTTCTAATCTATCAAACCTTTTTAACTGGTCAAGTTATTAAGGGTGCAGGGCGGATGCCTTGGCACTAGGAGCCGATGAAGGACGTGATAAGCTGCGATAAGCTTCGGGGAGTTGCACGTAAACTTTGATCCGAAGATTTCCGAATGAGGAAACTCACTTAGAGTAATGTCTAAGTATCATTAAGTGAATACATAGCTTAATGAGGGGAACTCAGGGAACTGAAACATCTAAGTACCTGAAGGAAGAGAAAGAAATTCGATTCCGTAAGTAGCGGCGAGCGAACGCGGATTAGCCCAAACCAATAAAGTTTTCTTTGTTGGGGTTGCGGACATATCATAACGAAGAGGTATCGTAATTGAAGAGGTTTGGAAAGACCCACCACAGAAGGTAATAGTCCTGTATGTTAAACGAGAAGACTTTAGATATGATCCAGAGTACCACGGGACACGTGAAACCCTGTGGGAAGCAGGAGGGACCACCCTCCAAGGCTAAATACTACCTAGTGACCGATAGCGTATAGTACCGTGAGGGAAAGGTGAAAAGAACCCCGGGAGGGGAGTGAAATAGAACCTGAAACCCTGCACTTACAAGCTGTGGAAGCACATTTCTTGTGTGACCGCGTACTTTTTGTAGAACGGGCCAACGAGTTACGTTAAGTAGCAAGGTTAAGCACTTAAGGTGCGGAGCCGTAGCGAAAGCGAGTTTTAACTGAGCGTTCAGTTACTTGACGTAGACCCGAAACCGGGCGACCTACCCATGAGCAGGATGAAGCGAAAGTAAAATTTCGTGGAGGTCCGAACCCACGAGCGTTGAAAAGCTCGGGGATGACTTGTGGGTAGCGGTGAAATTCCAATCGAGCCCGGAGATAGCTGGTTCTCCCCGAAATAGCTTTAGGGCTAGCCTCAAGGTGAGAGATACGGAGGTAGAGCACTGAATGTCCTAGGGGGTATTGCACCTACCGAAGACTATCAAACTCCGAATGCCGTCATCTTATACTTGGGAGTCAGACTGTGGGTGATAAGATTCATAGTCGAAAGGGCAACAGCCCAGATCGTCAGCTAAGGTCCCTAAATGTAAGTTAAGTGGTAAAGGATGTGGGATTGCACAGACAACCAGGATGTTGGCTTAGAAGCAGCCACTCATTCAAAGAGTGCGTAATAGCTCACTGGTCGAGTGATCCTGCGCCGAAGATTTCCGGGGCTAAAACTTACTACCGAAGCTACGGCATCAGTAATGATGGGTAGGGGAGCTTCCCATACGGGTTGAAGCATGACCGTAAGGACATGTGGACAGTATGGGAGTGAGAATGTTGGCATGAGTAGCGAGATGTGGGTGAGAATCCCACAGGCCGTAAACCCAAGGTTTCCAGGGGAAGGTTCGTCCGCCCTGGGTTAGTCGGGACCTAAGCTGAGGCCGAAAGGCGTAGGTGATGGACAACAGGTTGATATTCCTGTACTACCGATAACCGTTTGAGAGAAGGGATGACACAGTAGGATAAGCTAAGCACACTGTTGGTTATGTGTGCCCAAGCATTGAGGCAGTCAAAGTAGGCAAATCCGCTTTGATAATGCTGGGATGTGATGGGGAGCGAAATTTAGTAGCGAAGTAGCTGATTTCACACTGTCAAGAAAAGTCTCTATCGAGGTTAAAGGTACCCGTACCGCAAACCGACACAGGTGGGTGAGGAGAGTATCCTAAGGCCAGCGAGAGAACTGTTGTTAAGGAACTCGGCAAAATGACCCCGTAACTTAGGGATAAGGGGTGCCACCATCAGGTGGCCGCAGAGAATAGGCCCAAGCGACTGTTTACCAAAAACATAGGTTTCTGCTAAGTCGCAAGACGATGTATAGGAGCTGACGCCTGCCCGGTGCTGGAAGGTTAAGGGGATCTGTTAGAGCAATCGAAGCAGTGAACTTAAGCCCCAGTAAACGGCGGCCGTAACTATAACGGTCCTAAGGTAGCGAAATTCCTTGTCGGGTAAGTTCCGACCCGCACGAAAGGCGTAACGATTTGGGCACTGTCTCAACAACAGACTCGGTGAAATTGTAATTCCGGTGAAGATGCCGGATACCTGCGACAGGACGGAAAGACCCCATGGAGCTTTACTGTAGCTTGACATTGGGTCTTGGTACTACATGTACAGGATAGGTGGGAGGCTTTGAAACCAGGACGCCAGTTTTGGCGGAGCCATCCTTGGGATACCACCCTTGTAGTACTGGGACTCTAACCATAGACCATGAATCTGGTCTTGGGACACTGTCAGGTGGGCAGTTTGACTGGGGCGGTCGCCTCCCAAAAGGTAACGGAGGCGCTCAAAGGTTCTCTCAGTACGGTCGGAAATCGTACGTAGAGTGTAAAGGCAAAAGAGAGCTTGATTGCAAGACATACAGGTCGAGCAAGGATGAAAATCGGACTTAGTGATCCGGTGGTTCTGCGTGGAAGGGCCATCGCTCAACGGATAAAAGCTACCCTGGGGATAACAGGCTTATCTCCCCCAAGAGTCCACATCGACGGGGAGGTTTGGCACCTCGATGTCGGCTCATCACATCCTGGGGCTGTAGTAGGTCCCAAGGGTTGGGCTGTTCGCCCATTAAAGTGGTACGCGAGCTGGGTTCAGAACGTCGTGAGACAGTTCGGTCCCTATCCGTCGCAGGCGTAGGAAATTTGAGAAGACCTGTCCTTAGTACGAGAGGACCGGGATGGACGTACCTCTGGTGTACCAGTTGTCCTGCCAAGGGCATGGCTGGGTAGCTATGTACGGAATGGATAAGCGCTGAAAGCATCTAAGCGCGAAGCCAACTTCAAGATAAGATTTCCCACCGCAAGGGTAAGACCCCAGAAAGACTATCTGGTTGATAGGTCGAAGGTGTAAGTGCAGCAATGTATTTAGCTTATCGATACTAATAGGTCGAGGACTTGACCAATATTATTTGATGTCATTCATTAAGATATATGTGCAGTTTTTAGAGTGCTAACTCTATATTTTTAAACTTGTCAAAACTTATGGATTTTTAATAGTTTTATAAGGCAAAAAATCGAATAAAAAAAGTATTGACACAATAAGACAAAGATGTTATTATAATACTTGTCTTAGAAAAAAAGTTAAATGAAAATTTAGACAATAATCTGGTTATAATAGCAGAGAGGATACACCTGTTCCCATTCCGAACACAGAAGTTAAGCTCTCTAGCGCTGATGGTACTTGGTGGGAAACTGCCTGGGAGAGTAGGACATAGCCAGGTGATGTGCCGAAGTGGCGGAACTGGCAGACGCACAGGACTTAAAATCCTGCGGGACTTACCTCTCGTACCGGTTCGATTCCGGTCTTCGGCACCACAAATTATTGTGGGCCATTAGCTCAGTTGGTTAGAGCGCCCGGCTCATAACCGGTAGGTCTGGGGTTCGAGTCCCTGATGGCCCACCACAATAATTTAAAGAACTTTGAAAATTAAACAGTAGGTTAATTTATAAACAAGAAACAAACCATAAAGCCAGATATTTTGATAACAATAGTATCTGAGCCTGATAAACTTTTATTTGAGAGTTTGATCCTGGCTCAGGATGAACGCTGGCGGCGTGCCTAACACATGCAAGTTGAGCGATTTACTTCGGTAAAGAGCGGCGGACGGGTGAGTAACGCGTGGGTAACCTACCCTGTACACACGGATAACATACCGAAAGGTATGCTAATACGGGATAATATATTTGAGAGGCATCTCTTGAATATCAAAGGTGAGCTAGTACAGGATGGACCCGCGTCTGATTAGCTAGTTGGTAAGGTAACGGCTTACCAAGGCGACGATCAGTAGCCGACCTGAGAGGGTGATCGGCCACATTGGAACTGAGACACGGTCCAAACTCCTACGGGAGGCAGCAGTGGGGAATATTGCACAATGGGCGAAAGCCTGATGCAGCAACGCCGCGTGAGTGATGAAGGCCTTCGGGTCGTAAAACTCTGTCCTCAAGGAAGATAATGACGGTACTTGAGGAGGAAGCCCCGGCTAACTACGTGCCAGCAGCCGCGGTAATACGTAGGGGGCTAGCGTTATCCGGATTTACTGGGCGTAAAGGGTGCGTAGGCGGTCTTTCAAGTCAGGAGTGAAAGGCTACGGCTCAACCGTAGTAAGCTCTTGAAACTGGGAGACTTGAGTGCAGGAGAGGAGAGTGGAATTCCTAGTGTAGCGGTGAAATGCGTAGATATTAGGAGGAACACCAGTTGCGAAGGCGGCTCTCTGGACTGTAACTGACGCTGAGGCACGAAAGCGTGGGGAGCAAACAGGATTAGATACCCTGGTAGTCCACGCTGTAAACGATGAGTACTAGGTGTCGGGGGTTACCCCCCTCGGTGCCGCAGCTAACGCATTAAGTACTCCGCCTGGGAAGTACGCTCGCAAGAGTGAAACTCAAAGGAATTGACGGGGACCCGCACAAGTAGCGGAGCATGTGGTTTAATTCGAAGCAACGCGAAGAACCTTACCTAAGCTTGACATCCCAATGACATCTCCTTAATCGGAGAGTTCCCTTCGGGGACATTGGTGACAGGTGGTGCATGGTTGTCGTCAGCTCGTGTCGTGAGATGTTGGGTTAAGTCCCGCAACGAGCGCAACCCTTGTCTTTAGTTGCCATCATTAAGTTGGGCACTCTAGAGAGACTGCCAGGGATAACCTGGAGGAAGGTGGGGATGACGTCAAATCATCATGCCCCTTATGCTTAGGGCTACACACGTGCTACAATGGGTAGTACAGAGGGTTGCCAAGCCGTAAGGTGGAGCTAATCCCTTAAAGCTACTCTCAGTTCGGATTGTAGGCTGAAACTCGCCTACATGAAGCTGGAGTTACTAGTAATCGCAGATCAGAATGCTGCGGTGAATGCGTTCCCGGGTCTTGTACACACCGCCCGTCACACCACGGGAGTTGGAGACGCCCGAAGCCGATTATCTAACCTTTTGGAAGAAGTCGTCGAAGGTGGAATCAATAACTGGGGTGAAGTCGTAACAAGGTAGCCGTATCGGAAGGTGCGGCTGGATCACCTCCTTTCTAAGGAGAATTGCCTACTGTTTAATTTTGAAAGTTCTTTACGAACTTTATATATGGGGGTGTAGCTCAGTTGGGAGAGCACTTGCCTTGCAAGCAAGGGGTCAGGAGTTCGACTCTCCTCATCTCCACCATTTAAGAGTATATTACTTAAATCTTTGATTTACTTAGTAGCCTCTTACAATGCACTTATAGCTTAAATTTATACAAGCTTTGTGTGTTAGCACTTTAAGCAACGGAATAATCTTAGTGAATACGAAGGTTGTTCGTTGACGTGGTGCATTAGCACTTTTAAGCAACGGAATTTATTCGTTAGCGCCGTGCTTTAGCACTTTGAAAACTGCATATATATTTAGTGATATGACATCTAATTTGTAATATATAAAGCTGATAACTTTTTAAAATTATCGAAGTTGATAGCTTCTAATCTATCAAACCTTTTTAACTGGTCAAGTTATTAAGGGTGCAGGGCGGATGCCTTGGCACTAGGAGCCGATGAAGGACGTGATAAGCTGCGATAAGCTTCGGGGAGTTGCACGTAAACTTTGATCCGAAGATTTCCGAATGAGGAAACTCACTTAGAGTAATGTCTAAGTATCATTAAGTGAATACATAGCTTAATGAGGGGAACTCAGGGAACTGAAACATCTAAGTACCTGAAGGAAGAGAAAGAAATTCGATTCCGTAAGTAGCGGCGAGCGAACGCGGATTAGCCCAAACCAATAAAGTTTTCTTTATTGGGGTTGCGGACATATCATAACGAAGAGGTATCGTAATTGAAGAGGTTTGGAAAGACCCACCACAGAAGGTAATAGTCCTGTATGTTAAACGAGAAGACTTTAGATATGATCCAGAGTACCACGGGACACGTGAAACCCTGTGGGAAGCAGGAGGGACCACCCTCCAAGGCTAAATACTACCTAGTGACCGATAGCGTATAGTACCGTGAGGGAAAGGTGAAAAGAACCCCGGGAGGGGAGTGAAATAGAACCTGAAACCCTGCACTTACAAGCTGTGGAAGCACATTTCTTGTGTGACCGCGTACTTTTTGTAGAACGGGCCAACGAGTTACGTTAAGTAGCAAGGTTAAGCACTTAAGGTGCGGAGCCGTAGCGAAAGCGAGTTTTAACTGAGCGTTCAGTTACTTGACGTAGACCCGAAACCGGGCGACCTACCCATGAGCAGGATGAAGCGAAAGTAAAATTTCGTGGAGGTCCGAACCCACGAGCGTTGAAAAGCTCGGGGATGACTTGTGGGTAGCGGTGAAATTCCAATCGAGCCCGGAGATAGCTGGTTCTCCCCGAAATAGCTTTAGGGCTAGCCTCAAGGTGAGAGATACGGAGGTAGAGCACTGAATGTCCTAGGGGGTATTGCACCTACCGAAGACTATCAAACTCCGAATGCCGTCATCTTATACTTGGGAGTCAGACTGTGGGTGATAAGATTCATAGTCGAAAGGGCAACAGCCCAGATCGTCAGCTAAGGTCCCTAAATGTAAGTTAAGTGGTAAAGGATGTGGGATTGCACAGACAACCAGGATGTTGGCTTAGAAGCAGCCACTCATTCAAAGAGTGCGTAATAGCTCACTGGTCGAGTGATCCTGCGCCGAAGATTTCCGGGGCTAAAACTTACTACCGAAGCTACGGCATCAGTAATGATGGGTAGGGGAGCTTCCCATACGGGTTGAAGCATGACCGTAAGGACATGTGGACAGTATGGGAGTGAGAATGTTGGCATGAGTAGCGAGATGTGGGTGAGAATCCCACAGGCCGTAAACCCAAGGTTTCCAGGGGAAGGTTCGTCCGCCCTGGGTTAGTCGGGACCTAAGCTGAGGCCGAAAGGCGTAGGTGATGGACAACAGGTTGATATTCCTGTACTACCGATAACCGTTTGAGAGAAGGGATGACACAGTAGGATAAGCTAAGCACACTGTTGGTTATGTGTGCCCAAGCATTGAGGCAGTCAAAGTAGGCAAATCCGCTTTGATAATGCTGGGATGTGATGGGGAGCGAAATTTAGTAGCGAAGTAGCTGATTTCACACTGTCAAGAAAAGTCTCTATCGAGGTTAAAGGTACCCGTACCGCAAACCGACACAGGTGGGTGAGGAGAGTATCCTAAGGCCAGCGAGAGAACTGTTGTTAAGGAACTCGGCAAAATGACCCCGTAACTTAGGGATAAGGGGTGCCACCATCAGGTGGCCGCAGAGAATAGGCCCAAGCGACTGTTTACCAAAAACATAGGTTTCTGCTAAGTCGCAAGACGATGTATAGGAGCTGACGCCTGCCCGGTGCTGGAAGGTTAAGGGGATCTGTTAGAGCAATCGAAGCAGTGAACTTAAGCCCCAGTAAACGGCGGCCGTAACTATAACGGTCCTAAGGTAGCGAAATTCCTTGTCGGGTAAGTTCCGACCCGCACGAAAGGCGTAACGATTTGGGCACTGTCTCAACAACAGACTCGGTGAAATTGTAATTCCGGTGAAGATGCCGGATACCTGCGACAGGACGGAAAGACCCCATGGAGCTTTACTGTAGCTTGACATTGGGTCTTGGTACTACATGTACAGGATAGGTGGGAGGCTTTGAAACCAGGACGCCAGTTTTGGCGGAGCCATCCTTGGGATACCACCCTTGTAGTACTGGGACTCTAACCATAGGCCATGAATCTGGTCTTGGGACACTGTCAGGTGGGCAGTTTGACTGGGGCGGTCGCCTCCCAAAAGGTAACGGAGGCGCTCAAAGGTTCTCTCAGTACGGTCGGAAATCGTACGTAGAGTGTAAAGGCAAAAGAGAGCTTGATTGCAAGACATACAGGTCGAGCAAGGATGAAAATCGGACTTAGTGATCCGGTGGTTCTGCGTGGAAGGGCCATCGCTCAACGGATAAAAGCTACCCTGGGGATAACAGGCTTATCTCCCCCAAGAGTCCACATCGACGGGGAGGTTTGGCACCTCGATGTCGGCTCATCACATCCTGGGGCTGTAGTAGGTCCCAAGGGTTGGGCTGTTCGCCCATTAAAGTGGTACGCGAGCTGGGTTCAGAACGTCGTGAGACAGTTCGGTCCCTATCCGTCGCAGGCGTAGGAAATTTGAGAAGACCTGTCCTTAGTACGAGAGGACCGGGATGGACGTACCTCTGGTGTACCAGTTGTCCTGCCAAGGGCATGGCTGGGTAGCTATGTGCGGAATGGATAAGCGCTGAAAGCATCTAAGCGCGAAGCCAACTTCAAGATAAGATTTCCCACCGCAAGGGTAAGACCCCAGAAAGACTATCTGGTTGATAGGTCGAAGGTGTAAGTGCAGCAATGTATTTAGCTTATCGATACTAATAGGTCGAGGACTTGACCAATATTATTTGATGTTCATTCATTAAGATATATGTGTAGTTTTTAGAGTGCTAACTCTAAAGAAACTAGTATTGCTAGGTTCTATAAACTTATTAAAAACTTAATAGAAATATTAAGCATAAAGATTATGTGGTTACAATAGCAGAGAGGATACACCTGTTCCCATTCCGAACACAGAAGTTAAGCTCTCTAGCGCTGATGGTACTTGGTGGGAAACTGCCTGGGAGAGTAGGACGTAGCCACGTTAAATGTTCCAAGGTAGCTCAACGGTGGAGCAACCGGCTGTTAACCGGTAGGCTGTGGGTTCGAGCCCCACCCTTGGAGCCAAAAAAGCCGAAGTGGCGGAACTGGCAGACGCACAGGACTTAAAATCCTGCGGGACTTACCTCTCGTACCGGTTCGATTCCGGTCTTCGGCACTTATAAAACAATATCGCGGGGTGGAGCAGTTGGCAGCTCGTCGGGCTCATAACCCGAAGGTCGTAGGTTCAAGTCCTGCCTCCGCAACCATTAAAACGGCTCGTTGGTCAAGAGGTTAAGACACCGCCCTTTCACGGCGGTAACAGGGGTTCAATTCCCCTACGAGTCACCAATTCAATTAAATATGCGGGTGTAGCTCAATGGTAGAGTTCTGGCCTTCCAAGCCAGCTGTGAGGGTTCGATCCCCTTCACCCGCTCCAAAAATGGGACCATAGCTCAGCTGGGAGAGCACCTGCCTTACAAGCAGGGGGTCACAGGTTCGAGCCCTGTTGGTCCCACCATTCGCGGCCTGGTAGTTCAGTTGGTTAGAATGCCAGCCTGTCACGCTGGAGGTCGAGGGTTCGAGCCCCTTCCAGGTCGCCAAATTAAATAAGCGGGAATAGTTCAGTGGTAGAGCGCAACCTTGCCAAGGTTGAAGTCGCGAGTTCGAATCTCGTTTCCCGCTCCATAATAACTTGGGTGCATAGCTCAGCTGGATAGAGCAACGCCCTTCTAAGGCGTGTGTCCGGGGTTCGAATCCCTGTGCGCTCATTAAGAAAAGTTTACTATAAATTATAGTAAACTTTTATATTGTTTAAAAAGACACAGGAAACATGTATATTACCTGTGTCTTTTTATTTATAAACTTTAAACTATGTAAAAATTACAGTATATTCTAATAGAGTTACAGTATATTCATTAATATTGTAAACATACGGAGGGTAATGTATAATAGTCTACAAGATGTTTATGAAGGCATCAGTTAAATATAATAAATATAACTAATTAGTAAGAGTTATATACATTATATTGTATACTTTATGGTATTTATATATTGAAATAACTTATGAAGTTATTTATAAAGAGATTCATGAGCATATTTTTGTCTAAACAATAAGTATAAGAAATTATAAAAAATTAGAGACTATAGTGAATTTACAATTTAATGTAATATTTATAAGTTATACTAAATAAATTATTATACTGTGAAATGGATATATAACTTTAGGTATTGTGTATTATTTTCACTGTAGGAGATTATATCTAGTTATACATAATAAGTTTTAATGATAGTTTATAGTAAGATATTAAAATAAATTTATCTAATCTAGATATGAAATAAGTTATTACTTTAATATAAAAATGAATCTAATGGAATAATATTGATGATAAGTAATATTTAGATTTTGTATTTGTTTATAGTTAATAAGTGGATTATAGAATTTATAATAATTAATATATATTAAACAAAGATATATTAAGATATTTTAGAACACAAAACTGCATTAAGGCGCGAGTACTATTTTGTATTCGCGCCTTGATGGTTTGAGTTATTTGAGTAAAAACTAACTTTAATAAGAAATCTGTATTTATTAAGTTGATATTTTTAATGTGTTTAGAGATTATTTAACAATCTCCAAATATAAAACTAGAATTATTTACATAAAAGTTAAATAGTTTGTATAGAGTTAGATTTATATAGTATAATACTTAGTGTAAATAATTAAGAAGTTATCAAACAGGAGGATAAAACTGTGTTAGATATAAATTCTTTTTTAAATGGATTTTTTAATATAATATTAAGAATGAGTATATATGATTTAATTGACATATCTATAGTAGCGTATATTTTTTACAAAATATTTATGTTTATAAAAGATACAAGAGCAGAACAAGTGTTTAAAGGTATAATATTTCTTTTATTAGCAACTCAACTTAGTAACACCTTTAAATTGCATACCGTTTATTGGATATCTCTTAAAGCTTTAGATTATGGAGTTATAGCTGCTCTTATAATTTTTCAACCAGAATTTAGAGCAGGACTTGAACATATAGGAAGAGCAAAGTTTAATTTATTTGGAAAGAATGTAAATACTTCTGAAGAAACTCTCAATAGAAATATAGAAGAAATTGTAGAAGCTTTATATTCACTTTCTAGACAAAAAATAGGAGCTCTTATCATAATGGAGAGAGAAACTAGAATAAGTGATATAATAAATACAGGAACTATTATTGATGCTGAAATTTCTAGGCAACTATTAATAAATATATTTATACCAAATACACCATTACACGATGGAGCTGTTGTAATTAGAGATTCTAAGGTAAAAGCAGCTGCATGTTTTTTGCCATTGACAGAAAGTAAGGATTTAAGTAAAGATTTGGGTACTAGACATAGAGCAGGAATAGGGGTAAGTGAGGTGTCTGACTGTATAACTTTGATTGTATCAGAGGAAACAGGTGGCGTATCAATTGCTAAAGCAGGTAAGTTATATAGAGATATTTCTAGAGAAAGAATGATGAATATATTACGTAGTAATTTAAAAACAAATACAGAAACAAGAAGTTTTTTCAAAGGTGGTATATTTAAATGATAAATAGACTAAAAAATAATACCAAAATAAAAATAATATCATTTTTAAGTGCAATTGCATTATGGATGTATGTTATGGCTGTAGTTGACCCTGAAGAAACTAAAGGGTTTGAAGATATACCTGTATCTATAAGTAATATGAGTGATTTAAAGGATAAAAATCTTGTTATATATCCAGACGAAAAATTAACAGCAGATGTATATATAAAAGGTAGTTTATCAAAGGTACAAAGTGTTAAAAAAGAAGATATACATGTATATGGAACCATTGAAGACCCAATACAAGGACAGAAGGAAGTATATTTAAAAGCAAATATTCCTCAAGGTGTTACTCTAGAATTTAAGCATGATGTTTTAGTAGTAAATCTTGAAAAAAACATAAAAGAAAAAAGAGATATAAAGGTAGAAGTAAGTGGAAATTCAAAAAGAAATATAAATAAAATTGAACTTAGTAAGGAATTTGTCGATGTATCAGGTCCAAGAACTCTAGTTAAAGAAGTCAAAAGTGTAAGAGCTAATCTAGATGTTGGTAATGAGACAGATGATTTTTCTAAAAAATTGCAATTAATACCATTAAATAGTGATGGAACTAAGGTTGAAGGAGTAACATTAAGTTCATCCTTTGTGACTGCAAAGATAGAACTATTGAAGGAAAAAATTGTCCCAATAAGAGTAAGTCTAAATGATAATAAAGATAATGATGTACTGAAAAACTATAAATTAAGTAAGGAACAAGTTACAATAAAAGGAAAGAAAGAAGATATAGACAAAATAAGTTATATTAAGACAAAACCTATTGACTTAGCTGATTTGGCTAATGGTGAAGAAAAAGAAGTTAGCTTAGAAATTCCAGAGGGTATAACTCTTGAGGATAGCTCTATAACAATTAAATTAAATGATACAAAACAATTGAGTGCAGAATTTTTATATAATGCGGGAGATATTGAATTAAGAAATATCCCAACAAATATGGATAATCCAAATGTAATTTCTGATGTAGATATAAAAGTTGTTGTAGAGTCAACGGAGGATTTGAGTAAGTTAAATAAAAAAGATATTTCATTATATATTGATTTATCACAAGGCCCTGAGGAAGATAGTAAATATAAAATAAAATATGAAACAACATATCAATTTAAAAAAATAAATATAGAACCTAATATTGTTGAAGTGGAATGAACAAATATTTCGAATATTTAGTTGTTACAAGATGCGACAAAAAAACCTATAAAATTAAGTTTGTTAATTTTATGTTTTTGTTGCATCTTGTTTATTTTAGTTATATTATAAAATAAGGACAATGAGATATTTGTTAAATCTAAAAAGCGCTAGATATATGAAAAAAGACTGATAAATAGATTTAAATAAATATTTTGAATTAAATATTTCAATTATCTCTAGGAAAACGTTGCTGAACGAGTTATAATTTAATTGAGATATAAAAAGTTCTATTTCAAAAAATTCAAGATGAGGTGGAAATGCATGAGAAGTTTTGAAGAAGTAATTAAGTTTGCAAAAGAAAGAGGACCTAAAACTATATCAGTAGCATGTTGCCAAGATAAAGAAGTTTTAATGGCAGTTGAAATGGCTAGAAAAGAAAAAATAGCAAATGCCATTTTAGTAGGAGATATAGAAAAGACTAAAGAAATTGCAAAAAGCATAGACATGGATATCGAAAATTATGAACTGATAGATATAAAAGATTTAGCAGAAGCATCTCTAAAATCTGTTGAATTAGTTTCACAAGGAAAAGCCGACATGGTAATGAAAGGCTTAGTAGACACATCAATAATACTAAAAGCAGTTTTAAATAAAGAAGTAGGTCTTAGAACTGGAAATGTATTAAGTCACGTAGCAGTATTTGATGTAGAGGGATATGATAGATTATTTTTCGTAACTGACGCAGCTATGAACTTAGCTCCTGATACAAATACTAAAAAGCAAATCATAGAAAATGCTTGCACAGTAGCACATTCATTAGATATAAGTGAACCAAAAGTTGCTGCAATATGCGCAAAAGAAAAAGTAAATCCAAAAATGAAAGATACAGTTGAAGCTAAAGAACTAGAAGAAATGTATGAAAGAGGAGAAATCAAAGGTTGTATGGTTGGTGGACCTTTTGCAATTGATAATGCAGTATCTTTAGAAGCAGCTAAACATAAAGGTATAAATCATCCTGTAGCAGGAAGAGCTGATATATTATTAGCCCCAGATATTGAAGGTGGTAACATATTATATAAAGCTTTGGTATTCTTCTCAAAATCAAAAAATGCAGGAGTTATAGTTGGGGCTAAAGCACCAATAATATTAACTTCTAGAGCAGACAGTGAAGAAACTAAACTAAACTCAATAGCTTTAGGTGTTTTAATGGCAGCAAAGGCATAATTTTAAGGGGGAAATAGGCAAATGAGCAAAATATTTAAAATCTTAACAATAAATCCTGGTTCGACATCAACTAAAATAGCTGTATTTGATAATGAGGATTTAGTATTTGAAAAAACTTTAAGACATTCTTCAGAAGAAATAGGAAAATATGAGAAGGTGTCTGACCAATTTGAATTTCGTAAACAAGTAATAGAAGAAGCTCTAAAAGAAGGTGGAGTAAAAACATCTGAATTAGATGCTGTAGTAGGTAGAGGAGGACTTCTTAAACCTATAAAAGGTGGTACTTATTCAGTAAGTGCTGCTATGATTGAAGATTTAAAAGTGGGAGTTTTAGGAGAACACGCTTCAAACCTAGGTGGAATAATAGCAAAACAAATAGGTGAAGAAGTAAATGTTCCTTCATACATAGTAGACCCTGTTGTTGTAGATGAATTAGAAGATGTTGCTAGAATTTCTGGTATGCCTGAAATAAGTAGAGCAAGTGTAGTACATGCTTTAAATCAAAAGGCAATAGCAAGAAGATATGCTAGAGAAATAAACAAGAAATATGAAGATATAAATCTTATAGTTGCACACATGGGTGGAGGAGTTTCTGTTGGAGCTCATAAAAATGGTAAAATAGTAGATGTTGCAAACGCATTAGATGGAGAAGGACCTTTCTCTCCAGAAAGAAGTGGTGGACTACCAGTAGGTGCATTAGTAAAAATGTGCTTTAGTGGAAAATATACTCAAGATGAAATTAAAAAGAAAATAAAAGGTAATGGCGGACTAGTTGCATACTTAAACACTAATGATGCTAGAGAAGTTGAAGAAAGAATTGAAGCTGGTGATGAAAAAGCTAAATTAGTATATGAAGCTATGGCATATCAAATCTCTAAAGAAATAGGAGCTAGTGCTGCAGTTCTTAAGGGAGATGTAAAAGCAATATTATTAACTGGTGGAATCGCATATTCAAAAATGTTTACAGAAATGATTGCAGATAGAGTTAAATTTATAGCAGATGTAAAAGTTTATCCAGGTGAAGATGAAATGATTGCATTAGCTCAAGGTGGACTTAGAGTTTTAACTGGTGAAGAAGAGGCTCAAGTTTATGATAACTAATGATAAAAGAATAAGAATCATAACTGGTCACTATGGAAGTGGTAAAAGTGAATTTGCGATGAACTATGTTGTTAAGTTAAGAGATATGGTTTCTGGCAAAGTTGCTATAGCCGATTTAGATGTGGTAAATGTATACTTTAGAACTAGAGAAAAGAAAGAGTTAATGAAATCCTTAGGTATACAACCAATAGATAGCTCAATTAATGCTCCAACATTAGATTTACCAGCAGTATCAGCAGAGGTAATGTCTCCTATGGTAGACCATTCATACAATTCTGTTATAGATTTAGGTGGAGATAATGTAGGTGCTAGGGTTATAGGAAGATTTAGTCATTTGTTAAAAGAAGGCGATTATGATATGCTTTTTGTAATAAATGCAAATAGGGAGAAAACTCAAACTTCTGAAGAAGTTATCCAATATATAAAAGAAATAGAAAAATCTTCTAAATTAAAGGTAACAGGTCTAATTAATAATACTCATCTTATTAGGTTTACTACTATTGATGATGTTTTAAGAGGTCAGAAAGTTGCAAAAGAAGTTTCTGAAAAATGTAATATACCGATAAGATATGTTGCATGTTTAGAAAATCTTGTTGAACAGTTACCAAAAGATTTAGAAGGAGAAATTTTTCCTATAAAATTATATATGAGAGAAGACTGGATGTAGTTTGAGCTCAAATATATAGAAAGTTTAAGGAGGCTTAGGTAAATGGCTAAAGGAAAAGTATCTTTTAATCAAGAACGTTGTAAAGGTTGTGGATTGTGTGTTGAAGCATGTCCAGTAAAAATCATACAATTAGACTCAAATGTAATAAACAAAAAAGGGTATAACCCAGCAACTGTTTTTGAAATGGAAAAATGCATAGGATGTGCAAGTTGTGCAACTATGTGTCCAGATGTAGTTATAACAGTAGAAAGAGATTAATTTAATTAATATTTAAGGGGGAATTTTAATGGCTAAGATACTTATGAAAGGTAACGAAGCATTTGGAAAAGCAGCTATAGAAGCTGGTTGCAAATATTTCTTCGGTTACCCAATAACTCCACAAAGTGAATTACCAGAATATTTATCAAGAGAGTTACCTAAAATAGGTGGAGCGTTCGTTCAAGCTGAATCAGAAGTTTCTGCGATAAACATGGTTTATGGTGGAGCAGGTGCAGGAGCAAGAGTTATGACTTCTTCATCTTCACCAGGAGTTGCTTTAAAGCAAGAAGGTATAACATATGCAGTAGGAGCAGAAGTTCCTTGTGTTGTACTTAATGTAATGAGAGGTGGTCCAGGACTTGGAAGTATACAACCTTCACAAGCTGACTACTTTATGTCTACAAGAGGTGGAGGAAATGGAGACTACAGAACTCCAGTATTCGCACCAGCTACAGTTCAAGAAGCTGTTGATATGATAATGGAAGCTTTTGACGTTGCAGATTATTACAGATCACCAGTTATGGTAGTTGCAGATGGTATGATAGGTCAAATGATGGAGCCAGTTGAATTTAGAGCTCCTGAGAAGAAAAGAGAATTGCCTCCTAAAGATTGGGCAACTGTTGGAACTAAAGGAAAAAGAAAACCTAATGTAATAAACTCTCTATACTTAGAGCCAGAAGTACTAGAAGACCATTGTTGGCATTTACAAGAAAAATTTGATGCAATGGAAAAGAATGAAGTACAATACGAAATGTACAAAACAGAAGATGCTGAATTTGTATTTGCAGCTTATGGAACTACTTCAAGAGTAGTAAAAAGCGCAATTGATATATTAAGAGAAGAAGGAATAAAAGCAGGTCTTATAAGACCTAAAGTATTATGGCCATTCCCATTCGAAGCATTCAACCAAATTCCTAATGCTAGAAACATATTGACTGTTGAAATGAGTATGGGACAAATGGTGGAAGATGTTAAAATGGCAGTAGAAGGTAAATTACCAGTTTACTTCCATGGAAGACCAGGAGGAATGACTCCAACACCAGCAGAAATAGTTGAAAAAGCTAAAAAAATTATTGCCGGAGAATTGGTTGCAGGAGGTGCTAGATAATGGCTGTTGTATTTAAGAAAACTGAAGGATTACAAGATACTCAAACTCACTACTGTCCAGGATGTACACATGGTATAATCCATAGATTAGTTGGTGAAGTATTAGAAGAACTAGGAGTATTAGGTGATGCTGTAGGTGTTGTTCCAGTTGGATGTTCAGTTTTAGGATATAAATATTTTAACTGTGACACTCAAGAAGCTGCTCATGGTAGAGCGCCAGCTGCTGCTACAGGAATAAAAAGAGTTCATCCTGAAAATACAGTATTCACTTATCAAGGTGATGGAGACTTAGCTTCAATTGGTACTGCTGAAATAGTTCATGCAGCTGCTAGAGGAGAAAAAATAACTACTATATTTGTAAACAATACAACTTATGGTATGACTGGTGGACAAATGGCTCCAACTACATTAGTTGGACAAAGAGCTACTACTGCTCAATCAGGAAGAAATGCTGAAACTCAAGGTTATCCAATAAGAGTAAGTGAAATGTTAGCTACATTAACAGGAGCTGTATTTGTAGAAAGAGTAGCAGTTGATACTCCAGCTCATGTTAGACAAGCTAAAAAAGCTATAAAGAAAGCATTCCAAGTTCAACAAGCAGGATTAGGATTTGGAATAGTAGAAGTATTATCTACTTGTCCTACAAACTGGGGACTAGCTCCAAACGATGCTTTACAATGGTTAAGAGACAACATGATACCATACTATCCATTAGGAAATTTCAAAAATGTTGAAGTTGAGGAGGTGAAGTAAATGTCTACAGCTAGAGTAATATGTGCAGGCTTCGGAGGCCAAGGTGTTATGTCTATGGGACAATTACTTACTTATGCAGGAATGCTAGAAGGAAAAGAAGTTTCTTGGTTACCATCTTATGGACCAGAAATGCGTGGAGGTACAGCAAACTGTGCAGTAACTGTATCTAATGAGCCAGTTGGTTCTCCACTTATAACAGATGATGCAACTGCAGCTATATTATTAAATATACCAGCATTTGAAAAATTCAAAGATGATGTTATTCCTGGTGGAAAAATAATAGTAAATAGTTCTTTAATAAAAGAAAAAGTTGATAGAACAGATGTAGATGTTTATTATATACCAGCAAATGAATTAGCAGCTGAATTAGGAAATGATAAAGTTGCTAACATGATAATGTTAGGCGCTTACTTAAAAGTATCTGATACTGTAGATATAGAATCTGTACTAGAAGCATTCAAAAAAGTTTTCGGACCTAGAAAAGAAAAATTCGTTCCATTAAACAGAGAAGCTTTACAAAAAGGTATGGATGCTACATGTTCTAAAGCAACTAACTAATAAAGAAAAAGATGTCAAAAAAAAGACAATAGAATTATTTCTATTGTCTTTTTTGCTGATAAGTATTAAAATATTTTTATGACTGAAATTAAGCCTATAATGATATTTTATGAACTATAAAAATATAATACAAATTACAAGCTTTTCAATTATGAAAGGAGAATCTTTAGTGAGAAAGTATTTTGGAACAGATGGAGTTAGAGGAGTAGCAAATACAGAACTAACATGTGATTTAGCATATAAACTTGGTAGAGCTGGTGGATTTGTCTTAGCTCAAGGAGACCACAGAGTAAAAGTAGTAGTAGGTAAGGATACTAGAATATCAGGTGATATGTTGGAAGCATCTTTAATAGCAGGACTTATGTCTGTTGGATGTGATGTTATTACTGTTGGAATAATACCAACACCTGCAGTGGCATATTTAACTAGAAAATATGGTGCTGATTGTGGTGTGGTTATATCTGCATCTCACAATCCTGTTGAATATAATGGAATCAAATTCTTTAATAAGAATGGATATAAATTAGATGATGAAATTGAATTGAAAATAGAAGAATATATAGACGATATAGACAAAATTGATTGTCTTCCAATTGGTGAAAATGTAGGAAGAAAATTACATGAACATTGTGCACAAAGAGACTATGTAGACTACCTAAAATCAATAATAAGCACTGACTTTAAGGGATTAAAAGTAGTTTTGGACTGTGCTAATGGTGCGTCATATAAAGTGGCACCAATAGTGTTTGATGAACTAGGAGCAAGTGTAATTTCAATAAATAGTTTACCAGATGGAAATAATATAAACTATAAATGTGGCTCTACACATCCAGAACAACTTCAAAGGGCTGTTTTGGAACATAATGCTGACTTAGGTCTTGCATATGATGGAGATGCTGATAGATTAATTGCAGTAAATGAAAAGGGTCAAATTGTTGATGGAGACCATATAATGATATTGAGTGCCTTAAATTTAAAGAAAAATAATAAATTGGCACAAGATACTTTGGTAGTTACAGTTATGAGTAATATAGGGTTGACAATAGCTGCTAAGGAAAATGGAATAAATTTATCTACTACAGCAGTTGGAGACAGATATGTTTTAGAAGATATGGTTAAAAATGGATATAATCTTGGTGGAGAGCAATCTGGACATATGATATTTTTAGATTACAACACTACTGGAGATGGAGTGCTTAGTTCTCTAATACTTGCAAATATAATTTTGCAAGAAAAGAAACCTTTATCAGAAATTGCATCAATAATGAGCCAATACCCACAAGTATTAGTAAATGCAACAATAAAAAATGAAAATAAGAACAAATATATGGAATATCCAGAAATAAAAACTGAGATAGAAAGAATAGAATCTATTTTAGACGGAAATGGTAGAGTTTTGATAAGACCATCAGGAACTGAGCCATTAGTTAGAGTTATGTTAGAGGGTAAAGAGGAAGGTCAAATAAAAGAATTAGCAACAGACTTAGCTAATCTTATACAAGAAAAATTATCGTAATTTAAAGGGTATTCTCAGATACAAATACTGAGGACACCTTTCTAAGCGCCAGAACTTAGTTATAGACATAATTATTGAGTAATATAGGAACTAAGTTGACGAGGTCAGAGTTAATCGAATTGTCGGCGGATGCTCTGCGGTGTGTTTACCATCGAAAGACTTCTTTAAATAATAGGAGCAATCCTATGGACAAAGGGAAGCCAAAGTAAACTTATATGACCTAACTCTTAAAATATATAAATAATATTTTTAGGAGGACACAAATAATGTGTGGAATAGTTGGATATTTAGGAAGTAGAAAGGCAGCAGAAGTTATAGTAGAAGGGCTTTCTAAGCTAGAGTACAGAGGTTATGACTCAGCAGGAGTAGCAGTTAATAGTTCTAATGAAAAAGAACTTAATATTAGAAAGTTTAAAGGTAGACTTTCTGTACTTGCAGAAGACTTAGAAAAGAATCCTATTGATGGAAATTTAGGTATAGGGCATACGAGATGGGCAACTCATGGAGAACCATCTGATGTAAACTCACATCCTCATTTTAATCAAGCCAAAACAATAGCAGTTGTTCATAATGGGATAATAGAAAACTATATGGAAATAAAAGAAGAATTAATTTCTGAAGGTGTTAAGTTTGAATCTCAAACAGATACAGAGGTAATAGCACATTTAGTAGATAAATACTATGAGGGTAATTTATTAGATGCTGTATACAAAACTATATCAAAATTAAGAGGAGCTTATGCATTAGGTGTTATATGTAAAGAACATGGAAATGAATTAGTTGCAGTAAGAAAAGATAGTCCTCTTGTAGTTGGTGTTGGTGAAGGTGAAAACTTTATAGCATCAGATATACCTGCATTATTAAAATATACTAGAGATGTTTATTTCTTAGAAAATGGAGAAGTAGTTCATCTAAAAGACGAAAATGTAACCGTTTATGACTCTAATAGAAATCTTGTTGAAAAAGAAGTATTTCATGTAACTTGGGATGTAGAAGCTGCGTCTAAAGGTGGATATGACTACTTTATGTCAAAAGAAATTCATGAGCAACCAACAGGAGTTAGAGAAACTTTAGAAAGAAGACTTGATGATAATGGAAATATAATTCTAGACAGTATAAATATTTCTAAAGAAGACTTAGAAAAAATAAATAAAGTTTATATAGTGGCTTGTGGAACAGCATATAATGCTGGATTACTTGGTAAGTATGCCATAGAAAAATTTGTAAATATACCAGTAATAACTGATATAGCATCAGAATTTAGATATAGCGACCCATTTGTAGATGAAAATTCATTAGTAATATTAGTTAGTCAATCTGGTGAGACAGCAGATACTCTAGCAGTATTAAGAGATTCAAAGGCTAAAGGAGCAAGAATACTTTCAATAACTAACGTTGTAGGTTCATCTATAGCAAGAGAATCAGATGATGTATTCTATACTTGGGCAGGACCTGAAGTAGCAGTTGCATCAACTAAGGCATATACTACTCAAATAACTTCTTTATACATGATAGCTTTAGACTTTGCTATCAAAAAAGGAACAATAACTAGAGAATTTTATGATAGTATGATTTCTAAGATGAAAGAAATACCATCAAAAATACAAGAAATACTAGACAATGAAGAATATATAAAAGAAGTTGCTAAAACAGTTGTTAGTTCTGAACATGCATTCTATTTAGGAAGAGGTATAGACTATAGCTTAGCAATGGAAGGTTCATTGAAATTAAAAGAGATTTCATATATACATGCAGAAGCTTTTGCAGCAGGAGAGCTAAAGCATGGAACAATAGCTTTAATAGAAAAAGGAACTCCTGTAATTGCCATAGCTACTCAAGAAAAGTTATTTGAAAAAATGGTTTCTAATATGGAAGAAGTAAGAGCAAGAGGAGCTTATGTAGTAGCAATAGCTCAAAGCCATAATAAGGATGTTGAGAAAGCTGCTGATAAAATAATCTATATACCAAATTCAGATGATATTTTATCACCAATATTAGCAGTTGTACCAATGCAATTACTTGCTTATCATGTCTCTGTACTAAGAGGATGCGATGTAGATAAGCCAAGAAATCTAGCTAAATCAGTAACAGTTGAATAAAAACAGATTAAAAATTAAATAGATAATATTTATTGAAAAGAACTCATCCTGTTATTTGTATTTTATAGGATGAGTTTTTTAGATAAATATTAAATTTGTTTTGTTTTTGCTATAATAAATTTTATAAAAAGATTGATATTAAATCATCTGTAAAATGATAAATATATAGACCATACCAGGTATAGGGAACGATAAATATAGTTCATATAAAATATAGTGAGTACTTAATAAACATATAGTCAATATCAGATAAAAAAAATAATAGCTTATGAGAAAAATTAAAATACAAGGTATTAGTAACCTTGTGATAAGATAAAGTGAGTAGTTTAAAATAAGAATATAAGGAACTATTTATAAAAGAATATAATGAAGCTAATAGAGTATAAGAAAATTACTTTATTTTAGTAAAATAATTTCAAATAAAAATTTTTTTAAATTGGGAGTATAAATTATGACAAATGATTTTAAAAAAGAAAAGAAAGAAGATTATTTTGTTAATCTTAAGGCAATATCTACTGAAGTTTTACAAGAAAAAGTGCAAGATAACGCTTGGGTTATAGTTGATACTCGCTTAAATGATGCTTATAATGGCTGGAAGTTAGATGGAGTAAGAAGAGGTGGACATATAAAAGGAGCAGTAGATTTTTCTGCTAATTGGTTAAGTGTATACTTAGATAGAAAAGATGAAGTGTTAGAACAAGCATTGAAAACTAAAAGAATTGATTTAGATAAAAATATAGTATTGTATGATGCAAATGGAAAAGATGCTTTGGTTGTAGCAGATTATTTATCTAAAAAAGGATATAAATATCTATATAAATATGATATTAAACAATGGGCAGACGACGAAAATCTTCCAATGGAAAGATATAAAAATTATCAAATGATAGTTCCTGCTTTTATAATAAAAGATATATTAGATGGAAAAATTCCTGAGACATTTGAAGATTCAAAGAATATAAAAATGATTGAAGCGAGTTGGGGAGAAGAATCGTATACAAAAGGGCATATACCTACAAGTGTTCATGTAAATACTGATATTATAGAACCTCCTCCAACATGGATGCTTGATAATGATGATAACTTAACTAAGTTTGCTTTAGACTATGGATTAACAAAGGATGATACTGTAATAGTTTCAAGTAGTACACCTATGGCATCTTATAGACTAGCTGTTATATTGAGATATATAGGAGTAAAAGATGTAAGAGTTTTGAATGGTGGAACAAACTCATGGTTATCAGCAGGATATGAATTAGAATTTATTAGTAATCCAAAACATTCATGTACTAATTTTGGAGCAGATATACCAGTTAACTCACAATTAGTTGTTACTACATCTGAATTAAGACAAAAACTAAAAGAAAAAAATAAGTTTATACTAGTAGATAACCGTACTTGGGATGAACATATAGGAAAAGTATCTGGATATACATATTATGATAAAAAAGGGCGTATACCAGGAGCTTTATATGGACATTCAGGTAGTGATAGTGTTTCACTAGAAGAATATCGTAATATTGATAATACAATGAGAAATAAATATGAGATTTTAGAAATGTGGGACAAGGAAAATATAGATGTGAATAAACAGCTTATATTTATGTGTGGAAGTGGATGGCGTGCTGCTGAAGTATTAACATATGCAAATGTCATAGGAGTGGAAAATACCTCCCTTTATAGTGATGGATGGATGGGCTGGAGTCTTGATAATTCAAATTTAATTGAAGTGGGAGAACACAAATAAAGTTTTTGAAAGTACAATAGAGTTGTTTAAAACAAAGGTGTTTTTGATTTATTAGGAAGAGTGTGTAAATTGTGTATTGGGAAGTGTACTTAGGTATGTTCATTTGGAGCTATGGAAATTGATAAAAAAGTATTATCTGTTTATTTTGTTGGTAAAATATGAATAGATTATAGATTATAGATTATAGATTTAAGTATAGACTAAGTAATTTATATTACAGAAGAGAATATATAAGAATTAATGCAAGATGTATTTGATACATATAAGAAATTGGCAAGTCCAGGAGAAGGATAGAGAAAATTGAGATTGAAGAGTTTGAAAGAGATTATTAGATGAAAAATACAAAAATGTATAAAAATACATATTGAGAAAGTATATCTCTCTTAAATTTGTTAATAATTCTATTATACAGAAAAACATATTTAAGGGGGATTTTTTACTATGAAAAAAGTAAAATTAGCTATAAGCTTTTTTATATTAATGATTATAGGAATGACAATATCTTATGCAGATACAAGTATAAATACTAGATACAATAGATTAAGTAAAGCTCTTGAAATATCAGAAGCAAATTTTAAATTTTATAATGTTAAAATTAATTCTGTTATAAATCATAATTTATCAAATAAAGAATTTCATAATATTTTTATAGAAATAATTAACAATCTAAAGTTGGATAAAAAAGGAATAAATTGGAATCAAAAAGGGTCTGGCGATAAAATACAATTATGTGCTACTATAAAAGGTAGCGATAAAGAAATTTCTATAAAAGGAATAAATAAAAATAACAAAGAAAGTTACATAGTAGTTGACATATTGGATAACAAAGTATATAAACATAAAGAGGTTATTTATAGTAACGTAGAAAATGTGTTAAATAAATATTCATCTCAAGTAGATGTGTCTGCTTGTATTGTTGGAGAATACACAAAAAGGTTACAAAACAACAAATATGATGATATTTTACAAAAAATATTATATAATATGAGTGCTAAGCAAATAGATGAAGTTAAAGACGTAAACTTTTTATCTATAACAGCATATAGTAAAGTATTAAATGATTATGAATTAGAATATTTAGGGGAAAAAATTAATTTAAATATAGGAATTAAATATAATGAGGATGACGGAAAAACACTCATATATATTGCCACACCAATTATAAAATTAGATTATTAATTATGAGGAGATCAAAAAATATGGCTAAGATAATAGTAAAAAAGAGTAATCCACTTAAAGGTAGTGTTAAAATAGATGGTGCAAAAAATGCAGTTTTACCAATAATAGCAGCGACTTTATTAGCAAACGGAAAATCAACATTAAATGGAGTACCAAATTTAAGAGATGTTCATGTTATATCAGATTTATTAAGACATGTAGGAGCAGAAGTTGAATATAAAGAAAATACACTTACTGTTGATGCAAGCAATATAAAAACTTGTGAAGCTCCATATGAGCTTGTAAGAAAGATGAGAGCTTCTTTTTTGGTTATGGGACCATTGCTTGCTAGATTTAATAGTACGAAAATTTCTATGCCAGGAGGATGTGCTATAGGAACAAGACCTATAGATTTACATTTAAAAGGATTTAAAGCCTTAGGTGCAAAGATAGAAATGGACCATGGTTTTGTTGAAGCAGCAACAGAAAAGTTAGTAGGAAATAAATTATATTTAGATTTCCCATCTGTTGGAGCAACTGAAAACATAATGATGGCAGCTTCTTTAGCAGAAGGGACTACAATAATAGAGAATGCAGCAGAAGAGCCAGAAATAGTAGATTTAGCAAACTTCTTGAACGAAATGGGAGCAGATGTTAAAGGTGCAGGTACTAATACTATAAAAATAAAAGGTGTTAAAGAGTTAAAAGGAGCAGAACATAATGTAATTCCAGACAGAATAGAAGCAGCAACTTATATGGTTGCAGCAGCTATGACAAAAGGTGATATAACTGTTGAAAATGTTTTAATGGAGCATTTAAAACCAGTTGTAGCTAAATTAAGAGAAGCTGGTTGTGAAATAACAGAAATGGACAATTCTGTAAGAGTTGTAGGTCCAAAAGTATTAAAACCAATAGATATAAAAACTTTACCACATCCAGGATTTCCTACAGATGTTCAAGCACAATTTATGGCTATGCTTACTGTAGCCAATGGAACTGGTGTAGTTATAGAAACTGTTTTTGAAAATAGATTTATGCATGTTGCTGAATTTAATAGAATGGGTGCTAATATAAAAATAGATGGAAGAAGTGCGGTTGTTAATGGTGTAGATGAGCTACACGGTGCAGCAGTAAACGCTACTGATTTAAGAGCAGGGGCAGCCCTTATTTTATGCGGTCTTATAGCAGAAGGAGAAACTCAAATAGGAGAAATATACCATATCCAAAGAGGTTATGTTGATATAGATAAGAAGATAACAGCACTAGGTGGTCAAATCGAAATAGTAGAAGATTAATAATTGGTTTATAGAAGAAAGTTATAAATTAATAGGGTTGTTCATATACTTAAATACAAGGTTTTAAAAGCTAAGGAGGAGAGTATATGAAGAACCCATTGGTTGTTTTGTTAGGATTTGTGACTTGCTCTGTGTTAGTTCCATCACTTATAACTTTAGTTTCTTATAAAAATGTAGAATTAACTGAAAAACCAGAGAGCCCAGTATCTATAAACAAAACTATTAAAAAAAGTGATATTGAAGACAAAGGTAATAAAGAAGAAAAAAATACAGTGAACTATGAAACTGTAAATAAAAAAGCACCAATTATCAATGTATATAATCATATAACAGGGAAAACCGAAAAGATGGACATGGAGAACTATTTATGTGGAGTACTAGCTGGTGAGATGTCTTCAGAGTTTGATATAGAAGCTTTAAAAGCTCAATCTGTAGCAGCTAGAACATATGTAGTATATAAACAGGAACATGGTAAATCTAGTAAACATAAAAATGCAGTAGTATGTACTGATTATAAACATTGTCAAGAATATAAGAGTTATGATACTCTTAAAAAATTAAATGGTGAAGAATGGATTAAGAATAAATATTCCAAAATCCAAGAAGCAGTTAGAGGAACTAAAGGTCAAATAATAACTTATAATGATAAGGCGATACTTCCTCTTTATTTTTCTACATCTTCAGGAAAAACAGAAAATAGTGAAGAAGTATTTTCTGCAAAATATCCTTATTTAAAGTCTGTGGAAAGTCCTTATGATAAGTATTCCCCTAAATTTGCGTCAACACTTAAAATAAGTAACACAGATTTTGTTAAAAGTCTTAGAAGGGCATATAGCACTATTGTGATAGATGTAAATAATTTAAGTAAACAAGTTTCAATAACTAAAAGAAGTGATGCCGGAACTGTAGAAAAAATAAAATTAGGAAATAAAGAATTGACTGGAAAAGACATTAGAACTGTTTTTAAATTGAACTCTGCAAACTTTGACATAAAATTTGGAGAAGGATACATAGATTTCGTGGTAAAAGGATATGGTCATGGTGTTGGTATGAGCCAGTGGGGAGCAGAAGGAATGGCAGAAGAGGGCTATAAATATTATGATATATTATCACATTACTACACAGATACAAAAATAAAAGATATATACTAATAATTGTATAAAATGCCAAAAACACGTCAATAATCCAAATGTAGAAATATATTTGGAGGTGCAAAATGAAGAAAAAGCTGTTAGAAAAAGATGGTTTTTATTTATCTTTGTTTGTATGTGTTTGTTTATTAGCAGTAGGTGGAGTTTGGTTTACAAATAATAATGTAGATAAATTGGCTTCTAATAAAGGAATTATGGAAAATGCTAATAAAGATAGTGAAGAGGAAATACATTTAATTGAAAAAGACAAGAAAGATGCTATCCCTACTGCAACGGATTCAAAACAAAACTTAGAAAAAGCTAAGTCAAAAGAGGAAAATAAATCGAGTACAACAAAATTAAATTACATTGGAGATAAAGTAATAAGAGGATATTCAGAAAAAGAGCCTAGTTATTCTAAAACACTTGATGTTTGGGAAACTCATAAAGGTGTAGATATTAGTTGTACTAAAGGCAAAGAAGTAAAATCTCTATTAAACGGAATAGTAGTAGATGTATTTGATGATGAAGAATATGGACAATCAGTCAAAATAAAAAGTGACAATAACATTGTAGTAGTATATTCAAATCTAGATAAAAATGTTAGTGTTAAGAAAGAACAGAAGGTAACAGAAGGACAATCTCTAGGTACTGTAGGTAGTACTTCTCAAATAGAAAGTGAAGAAGGTATACATGTGCATTTAGAGGCGTATAGTGGAGAAAAATCTATAGACCCAATGAGTCTAATTAAGTAATAGTATAACAAGTTTAATCATATTTGGTTAAGCTTGTTATATTTTTTGGTGTTTTTACATATATATCATTAAAGCTATTATGTGAGGGGGGTAATCTTTGAGATCTCATATAGAGGAAAGGGCCATAGTGGTAGCAAAATATATACTTGAAAAAAACACTACAGTAAGACAAACCGCCAAGACATTTGGAGTAAGTAAAAGTACAATTCATAAGGATGTTACAGAAAGATTGAAGGAAATAAATCCATCCCTTGCCAAAGAAGTTAAAAATGTGCTGGACAAAAATAAATCAGAGAGACATATTAGAGGGGGATTAGCAACGAAATTAAAATATGAGAAGGAAAATAAAAAAATGTAGGTTAAAAACCTACTTTTTTTATTGAATTAAATTATAAAAAGAAATATATTAAGTAATTATAAATAGCAAAATAATAATACTCTCAAAAGATTTATTTTCTCTTGATTAAAGCGAGATTTTTGTATATGCTTTATTATAGGAGTATTAAAATAGGCTTATAATATAATCTAATATTATAAATAAAGGAGTTGAAAAAATGGCTGGAGCTGATATAGGCATAGATTTAGGTACTGCAAATGTGCTTGTTTATGTTAGTGGTAAGGGAATCGTTTTAGAAGAACCATCTGTTGTGGCGATAGACAAAAGAACAGATTCTGTTTTAGCTGTGGGAGAAGAAGCTAAAAAGATGATAGGGAGAACACCAGGTAATATAGTCGCTATAAGACCTTTAAGAGATGGTGTAATTTCAGATTATGATGTAACTGAGAAGATGTTAAAATCTTTTATAGATAAGATAGTTGATAAAAAGGGATTTGGAAGATTTTTTATGCCAAGAATTATGGTATGTGTACCAACAGGTGTCACAGAAGTGGAAAAAAGAGCAGTAGAAGATGCTACGAGACAAGCTGGAGCTAGAGAAGTATATATCATAGAAGAACCAATAGCAGCTGCCATAGGAGCTGGTGTAGACATATCACAGCCTAATGGTAATATGATTATAGATATTGGTGGAGGTACTGTAGATATAGCTGTAATATCTCTAGGAGGAGCTGTTGTAAGTGAATCTATAAAGGTTGGTGGAGATAGATTTGATGATGCTATAGTTAAATATATGAAAAAACAACACAATCTTCTTATAGGAGAAAGAACAGCAGAGAAAATCAAGTTTGAAATAGGTTCTGCATTTAAGAGAGAAGAAGAAAAATATATGAAGATAACAGGAAGAAATTTAATTACAGGACTTCCTAGTTCTATAACTATAAATTCAACAGAAATGTTGGAAGCACTTAGAGAATGTGTTGAGCAAATAGTAGTTGCTACTCATGCTGTTTTGGAAAAAACGCCTCCTGAGTTAGCAGCAGATATAGGAGATGTCGGTATAATAATGACTGGAGGAGGTTCATTATTATATGGATTAGATAAAATAATAGAACAGAGGACAGGAATAACTGTTACAATAGCAGATGAACCATTATCTTGTGTTGCAAAAGGTACAGGAATAGCTTTAGGTTCAATAGACTTACTTGAAACTGGTGGGTCTTTCAAAAGAAAATAATTAGGAGAGTTTAGAATGTTAAATATAGATGAAATAAAAAAATTAATACCACATAGATATCCATTTTTATTAGTAGACAAGATTACAGAGCTAGAAGTTGGGAAAAGAGCTGTTGGTATAAAGAATGTAACAGTTAATGAGCCATTTTTCCAAGGTCACTTTCCAGAATATCCTTTGATGCCAGGAGTACTAATAGTAGAAGCTCTAGCACAAGTATGTGGAGTGGCAATGATGTCTGTAGAGGAAAACAAAGGAAAACTAGGTGTATTTGCAGGTATAGATAAAGTTAGAATCAAGAGAGAAGTAAGACCAGGAGATACATTAACTATGGAAGTTGAAATGACAACTCTTAGAAAAAATATAGCTAAGGCAGATGCTAAGGCATATGTAGGTGAAGAACTTGTCTGTAAAGGTGAATTAATGTTTGCTTTAGTAGAAAAATAAAAACTTGAAATATAAAAGTAAAAAGGTAGATAATTTGGAGTATTTAATCAGATACTCTAAAATATCTACCTTTTTATATAAAGAATTTTATCATTTAGTTTATATTTAGATTAGGTGGATACTAATAAAGCCAAGGCTATTGTTTCAGCTAAATCTAATATAAAGCTAAGGCGTATATTATTAAATGAAAGTTTATTATTTTCATCAATTTTATCTACAATTCCTACTATAGAATAATTTCCTATTTGAGGTAGTTTTTTACCAACACCTTTTCCGGGCAGGATAGGTCCTTCTCTAATCTGTATATTACCTATGTTACTCTGCGACCCCAAGCAAGCATCTATAGCCAAGAAGTTACCTTGTATATGTGTATTTTTTATAGTATCTAAAGACTCATATATATTTAAGGCGTGAATAGGGTTATCTAGTGTACCGTAAACGGGGTATTTAAAGTTACTGTTCTTAAGTATTGTTCCAACTAAAGGGCCTAAAGTATCACCTATAGCCCTGTCTGTTCCTATGCAAACAACAATCGTATTTTCATTAATTATAGTTTTTAGAACTGAACTTAGCATCTGTATAACATCATCATCGCTGTAGTTTACTTTAGCTAAATACAATAGGAACACCCCCTTCAAAAAAATATATGAATAAAAAGCATTAAAAAGACCTAACTTTAAATTTCAGATAGATAGAAAATTTTATTTGTCTTACAAAAAAAGGAATAGAAAAAATATGACTAAAAATATTGACAAAATTTTAAAAAAATAGTAAGCTAGTAAAGTAAAACAAAACTTAAATCTTGATTACCTTATCAAGAGAGGCTGAGGGATAGGCCCTGTGAAGCCCAGCAACCACCCAAATGGGAAAAGGTGCTAATTCCTACAAGACAAAAGTCTTGAAAGATGAGGTCAGTTAATTAGTATGTAATTACGATTATTAACCTCTTCTTATAAAGGAGAGGTTTTTTTATTTTGAGTAAATTTCTAAAATTAAAAATAAGGTAAAACCTATAATAAAAATTAAGAATAAATAAGGGGGAATAAAAATGGCAAGACATTTATTTACGTCAGAATCAGTTACAGAAGGACATCCTGATAAGATATGTGACCAAATATCAGATTCAATATTAGATGCATTATTAGAAAAAGACCCACAATCTAGAGTAGCTTGTGAAACTACAGTTACTACTGGTTTAGTTTTAGTAGCAGGAGAAATAAGTACATCTGCTTATGTAGACATTCCTAAATTAGTAAGAGAAACAGTAAGAGAAATTGGATATACAAGAGCAAAATATGGATTTGATTGTGATACTTGCGCAGTTATAACTTCTATTGATGAACAATCTGGAGATATAGCTATGGGAGTTGATGAAGGTCTAGAAAGTAAGACTGGAGAAGAGATAGAAGAAGAAATAGAAAAAGTTGGAGCTGGAGACCAAGGTATAATGTTTGGATTTGCATGTAATGAGACTCCAGAATTAATGCCACTTCCGATATCTTTGGCACATAAATTATCAAGAAGACTTACAGAAGTTAGAAAAACAGGTTTAGTTGATTATTTAAGACCAGATGGAAAAACTCAAGTTACTGTTGAATATGAAGGAAGTAAAGCTGTAAGAGTACATACAGTTCTTATATCAGCTCAACATTGTGAAACAGTATCAAATGATAAAATAAGAGAAGATTTAATTAATCATGTTATTAAGGAAGTTATACCAGCAGAATTACTTGATGAAGAGACTAAAATTTATATAAATCCAACAGGAAGATTCGTTATAGGAGGACCACAAGGAGATACAGGTCTTACAGGAAGAAAAATAATAATAGATACTTATGGTGGATATTCTAGACATGGTGGAGGAGCTTTCTCAGGAAAAGACCCTACAAAAGTTGATAGATCTGCTGCTTATGCAGCTAGATATGTTGCAAAAAATATTGTTGCGGCTGGTCTTGCAGACAAATGTGAGATAGAACTTGCATATGCTATAGGTATAGCTAGACCATTATCTATATTTATAGATACTTTTGGGACAGGCAAGGTTTCAGAAGAAAAACTTGTTGAATTAGTAAATAAACACTTTGATTTAAGACCGGGAGCGATAATAAGAGACTTAGATTTAAGAAAGCCTCTTTATAAAAAGGTTGCTGCTTATGGTCACTTTGGTAGAACTGATATAGATTTACCTTGGGAAAGAACTGACAAGGTTGAGCAGTTAAGAAAAGATGCTTTAGGTGAATAATTTTTAACTAAAAAGCTGTTAGAATGTAATTTTATGATTACTTTCTAACAGCTTTTTTATTATGAGTTAAATATTTTTAATAAATGTTAATTTATCATCATATAATGAATAAACAGTATTTAATCTGGTCAATACATTTTATATAATACTCTACTAAATTTATACATATTATGGGATATATGTTAAAGGATGGTTAAGAATGTGTTAACTAATGTTAAATAATTAAAAATATATTGAAATATCACAATAATGAGTCTAATATAATCTTAATAAACTTACACTTTAAAAATAATTTTAATTGGGGGGGAGTAGTGTATGTCAGGCAAAGTAAATATTAAAACGGTTATAAGTTTTGCTGGAGCTTATGTTGCTACTGTAATAGGTTCTGGATTTGCAACTGGTCAAGAAATACTGCAATTTTTTACGTTTTATGGATATGCGGGTATTATAGGTGGAATAATCTCTATGGTACTATTTTCATGGTTTGGAGCAGAAGTTATAGATAAGGGAAGAGAATTGAAACTTAAGGAGCCAATAAAAATTTATCAAGTATATTGTGGAAAATATCTTGGAACATTTTTTGAATGGTTTGGTCCATTGTTTTTATTTGGAACATTAGTAATAATGATTGCAGGAGCAGGAGCTACATTATCAGAGTACTATGGATTAAATCCATATGTAGGTAGGATTGGTATGGCAATCGTTTCCCTAATAACTGTTTCATTAGGTTTGACAAGGCTTTCTAAAATACTAGGTAATATAGGACCTATAATAATAATATTTACACTTTTAGTAGGAGCAATTAGTTTATTTAGCAATATTGATGCTTTATCAAATGCTGGAAATATGGTTGATAGTTTAAATATTAAAACTGCTACATCAAATGGATATTTCTCGGGAGTACTTTATACTTGTTACAATGTAATAATAGTAATAACATTCTTGACAGGAATGGGAGCTTCTGCAGTAAATAAGAAAGATGCTGTATGGGGTGGTATAGTAGGTGGAGTAGCACTTATGGCAGCAGCTATAATGATGAATTTGGCATTACTTTCAGACATAGGAAATATATACACAAAAGAGATACCAGCACTTTACTTAGCTGATAAGATATCTCCAATAATAGGTATTTTATTCTCAGTAGTACTTTTACTAGGAATATACACTACAGCTGTACCATTGTTATGGTCAGTAACAAACCGATTTGTAGAAGATGACCACCCTAAGTTTAAAATTATAACAATAGTGGTAAGTATATTAGCTTGTATAGGAGGTTTACTGCCATTTGATAAGTTAGTAGGTACACTATATCCATATACAGGTTACATGGGAATTTTAATTTTACTATGTATGCTTTATAGAAGAATTACTAAAACTGAGGGGTACAAGGAGAATAAATCTGAAATAAGTTAGTACTGTAATATACTTATGAAATTTAATTTATACTCTAAATATAGAGTAATTAAAATAAAATAGCTATTTAAATATGGTACCTGTATTTCATGGTACCATATTTTATGGATGCAGATTTTTTTTGTTTCTGATAAAATGTATAATAGTTGGAAATTACGTTAAGTATAAAAATATAAAACTTTTCTACGATTATCATAGTTTTAATATATAAAATTATACTAACATTTAAATGGAGCGATTATTAGTATTTTTAGGAGATAAAAATGGAAAAATTAGAAGGAATGATAAGTGAAATAGTCTTTAAAAACGAAGATAATGGTTATACAATAGCTCACCTGGTAAATGAAAATGATGAAATTGTGGTTGTAGGATGTATGCCTACTTTGGCAATTGGAGAAAGCATAGAAGTTGAAGGAAAGTGGGTAAATCATAAGATTTATGGGACTCAATTTGAAGTGAATAGTTTTATGCCAGTAACACCATCATCCTTAGAAGGAATTTATGTTTACTTATCTTCTGGAATGATACATGGTATTGGTGAAAAAATGGCAAAAAGAATAATTGATAAGTTTGGTGTAGATACGTTAGAGGTGATACAAAATTCACCAGAAAAACTACAAGAAGTAGAAGGTATAGGGAGTAAAAAAGTAAAACAAATAGTAAAAAGTTATGAAGAAGACAGAGAATTGAGAAATATAATAATACAGCTATCTCCTTTTGGAATAACACCAAATTACTGCCTAAAAATATATAAAAAATATAAAAGCAGTGCAATAGAAGTTATAAATAAAAACCCATACCAACTTGCTGAAGATATAAGAGGAATTGGATTTAAAGTAGCTGATAGTATAGCAAGTAAAATTGGTATAGATAAAAACTCTAAAGATAGAATTTGTCAGGGAATCTTATACACTTTAAATAAATCTTTAAGTAATGGGCATACATATTTACCAGAGCATGTTCTAATACAAGATTCGGAAAAATTGTTGGAGCTAAATGGAGAAATACTAAAAGAGTGTGTAATGATGCTAGTTTATAATCAAAAAATACATATAGAGAAAGTAAACAATGAAAATCTTATATACCTTATGCCATACTATTTAGCTGAAAATGGAGTATGTAGTCAAATAGTAAAATTATCACAGTATGAATTTGAAGACTTAAAAATAGATATAGATAACGAGATTAATGTTTTAGAAGAAGATAAGAAAATTAAGTTAGCAGAAAAACAAATTTTAGCAGTCAAAGAATCTGTTAATAGTGGAGTATTAATTATAACTGGTGGACCAGGAACTGGTAAAACAACTACCATTAATGCTATCATAGATATATTTGAAAATAATGGTAAAAGTGTGACTTTGGCAGCTCCAACGGGAAGAGCAGCAAAGAGAATGAGTGAAACTTCTAATAAAGAAGCAAAAACTATACATAGGTTGCTAGAAATGGGATTTTCAACAGATGATGATTTAACTTTTTTTAAGGATGAAGAAGACCCAATAAATTCAGATGTAATAATTGTTGATGAGGTATCAATGGTAGACATTATCTTAATGTACAATTTACTTAGAGCTATAAAGTTAGGAACAAGAGTAATTTTAGTTGGAGATAGTGACCAATTACCTTCTGTAGGTGCTGGAAATGTACTTAAGGATATGATTAATTCTAATATTATAAATGTAGTTAAATTAAATGAAATATTTAGACAAGCGCAAGAAAGTATGATAATTGTAAATGCCCATAAGATAAACAATGGAGAACCACTTTATCTAAATACAAAAGGTAAAGATTTCTTTTTTATAAGAAAATCAACTAATGAAGAAATTTTAAATGAAATAATAGGATTGGTTAATGAAAGATTACCTAAATTTTATAAAGTTGAGAAATTAAAAGATATACAAGTTTTATCTTCAATGAGAAAAGGTGAATTGGGAGTTACTAATCTCAATATAGAGTTACAGAAGTATCTTAACAAAAAAGAAAAATTTAAAGTTGAAGAAAGTTTTTCTAAAAGATTATTTAGAGTTGGCGATAAGGTAATGCAAGTAAAAAATAATTATACAAAAAAATGGGAAACAGAAGACCAAAAAGAAAGTGGAGAAGGTATCTATAATGGAGATATAGGATATGTTTATCACATAGATAAAGATAAGAAAACTATTTATATATTATTTGACCAGACTAAAATTGTATCATACCTCTATGATGAATTAGATGAAATTGACCATAGTTTTTGTACAACAATACATAAAAGCCAGGGAAGTGAATTTCCAGTTGTAGTATTGCCAATAGCGTGGGCTCCTCCTATGTTACTTAGCCGTAATTTATTATATACAGCAGTAACAAGAGCAAAAAAATTAGTTGTATTAGTTGGAGATGTGAAATATCTTGAATATATGATAAAAAATAATAGAGTTAATCAAAGGTATTCAAATTTAGGATATAAGCTAAATAAATTTAAACAAGAAGGGTTGTTGATAGAATAAATATGAAAATATGCAATGATAATTTTATTAAGAATTTTAAAAATATGATTAATAAATGTTTGGATTTTATATATCCTGAGAATATAAGTTGCATAATTTGTGATAAATCCATAAAGAAAACAAATACTTATTCAATATGTAAAAGTTGTTTTAAAGAAATGAATTTTATACAAGATGGTTGCATGAAGTGTGGAAAACCAATAATACGTCATTCAATTGAAAAAGAATTTATTGAAGAGTGTAGTTATTGTTTTAATAAAGACTTTTATTTTGATAAATCAATATCTTGTATTGAATACAATGATGTGACAAAAAAGATGGTGTTAGGGCTGAAGTATAACCAAAAAACCTTTATGGCTAAGTATATAGCTCAAATAATGAAAGAAAAATTATATTTAGAAAACATAAAATTTGATTATATATTATTTGTTCCACTTCATAAAAAAAGGCTAAATAAAAGAGGTTTTAATCAGGCACAAAAAATAGCATTTAATTTAAGTAAAATAGTAAATATTCCATTATTAGATTGCATAAGTAGAAAAAAATATACAAGAATGCTATATAAATTGAATAAGAAAGAACGAAAAGAAGAATTAAAAAATGTATTTGTTGTTAAAGAAAATGTTAAATTAATAAATAATAAAAATATACTTTTAATAGATGATATATTTACTACTGGTCTAACAACAAACGAAATTTCTAAACTTTTAAAGTTATCAGGTGCTAATAAGGTTTTTGTATTGACTCTACTTACAAAAGCAAATGATAATTATATTATGGAATAATCTTATATATTGACAATTTTAGTTTAAAATATTAAAATGAATAAGTGATATTTAGGTCTGTGGTTGAAAGTCCAAGCCAGTCGCAGGCAAAGGGATCCACGTAAGTTAACACTAAAAATTGGGTTAATGATCATGGTGCGGCTTAGAAGTAAGACCTACCGATAATAAAATCGAGAGAGAGTAGTAGTGCGGCGAACCCAAGCGAACCCTCCAGTAGGCGAGTGTGGGGTCAAAAACCAGGTCAGCTAAATATCATATTAAAAGAGAGCTAGCATACCTTTATGTATAGCTCTTTTTTATATATAATAAATTTAGGTTGAGTCATAAAGAGGTGATATGTTTGAATAAAAGACAAGAAAATTTATTAACAACATTGCTATTAAAAGAAGAGTTTATAAATGTTAATAAGATTGCCAATGATTTTGAGTGTTCAGAAAGGACAATAAGAAATGATTGCAAATATATTGATGAATGGTTATCTACTTTTTGTAATGCTTATATCAAAAGAAAACCTAATATTGGGATTAAATTTAGTGGAGATGGAACAGACAAAATACTGGTAAATCAGAAGTTGCGAGGTGAAGTTAAAAGAGTAAATAGTGAGCTTCATAAGCAAGTTGAGATATTAAATTTACTACTTTGTAATAATAAAAAAGTTACTTTAAATGATTTATCTAATAAGTTGTACATAAATAAAAATATTGTCAGAGAAGAAATAAGTAAATTATCAGTAGCATTAAATAATTATAATTTAAATATCTCGACTAAAAAAGGCAGTGGTATATATATTGAAGGGGATGAGAAAGACATAAGAATAATGTTAGTATCATTCTTATTTAAATATATAGATAAATACAGATTAAACATAGATGAAATAGAGTACTTCCATATAGTAGATATAATAATTGTAAAAAACATAATGCTTACTATAGAGGAGGATATGGATATAAGACTTACAGATATATCATTCAAGCAATTGATGCTATTTTTGCTTATAAATATAATACGAATAAGGCTGGGAAATTCTTTAAAAGTATCAAATACTAAGAAAGAGCTTAAGCTAAAAATGCTTATATTGGATATAGAAGATGAATTGAAATCTAATTTATCCATAGTATTAAATTATGAAGAAAAATTGTTTATAGAATCTTTAATATTGGGTATGAACAAACAAATAAATAGTAATAATATTAAGAAATCTTTATATCTAAATGAAGAATTAGCAAGTTATACAAAAAAAATTATAAATTTAGTATCAGAAGAATCAGGAATAAATTTTAATAATGATATATTACTTTATGAACAATTAATATGTCATTTGAATGTTACAATGCATCAAATGAAAAGCAATGTTTACTTAGAAAATCCACTTTTAGATAACATAAAAACTAAATTTTGTTTTTTATTTACAGTAATATCAAGTTCAATAGAAATTGAATTAAAAGGAAAACAAATAACGGAAGATGAAATTGGTTATCTTACACTTCACTTTCAAACCTCTCTAGAAAGAAAATACAGCAAAAGGGAATCAAATAAAAAGGCAAGTATTGTATGTCCATTTAGTTTTGGAGTAAGTATGCTATTAAAAGTAAAGATAGAAAAGAGATTTGATAACATAAAAATTATTGAAACATTAAGAGAGGAAGATTTAAAAAGAGATAACTTTAATAAGACTATAGATTTTATAATTGCATTTCAAGAGTATGAAAATATCCAAAAACCAATTTTTATAACAACACCATTATTTACTGATGAGGATGAGAATAAACTTAAAGAGTTCACAAACAAAATAAAAGAAAAAGACACTTCATATAAACTTATGAACAGATTAATGATGTCTGATTATTTAATAAGAGAGTTAGAACATGATGATATTTATGAAGCTATAACATATTTAACTAATTTATTAATTGAAAAACATTATGCAGAAAAAGAGTATTTACAATCTATTATAACAAGAGAAAAGTCATATCCAACCAATGTTGGAAAAGGAATATTATTCCCTCATGGAGACATGAAATATATAAAACAATCTGTTTTATGTTTTGCAAGGTTAAAAACACCAATAAAAATTAGAAATGGAAAGGATATAAAGATTATACTTTTGTTAGCATATAAAAAAGATGATGATAGAAAAGTATTTAGAGAATTATTTAAAGAAATATCTAATTTAACAGAGGATGAAAATATGCTAGATATTCTAAGTAAATGTGACATTGAAAAGGTAAAAGATATTCTTATATAAAATTCATAGTGAACTATGGATAAGCACAAAATTTTCCATGTGATGGAAAAAGTTGTGCATGTTTTTTTGTTTTTATAAGATATTATATGTTTGTAAGGTATAAATAATCTAAAAGTAGAGAAGCAACTTAGGAGGAAAAAATGGAAGAAATAGTTTTAAAGATTATAATTCATGCTGGAAATGCAAAATCTATGCTTTATGAGGCACTTGACTATGCAAAGGAAAACGATTTTAAAAAAGCAGATGAATTAATTGAAAATGCAAATGAAGAAATTTTAAAAGCACATAAAGTACAAACTGAACTTATACAAAAGGAAGCTGGGGGAGATAAATCAGATATATCTATTTTATTGATTCACTCTCAAGACCATTTAATGACTTGTATGAGTGAGAGAAACCTTATAAAAGAAATGATTATGTTAAGAAAAGAAATTCAAAAACTAAAATAAAAAATTAAGGGGGATTTAAAAAATGAAAAGAAAAGTATATTTATTTTGTAGCTTTGGTATGTCAACAAGTTTACTTGCAGATAAAATGCAGAAGGTAGCAGATGAACACAATTTACCAATAGAAGTAGAGGCATTTCCGATAGCAGAAATTGACAAAATAGTTGAAGAAAAAAATCCAGATTGTATATTATTAGGACCACAAGTTAAATACATGCTAAAGGAGTTAAAACCAAAGTTTGAAGCTCAAGGAAAACTTATAGATATAATCAATGAAGTTGATTATGGAACTATGAATGGGGAAAAAGTATTAAAACTTGCTATAAAGCTAATAAAATCTAAACAAGCGTAGAATTATAGTAAAAAATAATAGGAAATGAGGGTGGATAGATGAATAGATTGGAAAGAATACTTATGCCATTGGCTGAAAAAATAGGTAAAAATAAATTATTAATTGCAATTAGAGATGGTTTTTTAGTATCATCACCATTATTAATAATAGGTTCATTATTTTTATTAGTAGCAAATTTTCCTATAAAAGGATGGAATGAATTTGTAGGTCAAATTTTTGGTCCAGATTGGGCTGTAAAATTGCAACAACCAACTGTAGCAACATTTGAAGTAATGACTCTACTTGCAGTTTTAGGGATTGGATATTCTTATGCAAAGCAAATAGATGTAGACCCAATAGCATCAGCAGCAGTTGCAATAGTTGCCTTTTTTATAATAACACCATTTGTAATACCATATACACCAGAAGGAACAGAATCAGTTTACATGGTAACAGGTATACCACTAGGTTGGATGGGTTCTAAGGGAATGTTTGTAGGTATGATAACAGCAATAACCTCTGTAAAATTATTTGCTGCAGTTGTAAAAAAAGGATGGACATTGAAAATGCCAGATGGAGTTCCTCCAACTGTATCAAAATCATTTGCAGCATTAATACCAAGTGCAATAGTTATGGTAGTTTTCTTTTTAGTTAAGATAGCTTTTGAAGCTACACCATATGGAAGTATACATGAATTTATATTTAAGTTTTTACAAATGCCATTATTAAAATTAGGAAATAGTTTAGGTGCTATGGCAATCGCTTATATATTCTTACATTTATTCTGGTTCTTTGGAATAAATGGAAGTAGTGTTGTTGGGGCTGTGTATAATCCAATATTAAAAATTCTATCAGCTGAAAACTTAGCTGCTTTTCAAGCTGGTTCAAAAATACCAAACATAATAACAGGTCAATTCCAAGATATGTTTGCGACATTTGGTGGAGCAGGTAGTACACTATCATTAGTCATAGCTATGTTATTAATATGTAAAAGTAAACGTATAAAGTCAATGGGAAAACTATCAATTTTACCAGGAATATTTGGTATAAATGAGCCATTGATATTTGGTCTACCAATAATGCTTAACCCAATACTATTGATACCATTTGCAATAGTTCCAACAATAAATATAATAATAGCTTACTTCTGTATGTCAGCAGGATTAGTGCCTCTTACAAATGGAGTTCAGTTACCGTGGACAACTCCAATTATATTCTCTGGTTTTTTAACAACAGGATGGCAAGGTGCAGTCTTACAATTAGTACTTCTTATACTAGGAATATTTATGTATATACCATTTATAAAAATGCTAGATAAGCAATACTTGAGAGAAGAAAATGAAACTGTTGAAGAGGAAGATGATGATATATCTTTTGATGATTTAGTATTATAGGAGGAAGATTATGAAGAAAATAGTTATGATATTGGACCAAATACAAGCTGGAGCTGGAGGAAAAGAGAAAAGTAATATACCTCCTGCTGGAAAATCAAGCCCATTAGGACCAGGTGTAATGATGGAGCAATTTTTAAATGAATCTAAGGTAATAGCTACCTTATTTTGTGGGGATGAATTTTTTGTAAATAATCAAGAAGAAGTAACGAGTAAGATGATAGCTATGGTAAAAAAATTAAACCCTGATGTAGTAATCTGTGGACCAAGCTTTAATTACGAAAACTTTTCTAAGATGTCAGCAATACTGTCTAAAAATATAAATGATAAAACAGATATACCAGCTTTTGCAGCTATGTCAGAAGAAAATATAGATGTGATAAACGAATATAAAAATGACATATGTATAGTTAAGACTCCAAAAAAAGGTGGAATTGGTCTTAATGATTCGTTAAATAACATATGTAAATTGGCAAAAGCAATAGCAAATAAAGAAGATATAACTTTGATGAAAGAAGAATTTTGTTATTAATAAGAGTATTAATTATTAGCAAGTTTAAATATTATACTATTTATAATAAGCATACATTAGTAAAATCTATATAATTTAAGGAGGGGAATTTTAACATGTGGGGAATGATAGCGACATGGAGAATGGCCCTAGAAGGAATAACTGAGGCATCAGAACATTTAGAAAAAGGCATGGAAGCAGGTGATGCTGTAGAGCTTGCTGTAAGAAGAGTTGAAGACTATCCATTCTATAAATCGGTTGGATATGGTGGACTTCCAAATGAAAATTGTGAGGTAGAACTTGACGCTGCATTTATGGATGGTAACACATTAGATATTGGCGCAGTTGCTGGTATAAGAGATTATTCTAATCCTGTCAGCATAGCTAGGAAGTTAAGTTATGAGAAGGTAAATAATTTTTTAGTTGGAATAGGTGCTGAAGATTATGCTCATAAAAATGGATTTGAAAGAAAAAATATGTTGACTGATAGAGCGAAGTTACATTATAAAAAGAGAAAAAAAGAGACTTTAGACAAAGGATTAAGCCCATATGCTGGTCATGATACTGTTGGTATGATATCTTTAGACAAAACTGGAAAAATGTGTGCAGCTACATCAACAAGTGGATTGTTTATGAAGAAAAGAGGTAGAATAGGAGATTCTGCACTATCTGGTTCAGGATTCTATGTTGATAGTAGTATAGGAGGAGCTACAGCTACTGGTTTGGGAGAAGATTTAATGAAGGGATGTATATCTTATGAGATAGTTAGACTTATGAAAGAAGGGAAGCATCCACAAGAAGCATGTGATATTGCAGTAAATGAACTTGATAAACAGCTTATCAAAAGAAGAGGAAAAGCTGGTGATTTATCATTAGTTGCCATGAATAATAAAGGTGAATGGGGAGTAGCTACAAATATAGCTGATTTTACTTTTTCAGTAGTAACTAAAGAAGAATCTCCTACTGTATATATTTCAAATAGAGTAGATGGAAAGACTATACATAAGGTTATATCAAATGAGTGGATGGAAGCATATGAGGCTAGAATAAAAGCACCAATAGAAGTAAGTGAGTAAAGTAGTGGTTACATAATTAAAATAGAGTTTTATAATAAGGAGATTTTTATGAATATCATAAGTAATAAAATAGATGAGTTAAAAGAAGATTTATTAAGTGATATTATAGATATTGTAAAAATACCTAGTGTCAAAGGGGAGTCAGAAAATGGCTTCCCTTTTGGCGAAAAAGTAGGGGAGGCACTTAATAAAGCATTAGAAATATCAGAAAAATTGGGATTTAAGGTTAGAAACTTGGATAATTATATTGGTTATGCAGAGCATGGAGATAGTGATGATTATGTTTGTGTAATTGGACATGTAGATGTTGTACATGAAGGAGATGGTTGGAAGCATCAGCCTTATAAGGGAGAAGAAACTAATGGAAGAATTTATGGACGAGGAGTACTAGACAATAAAGGACCTATAATGTCTGCCTTATATGGATTATATGCTATTAAAGAATTAAACTTAAAATTAGATAAGAGAGTTAGAATAATATTTGGTACAAATGAAGAAAGTGGATTTGAAGATATACCATATTATTTAGAAAAAGAAAAAGCACCTATTATGGGATTTACACCAGATTGTAAGTATCCTGTTGTATATGGTGAAAAAGGCATGGCAAAGATTAGAATAAAAAGTAAAATCAATTATGAAGAAGATGTATACCTAGGTTTTATAGAAAATATGTCTGAAAATGTGCTTGTTACATATAAAGAGCTGAATATAGAAAATAGTGATACTATATTAGATATAAAGGTAAAATACGATTTTAGTTATAAATTGAAAGATGTATTAGATGAAATAAAAGCTAGTTTTCCAAATAGTATCGATATAGAGGTAATTTCTAATTTTAATCCTGTATATTTTGATAAAGAGAGTAATCTTGTTAAAAAGCTTCAGCTAGCTTATGAAAGGGTTACATCATTAGATGGAACTCCAGTAACAACTAATGGAGGTACGTATGCAAAAGTAATGCCAAATATAGTTCCGTTTGGACCTTCATTTCCAGGACAAAAAGGAATAGCTCATAATCCTGATGAATACATGGATATAGAAGATATAATATTAAATGCAAAGATATTTGCAAATGCAATATATGAATTAGCAAAGGAGTAGTTATGTTAGAAATAATAGGAATGTCAGTAGAAGACGCTAAAATTATAGAAGATTGTGGTGCAGATAGAATAGAGTTAGTTAGTGCTTTAACTGAAGGTGGATTGACACCAAGTTTTGGTCTTATAGAAAGTGTTGTTAACAGTGTAAAGATACCTGTGAACGTGATGATAAGACATCATGCGAAAAGTTTTGTATACAGTAAAGAAGATATAAGTATAATGCAAAAAGATATAAGTGTGGTTAAAGAGATTGGTGCTAATGGAGTTGTATTTGGTGTATTGGATAAAAACAATAGTATAGATGAGAAAAATCTAAATGTTTTATTGAAATGTTGTGATAATCTTGATGTTACATTTCATAGAGCAATAGATGAATCAAATACAATAGATAGTGTTAAAATTTTGAAGGATTATGATAAAATTACGAATATATTAACATCAGGAGGGAAAGGAAGTATAGTTGATAACATACAAATGATAAAGAATATGATGCTTAGTTCTAATCACATAAAAATTCTTTTAGGTGGAGGTCTTAATTTTAATAATATAGAAAAGATAAAGGAATTGACTAAGGCAAGTAATTTTCATTTTGGTACAGCGATTAGAATAAATAACAGTCCTTTTGAAGATATAGATAGACAAAAGCTTAAACAACTCGTAAATATAATTTCAAGATAGTATATGAATATAAAATACTTAGTTTAAATAAAGAGAGTAAGTTAATTATAATTTGGGTATATGAATGTTAATAGGTATTAAATATGAAATTATTGTTGAGTATGCTTTATAACTTTTAAGTAGTTTTAAATATAAATAATGAAAGAAAAGATAGATTATGGAGGTTTTAGAGGGTTTATATTTATTAAAAAATTATAAAGGTATATTGGCATATAATACACATAATTTCCTAAAATTACCATCTTATGACATGAATTCACATATTAATAAACAATTAATGGAGATTTTTGTGGATAGAAATAGGAGTAAAAATAGCTTTAAATAAACAAAAACAAGAGTTATTAACAGTTTTATCCACATTATCCACAGGTGTTTGTAATAATATTAATCCACATAAGTATCAATGTAACTAAAAATGATAAATAATTCTATCAATTGAATAGAAAAAATCATAAAAGTAAATAATAAAAAGAGGATTATGAGAGTTCGTGTAGAATATATTATTAAAGTATAAATTTTCTTATACTGGCATAATTGAAGGGAGATGTATTTATGAACATAATTATATCTGGAAAACAAATCGAATTAACTGATGCAATAAAAAATAAAATCGAAACTAAACTAAGTAAGTTAGATAATTACATTCATCCAGACACTGATGTAAAAGTTACAGTAAGTGCGAGAAAAGCAAGACAAAAAATAGAAGTAACAATAGCTACTGTAAATGGTCCTATAATTAGAGCAGAAGATATGCAGGAAAATTTATACACAGCTATAGATGTTGTATATGATAAATTAAGTAAACAATTAAAAAAATATAAAAAGAGATTACAAGATAAACATAAAGACAACAAGAGTATAAGATTCCAAGATGCAGAGATAAATCTAGCTGATGAACAAGAGGATTATGGGGATGAAAATCAAGAATTAGTAATTCAAAGACGTAAGAAATTTAGTGTTAAGCCAATGAGTGAAGAAGAAGCTGTATTACAGATGGAATTAATAGGACATGATTTTTATATGTTCAAGAACATAGATTCAGATGAAATAGCAGTAGTTTATAAGCGTAATAATGGTGGATATGGTATAATAGAACATGAATAAAGCAATTTAGATTTAATCATATTAGCTATCGATAAATAAATTATCGATAGCTTTTTAAATTAATATTAAAAGTATAGTTTTTATGGTAAAATGAATAATAGTACAATAAAGAACGAGGAGAGATGTAAAATATGAGCTTTATGGATAATTTATTCAACATGGCAGATAAAAAAGAATTAAAAAAGTTCAATAAAACTGTTGATATAATAGATTCATTAGAACCTAAATTTGAATCTATGGCAGACTCGGAACTTAAAAATATGACAAATATATTTAAAGAAAGATTAGCAAATGGTGAAAGTATAGATGATATACTTCCAGAAGCTTTTGCAGTAGTTAGAGAAGTTTCTAAGAGAGTGTTAGGACTTAGACACTACAGAGTTCAAATGATTGGAGGTATAGTACTACATCAAGGAAGAATAGCAGAAATGAAAACAGGTGAAGGTAAAACTTTGGTTGCAACTGCTCCTGTTTATTTGAATGCGCTTACTGGAAAAGGTGTACATGTTGTAACAGTAAATGATTACCTTGCAAAACGTGATAGAGACCAAATGGCAAAAATCTATGAGTTTTTAGGAATGAGTGTAGGCGTTATTATACACGGTCAAAATCCAAAAGTTAGAAAAGAACAATATGATTGTGATATAACTTATGGTACAAATAATGAATATGGATTTGACTATCTAAAGGACAATATGGTAATACACAAAGAGCAAAGAGTTCAAAGAGGATTAAATTATGCTATAGTGGATGAGGTTGACTCTATACTAATAGATGAGGCTAGAACACCACTTATCATATCTGGACCTGGAGACAAATCAACTCACTTATATTCAGATGCAAACACATTTGTTTTAACCTTAAAACCAGATGATTATGAATTAGAAGAAAAAGATAAGGCTGTATCTCTAACAGCATCGGGTATACAAAAAGCAGAAGTGTATTTTAATGTTGATAATATAACAGATATATCTCATACAGAATTATACCATCATATAAATCAAGCTTTAAGAGCACATGTAATAATGAAGAAAGATGTTGATTATGTTGCTAAAGATGGAGAAATAGTAATAGTAGATGAGTTCACAGGTAGACTTATGTTTGGTAGAAGATATTCAGAAGGTTTACATCAAGCAATAGAGGCTAAAGAAGGTCTTAAAATACAAAGAGAATCTAAAACACTAGCTACTGTAACATTCCAAAATTACTTTAGAATGTACAAAAAACTTTCTGGGATGACTGGTACAGCAAAAACAGAAGAAGAAGAGTTTAAAGCAATCTACAAAATGGATGTTTTCCAAGTACCTACTAATAAGCTTATGATAAGGGAAGACTTACCAGACTGTGTATACAAAAGTGAAATAGGTAAATTTAATGCTGTAGCACAAGAAATAATTGAAAGGCACAAAGTCAATCAACCAATACTTGTAGGTACAGTATCAATAGAAAAATCAGAATTATTATCACAAATACTAAAGAAAAAGGGCATAAAGCACGAGGTATTAAATGCTAAGCATCATGATAAAGAGGCAGAAATAATAGCACAAGCTGGTAGACTTGGAGCTGTTACAATAGCTACTAATATGGCTGGTCGTGGTACAGATATAGTTCTAGGTGGAAATCCAGACTTTTTAACTAAGAGAGAAATGAGAAGAAATGGATTTAAAGAAGAAATAGTAAATAGAGTAGATACTCCAATAGAAGGTATACCTGTAAAAGGTAATGAAATTCTATTTGAAGCTAGAGAAGAGTATGAAAAACTATTTGAAAAGTTTAAGCAACAAACACAAGAAGAACAAAAACAAGTTGTAGAAGCAGGTGGACTTGCTATAATAGGTACAGAAAGACACGAATCTCGAAGAATAGATAACCAGTTGAGAGGTCGTGCTGGACGTCAAGGTGACCCAGGGAGTTCAAGATTCTATATAGGTCTTGATGATGACCTTATGAGATTGTTTGGTAGTGATAGAATATCTGGTATTGTAGATAAAATAGGTCTTGAAGAAGACATGCCGATAGAACATAGAATATTATCTAAGTCTATTGAAGGAGCACAAAAGAAAGTCGAAGGTAAAAACTTTGGAATAAGAAAGCATGTACTTCAATATGATGATGTTATGAATAAACAAAGAGAAATAATATATGCAGAGAGAAAACGTGTATTAGAAGGTGAAGATTTACAAGAACAAATACAATCAATGACTCATTCTATAATAGAAGAAGCAGTTACTCTTTATACACAAGATAAAGGATTTGATGAAGAAGGATTCAAAGAACATATGTATAATCTGTTCTTGCCAAAAGGTAGCATAGAAATACCAGAAATAGAAAAACTTAATCCAGTTGAAATAACAGAAAAAGTTTATGAAATAGCTATGAAGATATATACTTCAAAAGAAGAACAAGTTGGCTATGAGAGAATGAGAGAAGTTGAGAGAGTAATCTTACTTCAAGCTGTTGATAACCATTGGATAGACCATATAGATGCTATGGACCAATTACGCCAAGGTATTGGTCTTCGTGCTGTAGGTCAGCAAGACCCAGTTATTGCTTATAAAATGGAAGGTTTTGATATGTTTGATGAAATGAATAAACATATCAAAGAAGATACTGTAAGATATTTATTTAATATAACAATAGAAACTCCAGTGGAAAGAAAAGCAGTTGTAGATGTTGAAAATCTATCTTCTCCATCAGATGGAACACTTCCAACAAGTAAAACTGTTAAAAAAGATGAAAAGGTTGGAAGAAATGACTTATGCCCTTGTGGAAGTGGTAAAAAATATAAAAACTGTTGTGGAAGATAATCTCGGAGGATTAAATGTTAAAGTTACAAGAGTATAGACATAGTATGGAGCAGATGGCTTCAAATTTAGAAGAATTGAGGGTTTCTCTTTGACATAGCTTCATTGATGAAAAATATACAAATTAATGAAGAAAAGATGAATCAACAAGATTTTTGGAATGATAATGAAGTCGCTCAAAGAGTACTTCAAGAAAATAAATCTTTAAAAGAGACATTAGAAGAATATGAAAGCTTAAAAAGCTTATTAGAAGATATAGAAGTATTAATTGAAATAGGTTTAGAAGAAGATGATGATTCTGTAGAAAGAGATATAGAAAAGTCCATAGAATCAATGGAAGAAAAATTATCTGAAATGAAAATAAAGACTCTTCTAAATGGAGAGTATGATAAAAATAATGCTATATTATCTATAAATGCTGGTACTGGTGGCTTAGATGCTCAAGATTGGGCTCAAATGCTTTTGAGAATGTATATAAGATGGTCAGAAAGTAAGGGTTATAAAGTTAAGCTTTTAGATATAATATCAGACCCTGAAGCAGGGATAAAGACAGCTACAATTCTTGTAGAAGGAACAAATGCTTATGGGTATTTAAAGAGTGAAAAAGGAGTTCATAGATTAGTGAGAATATCTCCATTTGACCCATCAGGAAAAAGACATACTTCATTTGCATCTATAGATGTAACACCAGAGTTAGATGAAAATATAGAAGTAGAAATTAATCCATCAGATTTAAAGATAGACACATATAGAGCTTCTGGAGCTGGAGGGCAACATGTAAATACGACTGATTCAGCAGTTAGAATAACACATATCCCTACTGGTGTAGTAGTTCAGTGCCAAAATGAAAGGTCTCAGCATCTAAATAAGGACAGAGCTATGAGACTTTTAATGGCGAAATTGATAGAATTAAAAGAGTTAGAGCAAAAGGAAAAAATAGAAGATATACAAGGCAAATACTCACAAATAACTTGGGGTAGTCAAATTAGGTCATATGTTTTTCAACCATATAAATTGGTTAAAGACCATAGAACAAATGCTGAGTTTGGCAATGTAGATAGTGTAATGAATGGAAATATAGACTTGTTTATTAATGAATACTTAAAAATGAATAAAATAGTTTAATAAATATGCACTGTAATTAAGATATATGTATAAGAAGGTTAGTGCTTAATATGCACTTACAGCACTTAGGCTGAGGACGATAACCCTCAGCCTTCGTTCTGTTTTGTTATACTTATGAAAAACTAACATTAGGAGTGAATAAATTGGATATAAATCAAATCTTAAAAAAAGAGTTTAATCTTAGAGATGAACAAATAAATAATACATTAAAACTTATTGATGAAGGAAATACAATACCATTTATAGCTAGATATAGAAAAGAAATGACTGGCGAAATGAGTGATGTTACACTAAGAGAATTTTATGAAAAATTAATGTATTTGAGAAATCTTCAAAGTAGAAAAGATGATGTAGTTAGACTAATAGATGAACAAGGGAAATTAACAGATGAAATAACACAAAATATAGAAAAAGCAAAAACATTACAAGAAGTAGAAGATATATATGCTCCATACAAACAAAAGAAAAGAACGAGAGCAACAATAGCAAAAGAAAAAGGATTAGAAAATTTAGCATTGTCAATACTAGAGAATAATTTAGATAATATAGAAATAGAGGCAAAGAATTATCTTGATGAAGAGAAAGAAGTTCTTTCTATTGAAGATGCTCTAAAAGGTGCTAGAGATATAATTGCAGAACTAGTCTCAGATGATGCTAAGATTAGAAAGTATATAAGAGAATTAGCTTTAAGAGAAGGTATGATAGTTAGCAAAAGTGCTACTGATGAGAAATCGGTTTATGATATGTATTATGATTATAGCGAAGCAGTAAAAAGTATGGCTCCACATAGAGTTTTGGCAATAAACAGAGGAGAAAAAGAAAGCTTCCTAAAGGTTAAGTTGGAAATAAATAATGATAAAGTTTTAAATTACATAATAAACGAATATGTAAATGATAAAAATTTCAAAAATAAAGAAGAAATCGTAAGTTCAATAGAAGATTCTTATAAAAGATTAATTTTCCCATCAATAGAAAGAGAAATAAGAAATCATTTAACAGAAATAGCTCAAGAAAGAGCTATAAGTGTATTTGGAAAGAATGTTAAAAGTTTATTGCTTCAACCACCAGTTAAAGACAAAGTAGTTATGGGATTTGACCCTGCATTTAGAACTGGATGTAAAATAGCTGTAGTAGATAAAAATGGTAAACTACTAGATTATACAACAGTATATCCAACAGACCCTCAAAATGATGTAGAGGGAGCAAAGAAAGTTTTAAAAGGATTGATTGAAAAATACGATATAGATATAATTTCAATTGGAAATGGTACTGCATCTAGAGAATCAGAAACTTTTGTATCAGAAATGATAAAAGAAATAGATAGCGAAGTGCAGTATGTGATAGTTAGTGAAGCAGGAGCATCTGTTTATTCAGCATCTGAACTTGCAAATGAGGAACATCCAGATATAAATGTATCAATAAGAGGAGCTATATCTATAGCTAGAAGATTACAAGACCCATTAGCAGAGCTTGTAAAAATAGACCCTAAAAGTATTGGTGTTGGTCAATATCAGCATGATTTAAACAAAAAGAGATTAGAAGAAGTACTAGATGGAGTTGTTGAAGATTCTGTAAATAGTGTTGGAGTAGATTTAAATACTGCATCATACTCCCTACTAGAACATGTTGCAGGAATAAGTAAAGCTATAGCAAAAAATATAATAGCATATAGAGAAGAAAATGGAGATTTTACGTCAAGAGCACAATTGAAAAAAGTAAAAAGACTAGGACCTCAAGCATTTACTCAATGTGCTGGATTTATGAGAATCTTAGAGGGTAAAAATCCACTAGATAATACAGGTGTGCATCCTGAAAGTTATGATATATGTAAAAAAATGATTGAGATAATTGGATATTCTTTAGATGATGTAAAGAATAAGAATATAGGTGAAATAGATGAAAAAATAAAAGAAATTGGCTTGAGGGAATTAAGTGAAAAACTGGAAGTAGGACAAGTTACATTAAAAGATATCATAGCTGAAATCAAAAAACCAGGAAGAGACCCAAGAGAAGAAGGTATAAAACCTATACTTAGAACTGATGTCTTAAAAATTGAAGATATACAAGAGGGTATGACTTTAAAAGGTACAATAAGAAATGTTGTAGACTTTGGTGCATTTGTAGATATTGGAATAAAAAATGACGGATTAGTTCATAAATCAGAAATGAGTAATAGTTTTGTGAAAGACCCTATGAGTATTGTTACAGTAGGTGATATAGTAGATGTAAAAGTCATTGGAATTGACTTAAACAAAAAAAGAGTTGCCTTATCAATGAAAAAATAGATAAGTTTATGTATGGTTATAATACTTAGATTCTATATTTGTAAATAAGATTACTCGAGTGTATAAATGTTAAAAATTTGTAAAAGTATATAGTAAGAAAATATATTAAAATAAGAACGATAGTCTTGAAAATCAGGAGGAAAATGAATGATTTTTATAAAAAATGGTAAAATAAATACCATAACAAATGGGATAATTCATGGAGATATACTTATAGATGAAGGAAAAATAATAGAAATTGGAGAAGATTTGATAGCTCCTTTAGATGTAGAGGTAATAGATGCTAGTAATAAACTTGTGTTTCCTGGATTTATAGATGCTCATACTCACTTAGGTTTATGGGAAGATGGTATAGGGTTTGAAGGAGCAGATGGAAATGAAGAGACTGACCCAATAACACCACAATTAAATCCTATAGATGGAATTAATCCAATGGATAGAACTTTTAAAGAAGCTTTTGAAGGTGGAATAACTTCTGTTTGTACAACCCCTGGAAGTGCAAATGTTATGGGTGGTCAATGTATAGCTATAAAGACATGTGGAAAAAGAATTGATAAAATGGTAATAAAAAATCCAGTTGCATCTAAAATTGCTTTTGGAGAAAATCCAAAGAGCTGTTATGGTCAGGATGATAAATCTCCTCAAACTAGAATGGCTATAGCTGCTTTACTTAGAGAAAACCTAAAAAAAGCAGAAGAATATTTAGAGGATATTGATATGTATGAGAGTCATGATGATGAAGACTGTGAAAAACCTGAATATGATATAAAAATGGAAAGTTTAATACCAGTTTTAAGAAGAGAAATTCCTTTTAAGGCACATGCTCATAGAGCAGATGATATGTTTACAGCAATAAGAATTGCAAAAGAATTTAATTTAAAGCTTACATTAGACCATTGTACAGAAGGTCATCTTATTGTAGATGAATTAGTGGAAGAAGGGTTTCCTGTAATAGTAGGGCCATCTTTGTCAGAAAGGTCTAAATTTGAGCTTAGAAATTTGACATTTAATACAGCAGGAATACTTTCAAATGCAGGTCTTGATGTATGTATAATGACAGACCATCCAGTAATACCAGTTCAATATCTTCCAATATGTGCAGGTATTGCAGTAAAACATGGTATGAAAGAAGAAAAAGCAATAGAATCAATTACGATAAATCCAGCTAAGACTTTAGGAATAGAAGATAGAGTAGGCTCTATAGAAGTTGGTAAAGATGCAGACCTAGTAATTTGGGATAATTCTCCACTAGAGATTCAAAGTAATGTACTTTACACTATAATAAATGGCAAAGTAGTGTATGAGAAAAAATAACTTGACAATTATTAAAAAATTAACTAATATAAGAGTGTAAGGAAAATTAAAAAATCAAAGAAGATCTTCGGGGCAGGGTGAAATTCCCTACCGGCGGTATAGCCCGCGAACTACTTAAGTGGTTGATTTGGTGAGATTCCAAAGCCGACAGTAAAGTCTGGATGAGAGAAGATATTTATGGAAGATAAATAAGTTTATTTTAGTTTGTTTAAACTATATCCATAAAAACTCGAAGATAGGGTCTTCGAGTTTTTTGTTTTTCCTAAAAAATATAAACATATTGATTAGGGGGAAAATAATTATGCAAAACACAGCAAAAAGAGGCAATATGATTTCAACAAGAACTTTAGTAGTAATGTCAATTTTATCTGCAATATCTTATTTATTAATGTTTATTCAAGCACCAATACCAGGTATATTTCCAGATTTCTTAAAAATTGACTTATCAGATATTCCAGCAATATTCGGAGGAATGTCTCTAGGACCATTAGTTGGATTTGGAATAGTTGTAGTAAAAAATGTGTTACAAGCAATAACAGCAACAACAACTGGAGGAATAGGAGAATTTGCGAATATATTAATTGGTGGTTCTTATGTAATGATACTTTGTTATTCATATAAGAGAAGTGGAGATTTAAAAGGTGTACTGATTGGTTTTGTATTAGGAACAATATCTATGACTATAATTGGTTCATTAGTAAATTATTTTGTAATGTTGCCACTTTATGGTCAACTTATGGGACTAGATGCTATAATAGGTTTAGGTTCAGCTATAAATCCTCAAGTTCATGATTTATTCACTTTTGTAATTTGGATGATAGCTCCATTTAATGTGCTGAAGGCTGTTATAATATCTTTAGTAACATTGCCACTTTATAAAAAAATGGGAAATATAATAAAGAAATAATTAGACAAGAAAATATAAAATTAAATGTATTGAATAGCCATAATTTATTTATAACTTCAGTCCTATATTGTGATTGATATATTAAATATATTATGGCTTTATTAATTTATCAAAAAATGTATATAAAATAAGAAATATTTAGACAAATTTAAATTTTAAAATAAAGGAAGAATTAAAACGATTAACTATTAAAATATGAAAAAGGTATCTACAATATACAGAGCGAATTTATAATAAACAAAAAATAAAGTTATTATTAAAAAACTATAAAGATTAATAATCAAACTTTTAATAATAACTAATTTAATAATGATAGGGGTGTATATTCATGCATTTATCTAAAAAAATAAAAAAATTATTTTTAGATGATAAAGGGTATTATTTTAATAGTAATTGGAAAGATATTCATATTGGTATTTATGATACAAAATTAGGAGATTCTTTAAAGTATATCACTAATGAATATATTGAAAATATGGAAAGGGTAAAATACGATTATCGTGAATTAAAAAATATAGAAAATCAAACTGATGGTATGTGTATTTTAGCAATAAGGCAGAATTACAAGGCATTAGAGTATGTAAAAAATCAAACCGAAGAATTATGTTTAGAAGCAATAAAGTATAATTATAAAGCACTTGAATATGTAAAAGAACAAACAGAATACTTGTGTCTTGAAGCTATAAAAAAAGATTGTAATGCACTTAAGTATGTACGAAATAAAACAGAAGGGCTTATTATAAAAGCAATAAGTCATTCTTCCAATATAGATGTTGTAAGTATACTAAAGGCTTTAGAGACTCAAACAAGAAGGATATGTTTAGAAGCAATTAAAAAAGATGGCAGGTGTCTTGCATACGTTAGAGAACAGAGTGAAGAATTATGTATAGAGGCCATTAAGCAAAATTATAAAGCATTAAAATATGTAAAAAATCAAACGGAAAAAATGTGTATAGAATCCGTAAGACAAAATGGTATGGCATTACAATATGTAAATAAACAAACTGATAAAATATGTATAGAAGCTGTCAAACAAGATGGAAGAAGTATACAATTTGTCAACAATAAGACAGAAGAAATATGTATAAATGCTATAAGATATTTAAATAAAAAATATAATATTAAAGATGTACTAAGTTACATAGATAAGTATACAGAAGATATATGTATAGAGATTGTAAGACAAAATGGAAAAATGCTTATGTATATAAAAAATCAAACAGAAAAAATGTGTATTGAAGCAGTAAAAGAGAACTATAAGTCTCTTAAGTATGTAAAAGAGCAATCTGAGAGAATATGTAAAGAAGCATTGAAGCAAAACCATAAAGCAAAAGAGTATGTAAAAATTGCTATTGATGATTGTATATAAGGTGTAGATACAGCCATCAATAGTGAAAGATAAAAAAAGATAAAGACAAGTACTTTATAATAATCTAGGCTTATACTATAATTAATTAAGCAGTGATATAAATTCACATGACGATTATATCAAAATGGAGATGAATTGATGGCAAAAATATATTTAGAAAATGAAAATAAAACTAGAGAAATAGGATATAAATTAGGTAAACTTTTAAAAGAAGGCAGTGTTATCTGTTTAGTAGGAGATTTAGGAGCTGGTAAAACTACAATGACACAAAGTTTGGCAGATTCATTAGGGATAGAAGATTATATAACAAGTCCTACTTTTACTATAATAAATGAATATGAAGGAAAAATACCTTTGTATCATTTTGATGTTTATAGAATAGGTAGTAGTGACGAAATGTATGATATTGGTTATGATGAATATGTAAATTCAAATGGAATCTGTATAATAGAATGGGCTAATCTAATAGAAGATATACTTCCAAAAGAATATTTGAATATAGAATTGAGATATAAAGATGAAGGAAGAGAAATGATATTAACTCCAAAAGGAGAGTTTTATAAAGAGATAGTTGAGGAGTTGATTAAATAATGAAAATACTAGGTATGGATACGTCTTCTATGGCAGCAAGTGTAGCAGTTGTTGAAGATGATAACTTAATATGTGAGTTTACAGTAAACAACAAAAAAACTCATTCACAAAAGCTTATGCCAATGATAGAAAATATGTTGAGTATGAGTGATTTAAGTATAAAAGATATGGATTTATTAGCTGTATGTATAGGTCCAGGTTCGTTTACAGGACTTAGAATAGGTATGGCTACAGTAAAAGCTATGGCCCATGTAAATAATATACCAATAATAGCAGTAAATTCTTTGGAATCTCTAGCAAATAACATAAATTTCTGTGATAGAAAGATATGTTGTATATTAGATGCGCAGAAAAATCAAGTTTATTCAGCTAAATACAAGTTTGAAAATGGAGAGATGATAGAATTAGATGGTGTTGATGTTGTAGATTTTGATGCTTTAGTAGATGAAATTGTATCAACTAATGAAGAATTTATAATAGTTGGAGAAGCTGTATACAAATATAAAGACAAGTTAGAGAATATAAAAAATATAAAAATACCTTCACCAGCTAATAATGTATCTAACGCAGGAAGCTTATGCTCTTTAGCATTAAATAAATATAATAAAAATATAGATGTACATACTTGTTATACGATAAATCCTATGTATATCAGAAAATCTCAAGCTGAAGTACAATATGATGAAAAAATGAAGAGGCTAAATAATGGAAGATAATACAAAACTAATAGTAGATGATATAAAAATAGAAGAAATGACTACAGAAGATATAGATGAAGTTTTTGAAGTAGAAAAAAATTGTTTTGAAGATTATTGGTCAAAAGAGTCTTTTAGAAAAGAGTTGTCTAATGAAGTAGCAAGGTATATAGTAGCTAAGTTAAATGGAAAAATTGTCGGATATGTGGGAATTTGGCTTATACTTGATGAAGGGCATATAAATAATGTGGCTGTTCATAGTGACTATAGAGGGAAAAAAATAGGGGACAAGTTGATAAAAGGCATAGTTGATTTATGTAAAGATAATAATATTGCATCTATGACATTAGAAGTTAGAGCATCAAATAAAATAGCACAAAATTTATATAGAAAATATGGATTTAAAATGGGTGGAATAAGAAAAGAATACTACAGTGATAATAAAGAAGATGCAATTATAATGTGGAACCAATTAAAAGAGGTGTAGAGTTTATGAGTGATATAATAACATTAGCTATAGAGAGTAGTTGTGACGAAACAGCTGCATCAGTTTTAAAAAATGGTAGAGAAATACTTTCAAACATAATCTCTACTCAAATCGAGACACATAAAAAATTTGGTGGTGTAGTTCCAGAAGTGGCCTCAAGAAAACATGTGGAAAATATTGATATAGTTGTTCAAGAAGCTTTAGACAAAGCAAATATAGGTTTTAATGATATAGACCATATCGCAGTTACATATGGACCTGGGCTAGTAGGTGCTTTATTGGTTGGTCTATCTTATGCTAAAGCACTTGCATATACTTTGAATATTCCACTTGTAGGAGTAAATCATATAGAAGGGCATCTAAGTGCAAACTATATAGAGCATAAGGATTTAAAACCTCCTTTTATAACATTAATAGTATCTGGAGGTCATACTCACTTGGTTGAAGTAAAAGATTATGGCAAGTATGAAATTTTAGGAAAAACAAGAGATGATGCATCTGGAGAAGCATTTGATAAGATTTCAAGAGCGATGAATTTAGGCTATCCAGGAGGTCCTATTATTGATAATCTGGCCAAGAATGGAAATAAACATGCTATAGAATTTCCAAGAGCCTATTTAGAAGAAGATAGCTATGATTTTAGTTTTAGTGGATTAAAATCTTCTGTATTAAATTATCTAAATGGAAAAAGAATGAAAAATGAAGAAATAGTAGTTGAAGATGTAGCAGCATCTTTCCAAGAGGCTGTAGTAGAGGTTTTATCTACTAAAGCACTAAAAGCAGTAAAAGACAAAGGATACAATATCATAACTCTTTCTGGTGGGGTTGCTTCTAATTCGGGGCTTAGAGCTAAAATAACAGAGCTTGCTAAAGACAATGGTATTACTGTTAAGTATCCTCCTCTAATTTTATGCACAGATAATGCAGCTATGATAGGGTGTGCAGGATATTATAATTTTATAAATGGGAAAACGCATGATATGAGTTTAAATGCAGTTCCAAATTTAAAGATAAATCAGTAGAGTTAGATGAATTTGTAAATATAAAAGTATTGTTTCAAAAAAGTAAGTAGAAGTGAAATTAAATATAATAAAAATAAATATAGTATATATTAAAACTTGAAGTAAAACTATTTATAATCTTTATATTCCAATGAATTGCAACAAATTTTAGGATATACAGATTGTCTTTGGCTTAGATTTGCTTCAAGTTTATTTTTTTCTATAGAAAGATTATTTTAAAAAGTGGGTAATATACCCTTTTTTTTCATTCTTAAAAAGTTTTATACTAATTATAGAAAGATTAAGGAGGGGAAGAAATGAGTCAAAGTAAAGAAGACAAAATAAGAAGTATTTTGGAAGCAAAAAATATTAAATCAAATTTTCAAAATAAAGAAAATTTAAGTGAATTTAATGAAAAAAAAGCAAGTAAAAGAGCAGAAGACTTATTAGATGTATATTATAATACATTATCTACTGCTGATATGGAATTTCCATATTGGTATAATAGAGAATATAGAAAATCAGATGGTGATATACCAGTAGTTAGAAGAGCTAAAGCTCTTAAAGCTGCTTTTTCACATATGACACCAAATATAATACCTGGTGAGAAAATAGTAATGCAAAAGACACGCCATTATAGAGGTTCTTTTCCAATGCCATGGGTAAGTGAAAGTTTCTTTGTTGCTCAAGGAGAACAAATGAGAGAAGAGGCAAAGAAATTAGCCAGTAACACAGCTGATGAACTTACAAAATTTGGGTCTGGTGGAGGAAATGTTACTGAAAGTTTTGGAAATGTCGTTTCAATAGCTGGTAAATTCGGAATGAGAAAAGAAGAAGTACCTGTACTTGTAAAAATGGCAAAGGAATGGGTTGGAAAGTCTGTTGAAGATTTAGGTTTTCACTATGAAAAAATGATGCCAGATTATGATTTAAAAGAAAACCTAATGAGTACACTTATATGCATGTTTGATTCGGGGTATACACTTCCTCAAGGTAGAGAAGTTATAAATTATTTTTATCCTTTAAATTATGGATTAGATGGAATTATAGAAATGGCAAAAGAATGTAAAAAGGCAGTTGCAGGAAATGCATCTGGAGATGGGCTTATTGGTATGGACCGTCTATATTTTTATGAGGCTGTTATTCAAGTTATTGAAGGATTACAAACTTGGATTTTAAATTATGCAAAACATGCAAAATATTTAGAAAGTATAGAGACAGATTTAGAAGCTAAAAAAGAATACTCAGATTTAGTGGAGATATTAGAACATATTGCACATAAACAACCTCGTACATTTAGGGAAGCTCTTCAGTTGACTTATACAATTCATATAGCATCAGTAAATGAGGATGCTATATCTGGTATGTCTATAGGACGTTTTGGTCAAATTTTATATCCTTGGTATGAACAAGATATAGAAAAAGGACTAATTACAAAAGAAGAGGTTATCGAATTATTAGAGCTTTATAGAATAAAAATCACTTGTATTGACTGTTTTGCTTCAGCGGGGGTAAATGGAGGAGTACTATCAGGTAATACATTTAATACTTTATCTATAGGTGGATTAAAAGAAGATGGTTCTACAGGAGCTAATGAACTAGAAGAGTTATTATTAGAAGCAAGTATGAGATGTAGAACTCCTCAACCTAGTTTAACTATGCTATATGATGAAAAGCTTCCAGAAGATTTCTTAATGAAAGCTGCTGAATGTACAAAGCTTGGTTCTGGTTATCCAGCATGGGTAAACAACTCAAATGGAACAACATTTATGATGAAACAATTTGCTGATGAAGGTATGACTGTTGAAGAAGCAAGAGCATTTGCATTAGGTGGATGTTTGGAAACGTCTCCAGGGTGTTGGAAACAGTTAACTTTAAACGGAAAAACGTACTCTATTGCAGGTGGAGCAGGTCAATCTGCTGGCTCTGGAGTTCACTTTATAGCTAATCCAAAAATTTTAGAACTTGTTCTTATGAATGGTAAAGACTATCGTATGAATATACAAGTATTTGAGCCTCATAATAAGCCATTAGATACTTATGAAGAAGTCATAGAAGTATTTAAAGATTATTATAAACAAGCAATAAATGTTTTAGAAAGAGCAAATAACATTGAGTTAGATATATGGAGAAAATTTGATACTTCTATAATAAATTCACTACTAAAGCCAGACTGTTTAGACAAAGGTCAACATATAGGAAATATGGGATATCGTTATAATGCAACATTAAACGTAGAAACTTGTGGTACTGTTACTATGGTCAATTCATTTGCAGCGCTTAAGAAACTTGTATATGATGACAAAGCATTTACAATAGAGGAAATTAAGGATGCCATATTAAATAATTTTGGATTTAAAGATGCATTAGAAGTAGGAAATTATTCTATGGCAGACCAAGTAAAAGTAGATAAGACTGGTAAATATGATGCTATTTATAAGGCCTGTCTTGATGCACCTAAATATGGAAATAATGATTTGTATGCAGATAATATTCTTAAAAACTATGAGGTATGGTTATCAAAAGTATGTGAAGAAGCACAATCTTTATATGCTAAGAAGATGTACCCTTGCCAAATATCTGTTTCTACACATGGGCCACAGGGAGCTGCTACCTTGGCTACTCCAGATGGTAGACTAAGTGGAACAACATATTCAGATGGTTCAGTCTCTGCATATGCAGGAACAGATAAAAATGGAGTATATGCATTATTTGAATCTGCAACTATTTGGGACCAAGCAGTAGTTCAAAATTCTCAGATGAATTTAAAACTTCATCCAACTACTATAAAAGGACAACAAGGAACTAAAAAATTATTAGATTTAACAAGAAGTTATTTAAGAAAAGGTGGGTTCCATATTCAATATAATGTTGTAGATTCAGAAACCTTAAAAGATGCACAAAAAAATCCTGACAATTATCGTCAATTAATGGTACGTGTTGCTGGGTTTACTCAATATTGGTGTGAATTAGGTAAACCAATACAAGATGAAGTAATTGCTAGAACAGAGTATGAAGGGGTGTAAAATATGAGAAAGCATAGTGATTGTATGAATTTTTGTGCAGTAGATGCAACCAAAGGAATTTGTAGATTATCAAAACAAATGATTAATTTAGATGATGCAGCATGTCCAGAGATAAAAGTAATGCCAAAATGTAAAAATTGTAAAAATTTTGTTGAAGCTAATGATGAAGGTATAGGCAAATGTGTTGGCCTAGAGAAAGAAGATTGGGTATATTCAACATTGAATGCAATTACTTGTGAAGGACATGTGTTTAATGAGTAGTCAAAAGCAATTAGAAGGCATGATTTTCGATGTACAAAGCTTTTCAGTTCATGATGGTCCAGGTTGTAGAACAACTGTATTTTTAAATGGATGTCCACTGAGTTGTAAATGGTGTGCAAATCCAGAAAGTTGGACTGTAAGACCACATATGATGTTTAGTGAATTATCTTGTCAATATGAAAATGGATGTACTGTATGTCATGGTAAGTGTAAAAATGGTGCATTGAGCTTTAATCTTGATAATAAGCCAGTTATAGATTGGAACATCTGTAAGGACTGTGAAAGTTTTGAATGCGTCAACTCATGTTATTATAATGCGTTTAAATTATGTGCAAAACCTTACACTGTAGATGAACTTGTGCAGGTAATTAAACGTGATTCTAACAATTGGAGAAGTAATGGAGGAGTAACATTTAGTGGAGGTGAGCCACTACTTCAGCATGAATTTTTACATGAAGTATTATTAAAGTGTCATGAGGTAAATGTACACACTGCCATTGAAACGAGTGCATGTGTATCAAATGAAGTTTTTAATAAAATATTTAACGATATTGATTTTGCATTTATTGATATAAAGCATATGGATAGAGAAAAACACAAAGAACAAACAGGTGTGTATAATGATTTAATATTAGAAAATATATCAAACCTTGCAAATTCTGATTGGAATGGAAGATTAGTACTTAGAGTACCAGTTATCTCTGGGTTTAATGATAGTGATGAAAATATAAGTGATATTATATCTTTTATGCACAAAAATAATTTGGTAGAAATTAATCTATTACCATTTCACAGATTAGGAGAATCAAAATGGACTCAATTAGGCAAGGAATATGAGTATTCTGATAAGGGTGATGTTGATGAAGGTCATCTTGAAGAATTACAAGATATATTTTTGGATAATGGTATAGCTTGTTATGTTGGTCATGAGACAGCTTTCTAAAATTAAATACAAGTTTTAATTAAAAAAGGATGTTACACTAAAAGCTAGAGTTACATCCTTTTTTATGTGGTTTTTATGTAGAAATAATTAAGTAAAGTTTTATATGTTTTATATATTGTTTATATTGCTTTATGTCCATAAATATTGCTTTAAATATACTTTATATATTTTTTATAGTTTAAATTACAGTTAGAGAATATATTACGTTTACTTTATTGAAGCAGAAGTTTTGTGGTAAAATACTACTATGAAAAAATTTAATAGAATATATTTTAGAAACAACTAAAAATAATAGTTAGGAGGAAGACATCTATATGAACAAATCATGGAGCAACTTGATTATTAAGAATAAAGACAGAAAAGTACGTTCAGGGTGGATTATTATAGCTGTTATGGCTACCTTTTACATACTTCAGTATTATTTAAGCATGATACTTGTGGAAATAATAAGAAAAATCCTGGTTGCTACAGGTGACATTAATTTAAAAACAAACTATTTTTCAGAATATGCTAATTGGTTAAATGATGTTGGGTTACAGATTGTATTTCAAATTCTAACAGATTCACTTATGATTATTATTCCTATAATTGTATGGAGATTTATTATGAAAAATCCTATTAGTGAAATGGGATTACATTCTTATAGAATTAAGAAAAAAGAAGGATATGTAGGAATGTTATTAGGAATATTTAATTGTACAGTAATCTTTATTATAACAATAACAATTGGTGGTGGTCATGTTACTTCATGGGTACCAAAAATTTCACCTTTAACAGTTTCTTGGATACTGGTCTTTATTTTAGTTGCTTTTGCAGAAGAAATTTTAAATCGTGGTTTTTTTATGGCAGTTTTACGAAGATGTAAAAATATTTATTTTATAATGATTGTTCCATCTGTTATTTTTGGGTTGATTCATATATGGAATCCTGATTTTACTTTTTTGTCTGTAATTAATATTATAATTATTGGGATTCTTTTTTCATATATGTTTATAAAGTCGTCGAATATATGGATGTGTATAGGTTATCATTTTACATGGAATGTATTTCAGGGGATTATATATGGTATGCCTGTAAGTGGACTTCAGGTTCCAGGGATTATAACTACACAAATCACTCATGGTAATCTATTAAATGGAGGGATGTTTGGTATTGAAGGTGGAATTTTGACTACTTTTGTTAATCTACTTAGCTTTATATTTGTATGGTATTACTATAGAGATTCTAAGTATGATTTTGTTAGTGATAAAGTAAATGTGACCAATATCAAGAATTAGTTGATTATAATAAATTTTAATAATATCTTCTAAGCTTAAAGTATTCTGTAGGATTGTTGGAAATTTGCAAAAATATAAAAATAACTTGGATATTCTATTTACTCCAAGTTATTTTTATATTCTTTTGTAAATAGAAATGGAACATAAAAAATTAAAACAACCATAGATACTATTAGTATATCATGGTAAGTGATAGTTGATTCTTTAGAATTTGTGATAAGAAAAGCACTATTATTTAAAACATGAATTATAGCACAAAACCAGATATTCTTAGTTTTTATATAAAGATATCCTAAAAATATTGAAATTCCAACTATATGTATTGAACGTAATATTATTCCTAATATTGGCGCTTCAGGTGTATATAATGTAAATATTAGTGGTAAGTGCCACAAGCTCCAACACATACCTAATATTATAACTCCTAACTTTTTACCAAATTTATCAAAAAAAATATTCTGTAAAAAACCTCTCCAGGCATATTCTTCACTAAAAAAAATATAAATAGTAGTTAATGATGTTATTGGAGTAAATATAAATTTTATGATACCACTATAATTAGGTTGAGCCCCTTGTAGTATTAGTATAAATGATGTTGGAACAATTACAGAAATCATAAAGTAAATAATTAATAAAGAACCTAGTTTAATATTTTTTACAGGATATAAATTTTTTTTATTTGATGAATATATTATAATTGATAAGCTACTTATAAAAATTAATATTAGGTTTATAATTATAAATTCATTATTATTTATTAGATTTAATAACTTAAGAACAATTAATAATGAATAAATAAGAAAAAATAATATGATTAGTGAATAAAATTCATACATATCATTATTTAATCCTTCAGTATAAAACTTTGCAATAGCAACTGAAGATAGAGGTAATATCATCATGAATGATGCAAAGTTTTCTGGATCAATAAATTTATTATAATATAACAGTAAACCTAATGAATAAGTTAAATCAAAGTTTATAAAGAAAAAGATAATAATTTGTATTTTTTTTCTTTTTATTTCATTTTTAATAAATACTGGGTTTAGAATATTTATCCATATTAATTTTAAGTTCATTAATTTAATACTCCTTTACAATATAGATTCTTAACTAAATTAAAATATTTTATTGAATATTATAAATTCATGACAGTCAATATTATTGAAAAGTAACTTATAAAATTATATATAAATAATAAAATTAATTTTACTATATACCCATATATTTAGTTATATTGCAGGCAGAATGTGGTTTACCATAACCAAAAGGATAATAAAAAATATTTTTCTATATTTTTATTATCTTTTTGTAAAAGATTTATTATTTATTGAATTAAATTAATAGGCAGTAGAGGCATAGTTGATAAAATTAATGAAGAAATTAAACTTATGAATATAAATTTATTATTGAGTTTTAATATTACATTTATTATTCTCTTTGATTTTAATATTTTATATTTAATAATTATTACATTCGTCTGGTTAATAAATAATAATTAAATAAATCAAATGATTTTAATTTACTATACGATTATAATATAGCGTTGATTTTTTATGATTTCAATAATTTCCTATATACAAAATAATACAAAAAATTTATTAGAAAGTTAATTTATTATTTTATTTATAAAAATTAGGATGAATTTGTAATGTTAATATCAAAAAAATAAATATAAATATCAAAAATAAATTTATTTAAAATTAAAATTTTATTTATTATTAAAAAGTAAATATAATTATTAGTAATATATATAGTATTTGTAACAAAATATCAATAATTAGAAAGAATATGAAAACTAAATTAGAAGAACTAAAAACTATATTTTTATTAATTATAATATTTGAATAATCTCTTTAATCATATAAAATGCATATACTTGTAATATTTAAAGGTGATATTAATATTATTAGTGTATATTAATATTCCCTTGAAATTAAAAAAACATAGATATTTCAGTAATCTAAAATAGTCTACAAAAATAACAGTTTTAGCAAAATTAATAAGAATACATATAGATTTAAACCTAAAAGTATGAACATGTCTGTTTTTTACAAGATTAAAATTTATATTATATGATAAAATTAACTTAACTATTTCAATAAGACTTATAATTTTTTTCTTTATACTAGACCTTATTGAAACCTTTATAGTTTAATTCTAATTATATATTATAAATAAAGTATGTGTATATTAAGGAGGTAATATGAAGTTTTTAAATGTTTTAGTAGTAGTTGAAGATATTGAGAAATCAAAAAAGTTTTATTATGATGTTTTGGGGTTAAAGGTAATCTGTGATTTTGGAGAAAATGTTGTACTAGAAGGTAATATATCATTACAAGAAAAAAAGCTTTGGTTAGAATTTATTAATAAGAGTGACAGTGAAGTTAAGTTCAATGGAAATGATGCTGAGTTATATTTTGAGGAAGATAATTTTGATACTTTTGTTGAAAGATTGAGTACAATGAAAGATATAGATTATGTTCATCTAGCTATAGAGCATAGGTGGGGTCAAAGAGCAATTAGATTTTATGATTTAGATGGGCATATTATTGAGGTTGGAGAAACTATGTCATCTGTGTGTAGACATTTTTTAGATAGTGGTCTTTCAATAGATGAGGTAGCTAAAAGAATGGATGTAACTGTCGAATATATTGAATCAGTTTTAGAATAGATGGATTATATTAAAGTAAAATTGAGGTGAAGGCTGTAAGTAAACTTGTGTGAAAACAAATTTGCTTACAGTTTTTATTTTTCTAAAATAAAGAATATAATACTTGTTTAGCTTTATTTGAGTTTTTAAAAATATTATGATATTTCTTATATATTTATACTAAAGTTTAAATTTAGAAAAAATATATAAAAGATAGTTATATTTACTATTATCTTGTATAATTATATATACTATTTTATATAACTATGCTAAAATTTAATTGAATAAATTAAAAATATAATGAAAGTTTAGTTTTAATTCATTTATTTAATAAACATTTCAAGTAAAATAATGTTTAAATCAGAAATATAAATAAATATTATTATAATCGTTATTAAAGACCAAAAATCCCATCTTAGAAGTTTGTATCATATGAAACCTTTATAGATTATGAAAGCAATAATATAGTGTATGATATATAAAATAAGTTATAAAAGTATTTTTTTAGATATTCAAAAAGACATTGTAAGTTATATTAATAATATGGGTATCAACGAATTTTGGATATAATGAGTTTTTTAACTTAAAGTTATGTAATAATGAATGTAAAGAATATTTAATGAAATCATTTTGTTGGTTATGTCTAGCTGAATACAATAATCTTTTAGATAAAGATTTTATATTTGAAGATAGGTGTGAAAAAATTAAGAAGATATTAACATCAGCAGTTTAGAGGCAAAGCATGTAAAGTAAAGTCTGGGTAACTAAAAGTAGTAATTTAGATTGTAACTATTGTTATAAATATGAAAATGAGGAAACAGGAAATATAAGTTAGGATGTAGAAAATAGGTTACTAAATAAAAAGCTTAATTATATAATCAAAGAAATAGGTATATACTGTACAATTTCATGGTGAAGAACTTTTCCTAAATAAAAAGGTTGGTAAAAGAGATATAAGAAATAAAATTCAATTATAAGATATGGTATGATAACTAAAGGCACTATATGGAGTGAATAGGCGGAAGAATTTTTTGAAAATTATAAAAATAGTTTCTGTTGCTACATATCAATAAGTATAGATAGAGATTGCAAAATCCATAGCAAAAATCGAATTTATAAGTGTAAATAACATGTAAGACAAGGAGTAAATTATGAGTATTTTAGAGATAAAAAACCTAAATAAAATATATGGTAAATCGGAAACAGAGGTGAAAGCGTTAAGTCAAATAAATCTAAAAATAAATAGTGGAGAATTTGTTGTGATAGTAGGTAAAAGTGGAAGTGGGAAAAGTACTTTACTACACATAATGGCAGGACTTGAAACTCCAACAAATGGTGATGTGATTATTGATAATATAAATATATCATCTCTTGATGAAAAGAAAAGATCTGCATTACGTAAAGAAAAGTTGGGATTAATATTTCAATCATATAATTTGATTCCAGTTTTAACTGTTGAAGAAAATATAAAACTACCAACTATAAATATAAAAAATAAAGATGAAGCTTATATTAATGAATTGATGGAGTTACTAGGAATAAAAGATAGAAGAATGTATTTGCCAAATCAATTATCAGGTGGGCAACAACAAAGAGTAGCAATAGCAAGGGCTCTTGTAAATAAACCATCAATTGTATTTGCTGATGAACCTACTGGAAATTTAGATACAAAGACAGAGTCAGATGTATTAAGTTTATTAAAAGAATCTCAAAAAAAATATAATCAGACAATAATAATGATAACACATAATATAGATATAACAAAATATGCTGATAGAGTTATAGAAATAGAAGATGGATTTATAAGAGAGTAGGTAGATTTATGAAACTTAATTATATTGTAAAAAAATATATAATGGGAAATAAGAAAAATACATTATTAATAATTGTAAGTATTGTAATTTCAACAGCGTTGTTTTTAATTATGAATATAATAAGTGAAGATGCGACAAACTTAATGATAAATCAAGCTAAAAATGAATTTACATTAAAACATGCACAATATATCAATCCAAAAGACGAAGAAATAAAATATATAGAAAATAACACAAGTATAGATAAAGTTGGAAAATCAATGCTTTTAGGAATTAGTGATATTGGTAAAGGTCAAACACTACAAATTCTATCTCAGGATAAAGTTGCTGAAGAACTAAATGATATTTACACACTAGAAAAAGGTAAATTACCAGTAGCTGAAAATGAAATCGCTATAGATTCATGGTATATTAAACAAAAAAAGATAAAAAACCCTATAGGAAAAAGGATAACATTAGATTATAGAAGACAAGGGATAGATCAAGAAGATTTATATACTGGGGAAAAAGAATTTAAAATAACTGGTATCTTAAATAGTAATCCTATTTTAAAAGCTCAAGGAACATCAATTGGCCTTATAAGTAACGATTGTGCTATCAAGAATATTCCTACTAAAAATAAATATGATCAAATTATGTTTACTTTTAAAAAGGAAAAAAATATACAGAGACAATCACAAAAACTTATTAAAAATGGAAATTTGAATGAGAATAACATTTATTTTAATAATGAATTATTAATAGCTATATCTGATAGTATGAATTTAAAAATACCTTATATAATAGTTAATATAGTACTAGCACTAGCAACTATATTATTAATTTATAATATTTTTTATATATTAGTATCAAATAGAATAAAGGATTTTGGGATATTTAGGGCTTTAGGGTTTAATCCAAATGATATTTTTAAAATAATGATTTTAGAAGTATCTATATACTCTATTATAAGTATTTCTATAGGTCTAATTTTAGGTGGGATAATAGCTAGTTTATCAAGGGAGTATGTTATAGGAGTAATATACAATGTCAACTATATAAATTCTATAAAAAACCAGAACTATATAAACACATACATAATTTCTATATTATTAAGTTTAGGAACTATAATAATATCAGTTTCAAAACCTCTTATGTTATCAGTTAAAACTGATCCAATGATTTGTATAAGAAGAAATAATGAAAAAGTGGATATAAAACAAAATTCCTTTATAAATAAATTTATGATAAAACTTTTCAAAGACTATGGTAACATAGCATCAAAAAATATACAAAGAAATAAGAAACGTACAAATTTATCTATAGCATCAATGGTAATTATATTTTTCTTAATGGCAACAATATACACAAAGTCTACTAGTAACTTTTTAAGTGATGGTGTATTAAAATATTGGATACAAGGAGATTATTTATTACATAATATTGATATAAGTACTATACGTTCAAATAATAAAGGTTATGATAAAAATGTACTACAAGAGATAAAGGCAATTGATGGTGTAACAAAAGTAAACTCATATAGGCATAAGTGGTTTAATATAAAAATTGATGATAAAAGTATAAATAAGAACTCTGATTATTGGAAAAAAAATAAAGATAATATTGAAGCTAGATCAGAAGTAAAAGATGGAATTAAGGTATATAATAATTCTTTTGAATTTTTAGGAATAGAAGATACAGATATACTAGAGGATTTCTTGATAAATGGAAAGGAAAATATAGATAAATTTAGTAAACAACCATATCTGTATATAACAAAGAAATCCAGTGATTCGCTTAATATAAAAAAAGGAGATAGAATAAAAGTATACTTTGATATTATAGATTCAAAAACAAATAATTTTACCAAAACAATATCTCAAGAATTTATAGTATGTGGAATTATAACTACATTACCAGTAACCTCACAAGTGGGAGCTGAATTTGGCGGAGTAATATCAACAAATCAATTTAATAAGTTTACAGGAATATCATCTTATGAAAGATTTGACATATGGACGAGTAAACTAGCCAATGATAAATATGTTGAAAGTGAGTTAAACAAAATAACAGAAAAAACAAATAAAGGAATTTTAATTCCATACAAAGCTGAAACAGCTGAATATGAAAAAATTGATAATCAAAAAACACTAATTATGGTATTAGTAACTGGAATTATAGTTATATTATCTTTATTTAACTGTTGCAATACTATAGTTACTAGTATTAATAGCAGAAGTAGGGAATTTGCACTATTTAGAGGAATAGGAATATCAAAACATGAAATAAATAAAATTGTTAAATTGGAAAGTTATATATATATTATAGTAAGCTTTTGTATATCTATAATACCTATTTTAATTGTAAGAAGTATAATAATAAAACCTTTTGAAAGTATCAATTTAATAAATTGGAAATTTATAGGGGCTATTATCCTAATAGTATTTATTTTAGTATCTATAATCATGATAACTACACTAAAAACATTGAATAAAATTCAAAATGAAAATTTTATGGAAGAAATAAAGACTTTATAGTGAACAGCCTATAAATTAAAGAGGTTTTATATGAATTTAATTGCAATTATCGATAATGGTGTAGATATTGATTTTAAATAATTTAGAAATAAAAATAAAATAAGTTATCCAAGTTATATGTATGATGTAATAGGGGTACAATGTATAGCAAATATAAATATTGGCTTAATAAAACTCTACTCTTAAGTCTACTGTCGTTTTAACACAAGACTAATAATAAGTGTAACCTAAAAATTATTGATAATACAATAACCTTGTTTATGATAAATAACAAATATTAAGTGTTGTAAAGATAGTAAGTTTAAAAAAATATCAAAGATTTCAATCACAATGTATTGTTTATCTGTAGTGTTGGTTATTTATGGTATATATGTATTTATAAATTGTACTGAATATATATATACTATGCTATCTACAAAACAGTTAACAGTCACAGGAAATGAATATACCATTATAAATTATTATATGAGTAACTTTAGTCAGTATATAATATTTGCTATTTTACTTGCATCAATGGGATTTGTAATACAAAAGATAGTGCATATGCATTTCAGTGAGATAGAACTTAGTGGTAACTATTCAACAACTGTTAGAAATATAAGTGATATCTCTTTAGATAATGATAATGAAATGTTTAATAGAGGCAGTATTGAAAATAGTATTTTAAAAAAATAAATAATATAAATATATAAAATGTGATTGAATAAAGCTTAGAATACTTAGTGTATTTTAAGCTTTTTTTATTATTAAGATTTCAAAGTATTAAATTAACTATATAAAATCATATAAAAATAATTTTAAAATATTTAAATCATTGATTTCAAGGTATTGTATTTTTAAAAGAGTAAAAATATAATAAGTTAGGTATATAATATATATAAAGTAAAAAATAAAAAAATGGAAGTGATTGAGATGAGTAGTATATTGTTGGTTGAAGATGATTTAAGTTTGATATATGGATTAGAATATTCTATACAAAAGAATGGATTTAGTGTTGATGTAGCAAGAACAGTAGAAGAAGCATTGCAAATTTATAAAGAAAAAAATTATGATTTACTGCTTTTGGATGTATCCTTACCTGATGGTGATGGTTTTGATATTTGTAAAAGGGTAAGAGAAGCTTCTAATGTACCAATCATATTTTTAACTGCTTCTGATGAAGAAGTAAATGTAGTGATGGGACTTGATATGGGTGGAGATGATTACATAACAAAACCTTTTAAATTAAATGAGTTAATTTCAAGAATAAAAGCTTTACTTAGACGTTATAATTTTACAAGTGAAAATGTAACTGAACTAAAATCAAATAATATTACTGTTAAATTACTTGAAAATCGTGTTTTTAAAAATGAAATTGAGCTTGAGCTTACTACAGCAGAATATAAATTATTATGCTTACTTATGAAAAATAAAAATATTGTACTTACAAGAAAAAATATATTGGATAAGTTATGGGATGGAAATGGTAGTTTTGTAGATGATAATACTCTGTCAGTATATGTAAGAAGGTTAAGAAATAAGATTGAAGATAATCCTGAAAATCCAAAAAATCTATTAACAGTTAGAAGAATGGGTTACAAATGGAATGTTATAAAGTGAGGGTGTTAATATGAAGGTATTTTCTAATAAAGACATAAAAATATTTTTTTTGGTGATTATATCCGTTTTATTGATGTTTATAGTAGTAGGTCAAATAGTAGTTATAAATATAACTAATGATTATAAAAGTGCACTGTTAGAACATGATTATAATATAGCTGGATACTTAAATAGTATGGGTGTTGATAAATCAAAAATACCAGCAGTATTTACTACTAATGAAGATAAATATACTTTAAAAGGAAAAGAAATCTTAAATACAGCTAGATATGACTTTGGTACAGATGATAGTTTTATGCCAAGTGTGAAATTGTTTCAAGGTAAATATATAAAAACTATGTTTTTGTATTTATTTGTGTTCTTTACTATGATTATTTTTATATTGTATGTGTATTTTTTTAGGCAACAGAACAAGATAGAAGAAGCTAGTTATAAAATTGATTCATTTATGAATGGAAATATAAATGTACGGTTAAATACTTATGAAGAAGGTAGTTTATCAAAGTTATTTGGTTCAATAGATGCTATGTCAACATCTCTAAACACACATATATTGAAAGAAAAGCAGAATAAAGAATTTCTTAAAAATACAATTTCAGATATATCACATCAACTAAAAACTCCACTTACAGCATTGATGATGTATAATCAAATATTGCAGGAAGAGAGTCATAATAGTGAAATTGTTGAGAATTTTGTGCAGAAGAGTCAAAATGAATTAGAGCGTATAGAATCATTGATACAAAACTTGTTAAAGATTACAAAGATAGATTCAAAGACAATAATTCTTAACAAAGCTAGTGTTAACGTAAAAAAGTTGATTACTAAAATTTTATATAGTTTTGAAACTAGAGCAGAAAAAGAAGGAAAGAGTATCTCTATAAGAGGTCTAGAAAATACAAACTTGTTTTGCGATTATGAATGGATATCAGAAGCTTTAAGCAACCTTATAAAAAATGCATTAGATAATACAAAAGAGAACGATAAAATAATGATAGAATGGGTTGAAACACCTATAACAACTATTATTTCAGTGAGTGATACCGGAAATGGAATTCATATTGAAGATATACATCATATATTTAAAAGATTTTATAGGAGTAAGTTTTCAAAAAGTAATCAAGGCCTTGGATTAGGGTTGCCACTAGTTAAATCTATCATAGAACAGCACAATGGAACCATAACTGTAGAAAGTAATTTTTTACAAGGAAGTACATTTACTCTAAGTTTTTTAAAGCTTACTAATATGTAAGATAGGATACATCTTACAGTAAGGTGTATGAATTATTCTTATATTAATCATCAGAAAGGAGATAGAGCAAATGGATATTCTTGTGGTTAATAATTTATGTAAAACATATGGAAATGGATATACAAAAGTAGAGGCATTAAAAGATGTATCATTTACAGTTTCAAAGGGAGAGTTTGTTACTGTAGTTGGAGAATCTGGCTCAGGTAAGAGTACATTATTAAATCTTTTAGGAGGTCTTGATACTCCAACCTCAGGAAAAATATTTGTTGATGGTAAAGAAATATGTTCAATGAAAGAAGAAAAACAGACTATTTTTCGACGTCGTAATATAGGTTTTATCTTTCAATCATATAATCTTATACCCGAATTAACTGTGGAACAAAATATAATATTTCCTTTACTACTAGATTACAAAAAACCAGACACTATTTATCTAGATGAAGTATTGACAATTTTAGGTCTTAAAGATAGAAAAAGTCATCTTCCAAATCAATTATCTGGTGGTCAGCAACAAAGGGTTGCAATTGGAAGAGCATTGATTACAAAGCCATCAATTATATTGGCAGATGAGCCAACAGGAAATCTTGACAGTAAAAATAGCAGTGATGTAATTTCACTTTTAAAAGTGACAGCAGAAAAATATAACCAAACTATTATTATGATAACTCATAATACAAATATAGCTTCTACAGCAGATAGGATACTACAGGTTTCTGATGGAATGCTTAAAGACCTAGGGGTGAATAGAGAATGAGAAGCTATTTAGAACTAGTACCACAATATGCAAAGGTACATAAGAAAAAAAATAGAACTACAATTTTATGTATTGTCATTGCAGTATGTTTAGTTACTGCTATTTTTGGACTAGCAGACATGGCTATACAATGTCAAAAAGTACAATTTATAAAAGATGATGGAAATTGGCACATAGTACTTAAAAATCTTAATGAAGAAGCTATATCAGAAATAAGTAGTAGAGTAGATATAGCTCACTATGGTAGAGGACAAGTCATTGATAATGGAGAGTTTAAATCAAAGGAGATTTTGATACAAGGTTTAGATGAAGATTTAGCAAAACAATTAGGTCTAGAAATAATAAAAGGTCGTTATCCTGTTGTGGAGAATGAGACTTTAATAGATGTAGATGCAGTTAAAAGCTTTAATCTAAAAGTAGGAGATTTTATCAAAATAAAATTAGCAGATGGTAGAAATAAAAATTATAAGATAGTAGGTGAATATTCATCATTATCAAGCTTAAGAGCCTCAGATAAGCATGGATTAATGCTTTCAATATTAGGTACACAAGCTATCAAAAAATCAGAAACATATGATTATTATTATATTACATTTAAAGACAAGGTTAATATTAGAAAAGCTACTTCTGATATTAAGAATACCTTTAATTTAAGTGATAAACAAATCGGTAAAAATGAAAAATTACTTTCTATTATAGGTCAAGGTGACTCTGATTATTCTAAACCACTTTACTTAACAGCAGGAGGACTTTTTATACTTGTGTTAATAGCAAGTATTATCATGATATATAATAGCTTTAATATGGGTGTAATAGAGAGAATAAAGTTTTTTGGACTATTACGTTGCTTGGGAGCATCAAAACTCCAAGTCAAAAAATTTGTTGTTTTAGAAAGTTTAATTCTAAGTGTAAAGGCTATTCCACTAGGATTGTTATTAGGATGTATTGTAACCATTATATCCTCTATATTTCTCAAATATGTGAATACAGAGTTATTTGGTTCGATGCCAATTTTAAAGGTTAGCTTTATTGGTATTGTGTTTGGAATAATAGTAGGATTTTTAACAGTAATATTATCAGCTATTGTTCCAGCAAAAAAAGCTTCTGGGGTGTCTCCACTAAGTGCTATACGTGGTAATCTAATGTTCAAAGAAATTTTAACTAGTGGAAAAGCAAGTAAAATTGCTAACGCAGGAAGTTCTAAAATTGATGTTTCTATGGGAATAAATCATGCCTTTTCAAGAAAAAAATCTTTTATACTTATGACTTCTTCATTTGCTATTAGTATTGTATTGTTTTTAGGTTTTAGTGTATTTATAGACTTTATGTATCAGGCACTTAAACCTATAAAACCAGAAGCTACTCATATATCTATTGTTGACGCTGACTTTAAGTCTGTTCTTACTAAAGACGATATTAATGAAATAAGTAATATCAAAGGAATAAAAAAAGTATACAGTAGAATGATGACGGATGTAGAGGCTACATACAATAATAAGGAGGCAACATCTCAGCTAATTTCTTATGAAAAAAATCAATTTGACTGGGCCAAAAAGTATCTAGTAAAAGGGGAAATCAATGAAGATAAATTAGAGTCAGAAAATATCGGATTGGTAGAAGAAGGTCATGGGTTTAATATTGGAGATAAGATATATATTAAAAATGGAAATTCTAAGAAAGAGATAGAGGTAGCAGGTATACTTTCTTCAATTTCATTTGATGTTAAAGACAAATATATTGGAAATATTATAACATCTGAAAATACTTTTACTAGTATAACAGATATAAAAGACTATATAATAATTGATACTCAAGTTGATGAAGATGCTCCTGAAGATTTAATCCAAAATATAAGAAATGTTCTAGATGATAATTTAGAGGTTCGAGATAAGCGACAAGGTAACTTAGAGGCTAAAAATTCATTTTACACTATGGCAGTTTTTGTATATGGGTTTGTATTTATAATTGCGATTATAAGTATGTTTAATATCATAAACAGTATGAATATAAGCGTTACAAGTAGAATAAATTACTATGGTATTATGCGTGCAATAGGCATGTCCAATAAGCAATTAAGAAAAATGGTAATAGTAGAATCAAGTACATATGCTGTAAGTGGCTGTTTATTGGGGAGTGTACTTGGATTAATATTACATAGATATATATTTGTATCCTTAGTAACATTAAAATTCCATATAGACTGGCAAATACCTTTTGATTTACTGTTTATCATTGTAGTAACTATGATAATAATAACTTTGCTTGCAGTAAGAAAACCCATTAAAAAGATTTGTGAATTAGACATAATAGAGGTAGTAAATGCACAATAAATATAAGTAGTAATTTAAATAGAGGTAGTAATTTAAATAAAAAATCGAAGTAAATATGAAATAGAAAATATCTTTCATAATTTACTTCGATTTTTGTGTTATATAATTTACTTTAGATAAGTTCCATCTTCATCTTGATAAATTAAGTCTTTCTTCATAAGTACTCCAAGAGCACGTTTAAAATTTTCTTACTTGAATTAAATAAGATAGAAATATCTTTAGGATCAGATTTATCATTGAATCTCATATATCCATCTGAACCTTCTAAATAGCTTAAAATCTTATTTTCTAAGGTATCAAGTTCATCTTTTCTGTTTCCTCTAGGAGAAAGTCCTAATTTACCATCATCGTATATTTTTATAACATGTAAATTTTCAAGAACATCCCCAGCTTTTAATTCTGTAAAGTATTCATTATGAAGGATTACACCAGCATATTTATTGTCAACACATATCATAGCAGAGTTGTTGGTTTGGAATCCATATACAACTCCATTTACAACATCTCCTACATTGTAAGTATGGTCTGTTTCTAAATATGAATCTATGTCTGTAGTAGCAGCTATTCTTCCGCTTTTATCCAAGTATATATAGAATAAATATTTTTCATCTCTAAACAATGGATAAGTCTTAGCTTTAAAAGGAACTAGTATGTCTTTTGTAAGTCCCATATCTATAAAAGTACCAATATCCGTGTTATCAACTACTTTTAGATACGTAACATCTCCATTTCTAATTATTTCTATAGTATTAGAAAAATAATTTTTAAATAGTTTGTAAAATATTATTGAATTTTTTCTCTCGAAATATATAATTTAGAATCTTCTGATTTATTTTTATGCTCGATTTCCTTATTTTTTTTCATAAATATATATAGAGGAGCTATTAACAACATTGCCCCTAATCCTATTAAAACTCTATTTTGAGTTATAGGTTTTGAAATATCTTCTGCCCAAGCTTGTTGTAACAACCATGAGCTACCTAAAATAGCTACCATTGGTATAACAGGACCAAATGGAATCTTAAAAGAGGCCTTAACATCTGTTCTTTTTCTTAAAACTATTACTGATAAACAAGTTGGTATGTACTGAGCAAATCTTGCAATTACACTCATTACTGCAAGTTGTTCAAAACTTCCAGTTAGCACAAGTGGTATACAACAAATTAAAGATATTATTATTGCTACATATGGAGCACCATATTTATTTGTTTTTCCTATAAATGCAGGAAGAGAACCTTCTTCTGCTAGAGAAGAACCACATTTAGGAGTTACTATTGATGAACCTATATTTATACCAAATATAGATATTAATGTTGCTACAGATATGAAAACTTTACCATAATTGCCTAAAAATACACTTGAAGTATCTGCAATTGGAATACTGTTTTCAAATAGTCTATCTCCAAGTATACCCATACAGACAATTTGAATTAATATATAAATTATTGCACATATAAATATTGTGGTTATTAATGCGACTGGAAGATTTTTTTTAGGATTTTCCATTTCTCCACTTGCCACAATAAATGATTCAAAGCCGGTAAATGCGTAAAATACTAATATAATGGCTGGACCCATACTAGAGTTAACTACATTTCCTGAAGGAACAATATTTACAAATTTTATAAAGAATATTCCAACTATTATAAAAACTATTAATGGTACTAATTTAGCTATAGTTATTACATTATTCATTATCTTTGTGCTTTTAATTCCAAATAAGCTATTTATTGAAAGTAGTGTTACGAGTATTGCAGCTATATAACCTTTGTATTCAGTGGCAGATTCTGGCCAAAATGAACCTAAAGCTGTTGCAAATCCTACTGCTAGAGTAGACCATGATATAATTCTAATAACCCAAGACATTGTACCAACTTCAAATCCTATAAAATCTCCAAAAGCTTTTTTGGAGTATAGATATGCTCCTCCATTCTTATCAAACATGCTTCCAACTTCTGCAAAACATAAAAGTATTGATAGAACTAAGAGTGTAGCAAAAATGTATATAAACATACTGTTTTGACCTGCTAGATTATAAACTTTACCTGGTAGTAAGAATATACCTGAACCTATTATGCTATTAATCCCTAATAATATCATACTAAATAGACCTAATTTCTTAGCTTTTTCCATATTAATTTATCTCCTATTCTTTTATTAATTACTGTACTAATTAAAATACAAAGTATTCATTACATGCATCATAACACCTATTGGTAAACAATCTTCATCTATATTAAAGCTAGAGGTATGAAGAGGTGAAATTAAGCCCTTTTCCTCATTTTTACATCCTAAATGGAAGAATGCTCCTTTACAATGTTCTGTGTAAAAAGAAAAGTCTTCACCACCTAAAGACGGGTTTGGTCTCAATATAAATTTTTCCTCTCCAAGTAATTCTTTAGTATTTGATATAACTGTATCTACTAATTCTTTTTCATTTATAACAGCAGGATAGTTTTCATCACTTACATGTAAAGTCCCAACACAACCAAATGCAGATGCAGTGTCTCCAACAATTTTAGCTATTTTATCAATCATAAAGTTTCTTGTTTTGCTATTTAAGGTTCTTAAAGTGCCTTCTAATTTTACATCTTCACATATTACATTGTGTGTATCACCACCATATATTTTACCTATAGTCAAAACAGCAGCATTATTTGGTTCTAAGTTTCTACTTATTATAGTTTGTAATGATGTAACAATTTGTGAAGCTGTAACTATTGCATCAATACCGTTTTCAGGATATGCACCATGAGCTCTTTTACCTTTGATACTTATTTTTATAGTGTCTACACTAGCATTTAATGTATCATATTTTGTTTCGATAAGGCCTGTTTCTATATGTGGCATAACATGAAGTCCGAATATATAATCGGCCTTGGGATTTTCTAAACACCCATCCTCAACTAAAAATTTTGCTCCTCCAAAACCTTCTTCTGCTGGTTGAAATAAGAATTTTACATTTACATTAAGTTTATCTTTTATTGAATGTAAAACTTTACATGCTCCAAGTAGCATGGTTGTATGTGCATCGTGACCACAAGCATGCATTTTTCCAGAGTGTATTGATTTATAAGGTATGTTGTTTTCTTCTTCAATAGGAAGAGCATCCATATCTGCTCTTATACAAATCGTTTTATCTGCACTTTCTTTTAAAATATATGCCATAATTCCATTGTGTTTTGTAAATTCCATATAATCAATTCCGATTTCTTTTAAATAAGAAATTACCTTCTGTTTAGTAAGATTTTCTTCAAGAGCTAATTCTGGAATTTTATGTAATTCTCTTCTTATGTTTATAAGCCATGGTTTTATAGAATTACAACTTTCTATTACAAAATCTTTTCCTAATTCTTTGGTTTGATATTTTAATTTCAAAGCCTGTTGCATTTTTATTCCTCCAATTGCTTTTTATTGTTTTATTAATATAATAAGCAATTATTATGCCATAATTTTCGATGGAGAATTTTGTTTTTTATAAGAATATTGAATAAATATAATCATTTATCTATATGTATAGTATAAAAAATGATTGCATAGTTTCAATTTTCAGTAAAAAATATTATTTTGAAGAAAATATATTTTATATGCTAGTTTATATAAAAAAAATAGGAAATAAAAAAATTATCCTATTCCTATTAATTCCTATTATTTATGTACAAAATAAATTATAATTTTAGGGTACTTGAAAAATAAAAAAACCTATTGAAGGAGTACTTTAATCCTGAATAGATTTCTTTGTTTGATAAATTATAATTTTATAGACCTTTATATTTTAATTTATTGTAAAAATCTTCTCCTTTTTGAGTTATTTTACTTCCATATCTTCCTGAACTACAAATTATAAGTTCTTCTTTTTTTAGATATTCAAATATTTTTTTAATTTTTCCTTCTGTAATTTGAAGGTTCTTATCGAGTAGTGCTTTTAAAATTAATCCTCTACCAATACCAACATCTGATTCCTTATTTAAAATTAGTATCTCTAATATATTCAATATATCATTCTTACTATATTTTAGTTTTAATGATGTATTTTTGTTATCTGAAGACCTTAAGTTTGGAGGTAAATCTTTCTCTAATACAATATCTTCACACATAATGTTTAAATAGGATGTAACATTTTGGAGTTCTCTTATATTACCTTTCCACATATAGTTTTGTATAAGTTTTTTTGCTTCTGGTGTGATTATTAATTTCTTATTAATTAAATCTTCCATAATAATTAATATGTCTTCTTTTCTTTCTCTTAGAGGAGGTATATTTATTGGAATTGTATTTAATCGATAATATAAATCCTCTCTAAATTGGCTATTATCAATCATTTGTTCTAAATTCTTATTTGTAGCAGATATGATTCTAACATCTATATTAATTACATTGTGAGACCCAACAGGCATTATCTGCTTTTCTTGAAGAACTCTAAGTAGTTTTGTTTGTAATTCTAAAGGCATATCGCCTATTTCATCTAAGAATATTGTTCCATTATTAGCAAGTTCAAATAATCCTTGTTTTCCATCTTTTAGACCTCCAGTAAAAGTTCCCTTGTCATATCCGAATAGCTGGCTTTCTAATAAATTTTCAGGAACGGCTGCACAATTTACTGCTATAAAGGGTTGATTTTTTCTATTTGAGTTGTTATGTATAGACTGAGCTATGAGTTCTTTACCAGTTCCACTTTCACCTCCGATAAGTATGCTTAAATCAGATTTAGAAACCTTCTTAGCTAAATCTATACATTCAAACATTTTAGGACTATTTGTTTTTATATCCTTAAATGTATATTTTGCTATTTGTCCTTTTTCTCTTAATTTTTTAGTGAGATTTTGTTCTAATTTTTTTATGTATGTTATTTCTTGTAAACTATAATATGTGCCCATTTTTTCATCTCTATTGTATATGTTTTTTTTATTTACATTTATATATTTCTTATTGAATACGACAACTTTATCTAGTATCTCTTTCTCACTCAATAAAACTTTTAAACTATCTACAAATATATCCTCAATGTATTTTCCATATATATCCTCATTTATGTCTAAAATATCTTTTACTTTACTATTATATGTATTTATTTCACCATCTTTTGAAGTAAATAATATACCATCTTTTGATAAATTCAATATTGTATCTAATTCTTCTATTTTTAAAAATAATTCCTTATATTTATCTTTTATACCAGTATCTAAACTTATTATTTCTTCTGAGTATTTAACTAGATTAGATTGTATTTCCTTTGAATCAATTTGTAATAAATTTATTATTTCTATAAATGTAGAAATATCTATATATCTGTGACCTAAATCAAATATATCTGAGATAAAGCTAGGTACTTTTTCTGGAACTCCTGGAGTTATAGCTATTTTTATATTTTTATAGTTATTATCATTCATATATGGAATTGGTCTAATATTAGTCACTCCAATTTTATAAAATAAACTTATAGTTTCTAGAGTAGTTTCATCAGAATCATTTACGATTAGAACATTTGTACCCTGTGGTAAAGATAGTAGATTATAAATTTTATCTTCCCTAAAAGTTCTTCTTACCACAATCACTTTTTTCTTATCTAGTATATTATTTATAATTTTGTCTAATCTTTCTACTGACATTACTAATATCACATCATCATTTATAATATCATTATCATTTATTTCATTTATGAAGTATCTATTAATATTTATAGAATCTCCAAAAACTAATTTCAAATTATTTTCTAAAAAGTCTATTAAATCTTTTCTACTATCATTTACCAGAGCTACTGATTTTTTCATTTATTTCTCCTTATATAATAAATAGTTTCCAACAAAATAGTTGTATAAAGCAATATAATTTTGATAATTTAAATTTATCAAATAAAAAAGAAAGTGTCTATAATGACTTTATAAAAGTTGCATTAAGACACTTTCTTTCTTATAATTAAAAATCTTGTCACCAAATCCCCCTAATTGTTGCTTAAAACTTAAACTGTATGTATATTTTTCATTTCTATTCGATTAAATTATAATATACACCCAAAAAAATTTATTTTAATAAATTCTATTGATAATATAATTTTGTAAATATAGAATTATATTAAAATAAATTATATATGAAAATATATATGTATAAGTTTATTCTGCGTGAGTAGAATGAATTTGTCAAGTTTAATTTAGTTGTAATTGTATCTTTTATTAAAAATAATATAAATTAAAACATATAAATAAAATATTTTATACAATATATTGTAAAGGAGGTAACTTTGATGAAAGCAGAAAAAACAAGTATATATCCAATTATTAAAAATAATTTAAACAAAATATCAATTGTTGAATATAAAAAGGGTCAAAGATTTGTAGCATCAGATAAAGACTTACAAGAAGTGTTCTTTATAATAGAGGGAGTTGCATTAGTGGAGTGTACTACTAGAGGAGGAAATAAATTTCTTGTTGACATTGTACCTGAAAATGAATTTATAGGCAAAATCAGTTACATATATGAACATAATTTGAAATGTGATATATTTGCAAAGACTAATATAAAATTATTTCGATTTGAAAAAAATGTATTTGAAGAGTTTTATCTCAAACCAGATTTTATTGCACTATTTCATAGAAAATGTACAAGAAGAATATATGAATTATATAAAACCAGAATGGTAAGAGAACTATTTTCTTGCACAGAAGTTATTGCCTATTGTATATCAAATAAACAAGAAAATAATGTCTGCAATATAAAAGCTATTCGTAATTTCAGTGAAATCTATTCAATTAGTAGAAAAAGTAGATACCATTCTCTGCTAAAGTTAACTGAAAAGGAGATAGTAAAAAAAATGGGTAATACATATGAAATTTTAAACTATGATGAATTACATAAATTGGCATTTGAAGTAAAAGAATTTTTGGAAGATGAGTAAAAATTGTTACTTAATCAAAATAAAGTATAATAATTTCTGTAAAAAATAGAAATAGTCTCACTGAAAATCAAAAATACTTTAGTTATTTTCAATGAGACTGTTTAGAAATATTGTATACTTATAATGTATAGTATAATTATTAATCAATTTCCTTTACTATATTAATAGCCCATTTTTTAGATAATGCTCTAGGAACACCAAATATAAACTTAACCACTTCTTCACTATAAGTGAGCAAAACGAGTACAAATATAGGTGCACCTTTAAATGCAGCTATAAAAGTTAGAGGAATAGAAGCTAACCACATACATCCTAATTCTAAAAATAGAGCATATTTAGTATCTCCTCCACTTCTTAAAATACCAATTATAACCAATGTATTAAAAGATTTAAGAGCCATTAGTATTCCCATTATAAAGAATATCTTAGTTATATCAGAAGCTAAGCTATCAGAAACACTAAACATTTTTAATAATAATGGTATATTTAAAATTAAAATAATTCCAAGTATTAAACCAGCTGAAAATACAAGTATAGAAAACTTTTTAGCATATTCAATGGCTCTTTTAATATGGTCAGCTCCAAGTTCATTTCCAAGCATAATAGATGCACCAGATGCAATACATACAGCTGTCATTATGAAGAAATTACCTGTACTGGTTGCTATCTGGCTAGCTGCTATAGCAGAAGTACCAGCTCTTGCATATGCAACAGAATACAGGACAGTTCCAATTGCCCATACAGAGTCATTTACAAATATAGGAAAGCTTTTTGATGAAAAAGATTTTATAAAAATTTTATCAATAGCTTTTAGATTTTTTAGACCAAACTTTAATATATAGTCTTTTTTATAAAGGTAAACATAAGTAATCATTAAAATTAATTCACATATTCTAGCAATAACAGTAGCTAGAGCAGCACCTTTTACACCCAATGCAGGAAGACCGAAGTTACCAAATATAAATCCATAATTTAAAATAACATTTGTTACAAGTGCAAATGCACTACAAATCATACCTAACTTAGGATTTCTAACACCTCTTGAACCAGTACTAAATACAGTACTTACAGCAATTAATGGATAACTAAATACTGCAATACTAAAGTAATCTATACAAAGTTTTACCACCTCAGAATCATACGAAAATATGTGTATAATTGGCTTTGGTGTTAGTAAAGCAGGAATAACAAATACAAAACTTAAAACAATTGCCAATACACAAGTAAGACCTGTGACTTTTCTTATATTACTCACATCCTTCTTTCCATAAAACTGTGAAATAAAAACTCCAGCACCTCCTGTGATACCAGATAAGGACATATTAAAAAGAAAGAAAAATTGGTTTGCAACTCCAACTGAAGCTACAGATGTTTCCCCCAAACTACTTATCATAATTGTATCTATTACATTTACAGAAGTAGAAATTAAGTTCTGTATGATAATAGGTATACATAAAGATAGAAGTATTTTATAAAATCTTTTATTTTCGTCTTTTAAAGAAAATAGTTCTTGCAAATAATCCTCTCCTTTTTACATAAATTCTTCCCACTCATCATATAGAGAGGCAAGGTTATTTTCTAAATTAATTTTTTCTTGGCTAACTTCTTTAGCTTTATCTGGATTAGAGTATACTTCTTCTTGACATAAAAGTATATCTAATTTTTCAATTTCAATCTCTAACTTTTCAATTTCTTTTTCTATATTTTGTCTTTTTATTCTATTTTTCTTTTCTATTTCTCTTTGTTCTCTCTCTTTTCTTTTTTCATCTTTTATTTGAGTTCTAGTTTTTTCTTCTTTTTCTTCTATAATACTCATCTCTTGGATTTGCCTTTTTTTATCTATATAATAATCATAATTTCCCAGATATTCAGTAATTCCATTTTCATCTAAAACTAAAATTTTATCAACAACAGTATTTAGAAAGTATCTATCATGTGATATTGTAAATATAGTCCCATCATAATTAGTTAATGCCTCTTCAAGGACTTCCTTAGAATCAATATCTAGGTGATTAGTAGGCTCATCTAATAACAATAAGTTTGCATTTGATAGTATAAGTTTAAGTATGGCAACTCTAGCTCTTTCTCCACCACTCAATGTAGAAATCTTCTTAAAAACTTCTTCATCTACAAATAAAAATGCCCCTAACATATTTCTCAAAGTAGTTTGAGTAAGATGAGTATTATTTTCCCAAATCTCATCAATTATTGTGTTATCTAAATTAAGAGTTTTTTGTTCCTGATGGAAGTAGGAAACATGTACATTAGTTCCAAATTTAATATTGCCACTAAGAGGTTGTAGTTCATTAGTTATTATTTTAAATAATGTAGATTTGCCAACACCATTTGCACCTATAAGTGCAACTTTTTCCCCTCTATATATATCTAAATCCAAGTCTTTAAAAAGTATTCTTTCTCCATAACCCATAGATACATCTCTAATTTGAAGAACATCATTACCACTCTGGACAGAAGGCGTAAATTGTATACGAGCTTTTTTCCTATAAGCTTCTGGTTTATCTAAAACGTCTACCTTGTCTAATGCTTTTTCTTTACTTCTTGCACGCTTTAGGTGTTTTTCTCTACCATAAGCTTTTAGTCTTTCAATTGATTCTTCTTGCTTTTTTATTTCTTTTTGTTGGTCTTCAAATTTCTTAAGCTCTAGTTCTTTTTCTATTTTAGATAACTCAACAAATTTAGAGTAGTTACCATTATATACTTTAAGTTTTTTGTTGTGAACTTCAAAAATTCTATTTACGGATTGGTCTAAGAAATATCTATCATGAGATATTAACATGACAGTCCCTTTATATTGTTTTAAAAATACTTCTAACCATTCTATCGCTTCAGAGTCTAAGTGGTTAGTAGGTTCATCAAGTAACAATAGAGTTGGTTTCTTAAGAAGTAATTTTCCTAAAAGAACTCTAGTTTTTTCACCACCAGAAAGTATGCTTATTGGCTTATCCATATCATTGTCACTAAATCCTAATCCCTTTAGAACTCCTTTGGCTTCAGATTTATATCCATATCCATTTAAATCTGAAAATAATTCTAGTTTATGTGAATATTCATCCATGATTTTTTCTATAATTGGAGAGTTTGTTTTTGTACTTTCTTCAGATATTTTAACCTCTAATTCTCTTAAATAGGATTCCATTTCTATCAAATTTTTAAAAACTTCTAGTACTTCTTCCAAAATAGTATTATCCGAATAAAAATTGGTATTTTGTTCTAAATATCCGATTTCACAATCTTTAGAAGTGTAAATATCTCCACTATCATATCCATAAATTCCTGAAATTATTTTAAATAAAGTAGTTTTTCCAGTACCATTAACACCGATTATACCAATTTTATCGCCTTCATTTACTGTAAAACTAATATTTTCTAATATAGAATCTATACCAAAACTTTTATTTAAGTTATTACATGACAAAACAATCATAAATTTCTACCTCCTTGAACTATCTAAAATTATAATGTTTTGATATAATATAATCAAGGTTATATGTATTAGTTTTGAAAAAGAAATATTTTATTGTGAATCAAACAAAAAAGAGGACACTTTTAGGAGGTGAAGATGTTGGGAAATAAAAATATATCAATGGCAGTTATAAGAAGGCTCCCAAAATATCATAGATATCTTGGAGACTTATTAGATAGGGATATACAAAGAATATCTTCTAAAGAATTGAGTGATATAATAGGGTTTACCGCTTCTCAAATAAGACAAGATTTAAACAACTTTGGTGGATTTGGACAACAAGGATATGGTTATAATGTAGAAGCTCTTCATACTGAGATAGGTAAAATTCTTGGGTTGGATCGACCATACAACGCAGTTCTTGTAGGAGCAGGTAACTTAGGACAAGCTATAGCCAATTATGCAGGATTTAGAAAAGCTGGATTCGAGATAAAAGCTTTATTTGATGCAAATCCTAGAATGATAGGTTTAAAGATAAGAGAGTTTGAAGTATTAGATTCAGATACTTTAGAAGACTTTATAAAAAACAATAATATAGATATTGCTGTATTATGTATACCTAAAAATGGAGCACAAGAAGTTATTAATAGAGTTGTAAAAGCTGGAATCAAAGGTGTATGGAATTTTGCACCTTTAGATTTAGAAGTTCCGAAAGGTGTTATAGTTGAGAATGTAAACTTAACAGAAAGTTTATTTACCTTATCGTATTTAATGAAAGAAGGAAAGTAGACAACTTAAACATATTAATAATGAGCAGTTGTAAAGAGTATTGAGAAAGTCAGAAGATTTAATATTAAATCCTCTGGCTTTTTGAAATATTAGGATAAAAATTTAAATAATGTATGGAAATAAACAATATTAAGGAGAGTGGTTTTTGTGGAGGAATTATGGAAAAAGGCAATTGAATTTCATGGTCATGAATGTCCAGGGTTAGCTATAGGATTTAAAGCAGCACTTGCAGCAAAAAAATATTTAGGATGTAAACAGTCAGGAGATGAGGAAATTGTATGTATTTCTGAAAATGATGCTTGTGGAATAGATGGTATACAAGTAGTGCTAAGTTGCACAATGGGTAAGGGAAATTTACTACTTAGGATGACTGGAAAATCAGTATATCATTTCTTTAATAGAGAAAATGGAAAATCTATAAGGATATATGTAAAGTCAAAACCATTTGAGATGGATAGAGAAGGATACAAAAGATATTTATTAGAAAGTGATTTTGAAGAAATATTTGAGATTACAGATACTAAGTTAAGACTTCCTGAAAAAGCAAGAATATTTAAATCCCTTAAATGTGAAGTGTGTGGTGAATTTGCATCTGAGCAATATATAAGGATTGAAGAAGGAAAGAAAGTATGTCTTGATTGTTTTGATAAATATGAAAGATTTTATGAAGAGTATTAAAATTATAAATTAGATTAAAGTTAAAAGTATTAGATATGTGCTAACAGTATTTTAAGATGAATTAGGTAGCAACATAATAAAGTATATAAATAATATTAATTGAATCATACATAATTAAAAAGAGGCTGATTAGTATTTATAAAATAAAATCAGTCTCTTTATGAATAACGAATTATTATTCTGGTTGAGGTGCATCTACAGGACAAGCTCCTGCACAAGAACCACAGTCTATACAAGAACCAGCATCTATAACATATGCGTCGTCTCCAGCTGATATACAGCTAACAGGGCATTCAGCCTCACAAGCACCACAGCTTATACAAGCGTCAGTAATTTTATATGCCATTTTGAAATCCTCCCTTTTATATGTATTGTAATTCAATAACATTATAACAAATATTATTGAATATAACAATTAAATTAATTCTACAACAAAAACTTTATTATGATATTCTTGTTTTAAAGTTTTACAATAAAGTTTAATCTGCTTATATTTTTATTTGTTTTAAAGAAGTTTATTTTAAAAATAAAATTAAATTTAAAAAGTTATGTATTGATTATATTTAAAAATGTTATACTCTAAAAAAGTATATTTTATTTAAAAATTTATTAATACAAAGGAGATTTACTATGAAAAATAAATTAGTTTACATATGTATTATGAGTCTATTGCTATTTGTAGTAGGATGTTCTAATAATCCAAATAAGGAAAGTACCATTAAAAAAGACTCTAAGAATAACCAAAGCCAAGTTAAAGAAGAAAAAAGAGAACCTGTGAAAAAAGATATAACTATAAGTTTCGCTGGTGATGTAACTATGGGGAACTATAAAGGTTCATCATATTATGGCAGTTTTGACCATGAATTTAAAAGACAAGGAGAAGATTACAATTATTTTCTTAAAAATGTAAAACCTGTATTTGAAAAAGATGACTTAACAGTGGTTAATTTAGAAGGTCCACTTACTACAGCGTCAAATGCAAAAGAAAAAAAATTTGCATTTAAAGGAAAGCCTGGATATGTAAATATTTTAAAATCTGGAAGTGTAGAGGCAGTAAGTATTGCAAATAATCATTCAGAAGATTATTTTGAAGAAGGAATGAAAGATACACAGTTTATATTGGACGAGAATAAAATAAATTATTTTGGATTAGGGAAAGATGCTGTTGTAGATGTCAAAGGAATTAAAGTGGGTCTATTAGGGTATAATGGATTATCAACTGAATATAATGAAAAAAATTTAAAACAAATGGAAGATGATATTAAGTCCTTAAAAAAGAAATCGGATGTTGTTGTAGTGTACTTTCATTGGGGGATAGAATTAGATTATTATCCAGATAAAAAACAAAAAGATTTTGCTCATTATGCTATAGACAAGGGAGCAGATTTAGTTATGGGGTCTCACCCGCATGTGATTCAAGGAATAGAAAAGTATAAAAATAAGTATATAGCTTATAGTCTAGGGAATTTTTGCTTTGGAGGAAATAAGAATCCTTCTGATACAGATAGTTATATATATCAACAAACCTTTACTTTTTCAGATAATAAATTAACTTCAATTAAAGAGCCAAATATAATACCAACTTCAATAACATCTAGTAACTCCAGAAATAATTATCAACCAAAAGTATTGGATGGAAGTGAGAAGGATAGAGTTTTAAATAAACTTGAAAAAATAAGCAAAGATTTAAATAAATAAAATGTAAAAAAAAATAAATATATATATTTATTTTAATAATTTATATTTTGTTTAGGGTATGGTAAATCGTGGTATTAAATAAGTAGATTTTAATAGTTAAATTATAGTCAATTATAATAAAGCTATTTAATCTACTTTTTTAATATAAAAATATAAGGGGGAATTTGTAATGGCTTGTAACACTTGTAAAATGTGCGAAAGTGCAGACAAGAAATTAGAAAGTTTTGTAGCTTCAAAGGATGTTGAAACAGCATTTCATAGAACAGAAGATCAGAAAGTTAAGTGTGGTTTTGGACTTCAGGGGGTTTGTTGTAGACTCTGTTCAAATGGACCATGTAGAGTAACTCCTAAATCACCAAGAGGTATATGTGGAGCAGATGCAGACACTATAGTAGCAAGAAACTTTTTAAGAGCAGTAGCATCAGGAGCAGCTTGTTATTTACATGTGGTAGAAAATACAGCTAAGAATTTAAAAAATGTTGGAATAACTAAAGGTGTTGTTAAAGGAGAAAAAACATTAAATCAATTAGCAGAGATGTTTGGAATAGAAAGTGATGAAAAGTATGATAAATGTATAAAGGTTGCAGACAAAGTTATCAACGATTTGTATAAATCAAGAGATGATAAAATGGAATTAGTAGAAAAAATAGCTTATGCACCTAGAGTGAAAAAGTGGAAAGAGTTAGGTATAATGCCTGGTGGTGCAAAGTCAGAAGTTTTTGATGCAATAGTAAAATCATCAACAAATTTAAATAGTGACCCAGTAGACATGCTAGTTAATTGTTTGAACTTAGGTATATCAACAGGATTATATGGTCTTACACTAACTAATCTTTTAAATGATGTTATGTTGGGAGAACCAGTTATAAGAATGGCTCCTGTAGGATTTAATGTAATAGACCCAGACTACATAAATATAATGATAACAGGCCATCAACATTCAACATTTGCAAATTTCCAAGATAGATTAAAAGATGAAGATGTTATAAAATTAGCTCAATCTGTTGGTGCAAAAGGCTTTAAGCTAGTAGGATGTACATGTGTTGGTCAAGATTTACAATTAAGAGGAGAACATTATCAAGAAGTATTTGCTGGACATGCAGGTAACAATTTTACAAGTGAGGCTGTTTTATCAACTGGAGCAATAGATATAGTTCTTTCAGAATTTAACTGTACTATACCAGGGCTTGAACCAATAGCAGATAAATATAAAGTAAAAATGGTTTGTTTAGATGATGTTGCTAAAAAAGCGAATGCAGAATACATAGGTTTAGACAGAAGTAAATTAGATGAACTTAGTAACACTTTAATAGAAAAAGCATTGGAGTCTTATAAGGAGAGAAGAGGAAGTATTGAAATAGATATACCAAAAGACCATGGATTTGAACAATCTTTAACTGGTGTAAGTGAAAAGAACCTGAAAGCGTTTTTAGGAGATTCATGGAAACCTCTTATTAATTTAATTGCAGAAGGAAAAATTAAAGGTGTTGCAGCTGTTGTAGGATGTTCAAATATGACAGCAGGAGGACATGATGTAAATACTGTTGAACTTACTAAAGAATTGATTAAAAAAGATATAATAGTACTATCTGCAGGATGTTCTACTGGAGGATTAGAAAATGTTGGTCTTATGTCACCTGGAGCAGAAGAATTAGCAGGAGAAAACTTAAAAGAAGTATGTAAGACTTTAGGAATACCACCAGTATTAAACTTTGGACCATGTCTAGCTATAGGAAGACTAGAAATAGTAGCAACAGAATTAGCAGCTGAACTTGGAATTGACCTACCACAATTACCATTAGTGCTTTCAGCTCCACAATGGTTGGAAGAACAAGCATTAGCTGATGGAGCGTTTGGTCTTGCCCTTGGCTTACCTCTTCATTTAGCTTTACCTCCATTTATAACAGGAGGAAAATTGGTGACAGAAGTATTAACAGAAAAATTAAAAGACTTAACAGGAGGACATGTTATAGTGAATCCAGACCCTAAATCTTCAGCTAATCAATTAGAAGAAATAATAATAGATAGAAGAAAAAATTTAGGGTTAAAGGATGTGGAATGCAATGCATAGAATTTTTATAAATAAAGATTTATGTACAGGATGTAAGAGCTGTGTACTAGCATGTATGCTAAAACACAATAAAGATTATGACATGTACACTCTTGATTTAGAAAATATAGATAATGATAGTAGAGGGCATATAGAATTAGATAGTAAACATAATAATCCAGTTCCAATTCTTTGTAGACACTGTGATGAACCTGAATGTGTATTAGCATGTATGAGTGGTGCAATGCATAAAGATAGTGAAAGTGGAATCGTTTCATATGATGAAGAGAAATGTGGTTCATGTTATATGTGTGTAATGTCTTGTCCATATGGATTATTAAAGCCAGATGATAGAAGCAAGCAGAACATACTTAAATGTGATTTATGTAAAGATGAGGAGTATCCTAGATGTGTAGCTAATTGCCCAAGTGGAGCAATTGAATTACAGAAGGAGGAAAATGATGAATTATGTAGTGTTAGGAGCTAGTGCAGCTGGTATAAATGCAGTAAAAACATTAAGAGAATTAGATAAAGATTCAAATATAGTAGTAATTTCTAAAGATGAAAACGTATACTCAAGATGTATGTTGCATCACGTTATATCTGAACACAGAACTTTAAAACAAATAAATTTTGTTGATGAAGATTTTATGGAGCAAAATAATGTAAAATGGATTGCAGGTAAGACTGTTAAAGGTATAGACATAAATAAAAAGGTAGTTCAGACAGAAGACATTACTGTAAATTATGATAAACTTTTAATAGCTACAGGTGCATCTTCTGCTATTCCTCCTATAAAAAATTTAAGAGATGGAAATTTTGTATATTCTGTGAGAAACATAGATGATATTTATAAAATAAAAGAAAAAGCACAAAATTCTAAAAATGTAGTTATAATAGGTGCTGGTTTAGTTGGTATAGATGCATTAGTGGGATTATTTAAATATGAGCAGTTAAATATTTCTGTAGCTTTTATGGAAAAGTACATTTTAGATAGACAATTGGATGAATATACAGCATCAGTGTATGAAAATAAGTTCAAAGAAAAAGGTGTAAAATTTTACCCAAGTGCATCAATACAAGAAATTGTATTGGATAACAGTAAGAATGTTACAGGTGTTGCATTTTCAAATGGTGAAGTTTTAGATGCAGACATGGTAATTGTAGCTACAGGGGTTAAACCAAATGCTGACTTTTTAGATGGAACAGGAATAGAATATGATAGAGGTATAATAATAGATGATATGTGCCAAACAACACAAAAAGACATATATGCAGCAGGAGATGTTGTAGGTAAAAATGCTATTTGGCCTCTGGCAGTAAAGCAAGGAATTGTAGCTGCCTATAATATGGTTGGAAAAGATAAGAAGATAGAAGATGAATTTGCTTTTAAAAATAGTATGAATTTCATGGATATACCAACTATTTCTATAGGAATGAATACACCTGTAGATGATAGCTATAAAGTATTAACCAGACATGGAATTAATGATTATAAAAAGTTTGTTTTTAAAGATAATGTAATCTATGGAGCAGTTATACAAGGAGATATTTCATATGTAGGTGTATTAACTTATTTAATAAAAAATAAAGTTGAAATATATGATTTAGAAAATAGGATATTTGATATATGTTATGCAGACTTTTTTAATATAAAAGAAAATGGAGAATTTTGTTATAGTGTATAGTATATACGTGGAGTAAGGTTTATAAATACAGTAAATCAATAAATAGAGTTATTCTAAAATAAGAAAAATGACAAATCTTATTTAGAAATAGCTCTATTTTTTGTAATTAAATTTAAATTATATTCAATTTGTAAAATATTATTTTGAACAATTATACATATACTCTCTAGTTAGAGGTAAATCATTTTTTATACCTTTAGTGAAAAGTATTTGATGTATATCTATAATACCAGTGTTGAAAGCAGCAGCACAAGAACAAAGGTATAAATCCCACATTCTTATAAACTTATCATCAAACATTTCTTTAATCTTTGGAAGATTCTCAGAGAAATTTTTTTGCCAGTATAGTAAGGTTTTTACATAATGTAATCTTAGACTTTCTACGTCTATAGTATGATATTTGTAATCACTACAAATATGTATCATTTCTCTTAGGCTAGGAATAACTCCTCCTGGGAAAATATATTTTTTTATCCAAGGGTCTCCATAAGATTCCTGCAATCCACTTATATAGTGAAGTAAAAACAATCCACCATCTTTTAAAACAGCATTTACGTTTTTAATGAAAAGTTCATAGTTTTCTCTACCAACATGTTCAAGCATCCCAACGCTTACAACTCTATCAAACATAAGGTCTGATTTTTTTAATTCTCTATAGTCCATAAGTCTTACCTCAAGATAGTCTTGAAGGTTCTCTTCTTTAATTCTTGTGTTAAATTCCTTAAATTGCTCTTCGCTAAGTGTAATTCCAACGCCGTGAATTTTATATTTTTTTGCAGCTTCTATTAGTAAAAATCCCCAACCACAACCAATATCGAGAAGGCTCATACCTTCCTCTAAATTTAGTTTAGTTAATATGTGGTGAACTTTATTGACTTGAGCATCATAAAGAGTATCATTATCATTTCTAAAGTATGCACAAGAATAACTAAGTGTCTTATCTAACCATAAGCTATAAAAATCGTTGCCAATGTCATAGTGGGCATGTATTTCTTTCTTTTGATGTCTCATTGAATTTGATGAGTGCAATAGATGTTTTACAGCTGAATTATCAATATTGAATTTGTCTATTTGTTTTAAAAGTAGATTTAAAGTTAAGAATAAATCTCCCTCAACTTCAATGTCTCTATTTATGTAGGCTTCTCCAAGTGCTAAAGATGTACTTTTTAATAGTTCAGACTTGCTAATATCATTATTTACTATAACTTTGAACTGAGGGGAGCCCTCTCCAATTAGAAATTCTTCCTCATCTTTAAGCCTAACTAGAAATGGTGTTTCACCAAATCTCTCTAAATAGTCTTTTAAAAAATTTTTTGTAATATTCATATTACCAGCTCCTTCTAATGTAAATCCAGTAAGTTTCCCTGCTTAAAATATATTATAGTCCTTTTTTTAAAAAAGTAAAATTTTTTCAATAAATTTTTTATTTAAAGGAAATTTATTTTTTATAAAGAAATTTCATGTTGTAGTATATTTTTTGCTTATAAATTTTGGTACTGGATATAATATTAAACTGTTAATGATATAATAAATTTAATCTATAAAGTAAATAAAATTTTGTAATAAATAGTTAAAGCTATTTTATAAGGAGATATGTAGGATGGAAGTATATGCTTTGGTTGGGTCAAGTGGCACAGGGAAGAGCTTTAAGGCTTTAGAGTTCGCATATGAAAATGATATAGAATATATAATCGATGATGGGATTTTAATATACAAAAACAAGGTTTTAGCTGGGATATCGGCAAAACAAGCAAATACTACTATAGAAGCAGTTAAAAGGGCTATTTTTTATAATTTGGAGCATAGAGAAGAAGTTAGAGAAGCAATTAAAAAAGAAAATATAAGAAAAATTCTTATTATTGGGACATCAAAAAAAATGGTTAATCAAATTGTAGAGAGATTGTCAATTGGAAGGGTCTGTAAGTTTATAAATATACAAGATATAAGTACTAAATATGAGATAGAAATAGCAAAACAAGCTAGAAAAGAAGGAAATCATGTAATTCCTGTTCCAGCAGTTGAGATAAAAAGTATGGCAAGTGGTCTTAGTATAAATTCTTTGAAGAGACTTTTTAGAAAAGGAAATAATAGGAATATGGTAGTTTTAGAAAAAACAATTATAAGACCAACTTTTAGTTATATAGGAAAGTTTTATATTAGTGCTGATGTAATTAAACAGATTATTGAATATGAAGTATACAACTTTGGAAGCATTGATAGAATAAATAAAATCAATATAGAGAATTGCAATAATTTTATGAATATTTTTGTAAGTATAAATATCAATGATTTAGAAACTATAAAAAAAATTGAAGACATACAACAGACAATAAAAAAGTCTATTGAGAAAATGACTTTAGTTAATGTACAAAAAATAGATATTAACATTCATAAAATTAAAAAAATAAACTTCCTCCAATGTTAAAAAATAAACTGAGAAAATGATATACTAATTTGCAATAAAGTGTGCTATAATTAAACTGTAAATTTAGGAAATGGTTTTTTCTAAATGGAGTATACATAATTATAACGTATTTATAAGGGGGCTTTCAAATGTCAGGAAAAGATGTAAATGTCTTCGAGATGGCGCAATCTCAAGTAAAAAATGCATGTGATAAATTAGGTATGGAACCAGCAGTTTATGAATTATTAAAAGAACCTATGAGAGTTATAGAGGTTTCAATTCCAGTAAAAATGGATGATGGTTCTATAAAAACTTTTAAAGGATTTAGATCACAACATAATGATGCAGTAGGGCCAACAAAAGGTGGAATAAGATTCCATCAAAATGTTTCAAGAGACGAAGTAAAAGCTTTATCTATATGGATGACTTTCAAGTGTTCTGTAACAGGTATACCATATGGTGGAGGTAAAGGTGGAATAATAGTAGATCCATCAACTTTATCTCAAGGTGAATTAGAAAGATTAAGTAGAGGATACATAGATGGAATATATAAATTAATAGGTGAGAAAGTTGACGTTCCTGCACCAGACGTAAATACTAATGGTCAAATAATGTCTTGGATGGTTGATGAGTACAATAAATTAACTGGACAAAGTTCTATAGGTGTTATAACTGGTAAGCCAGTTGAATTTGGTGGTTCTTTAGGAAGAACAGCTGCTACTGGATTTGGTGTTGCTGTTACAGCAAGAGAAGCTGCTGCTAAATTAGGAATAGATATGAAAAAAGCTAAAATAGCTGTTCAAGGTATAGGAAACGTTGGTTCTTATACAGTTCTTAACTGTGAAAAACTTGGTGGTACTGTTGTAGCTATGGCTGAATGGTGTAAATCAGAAGGTTCTTATGCTATATACAATGAAAATGGTTTAGATGGTCAAGCTATGTTAGATTATATGAAAGAACATGGTAACTTATTAAACTTCCCAGGAGCTAAGAGAATATCTTTAGAAGAGTTCTGGGCTTCAGATGTTGATATAGTAATACCAGCTGCATTAGAAAACTCTATAACTAAAGAAGTTGCTGAATCTATAAAAGCTAAATTAGTTTGTGAGGCTGCTAATGGACCAACTACTCCAGAGGCTGATGAAGTATTTGCTGAAAGAGGAATAGTTCTTACTCCAGATATATTAACTAATGCTGGTGGAGTTACAGTTTCTTACTTTGAGTGGGTACAAAACTTATATGGATACTACTGGTCAGAAGAAGAAGTAGAGCAAAAAGAAGAAATAGCTATGGTTAAAGCATTTGAATCTATTTGGAAAATCAAAGAAGAGTACAATGTTACAATGAGAGAAGCTGCTTACATGCATTCAATTAAGAAAGTTGCTGAAGCTATGAAATTAAGAGGATGGTACTAAGATTTACTCTTAATAAATAATAGGATATAATTATTTAAGATATAAAGGGGCTGTACATAGTACAGCCCTTAAATTATGTGGCTTACAATGAAGTAAGCTATTTTTGTTTTAACTTATAAAGAACTTGATAAATTATGTAATTTAGAATGTATTTTTTACCACCACATGATTACAAATTAGAGGAGTTAGATTGAATTTTTAGACATGAACTTATGCATTTTAAAAGCAAAGACTTTCATTTAAAGTATCTAGTATTATTTTTAAAAATAGTATATTGGTTTAATCCATTTATATATAATGGAAAAATATATGGATTTGGATTGTGAATTTTATTGTGATGAGAGAGTTTTAAAAAATTGTACTGTACAACAAAAGCAAGAATATGCTCTAACTATTGTAAATTCAATGAAAAGAGGTACAAATTTTTCAAATAAATTTGTAGCTGGATTAAATAAACAATCTGATATTAGAAAAAGAGTAATAAACATGTTCAGTGAAAAATATAAAAATGGTATCTTAATGGCTTTGATTATAAGCTTGTTTTCTTCTATTACATTTTTTAAATTCGATTCAACTAGTATTATTGAAGAGAATGATTTCTTAGAGAGGTCAAGATATACGTTTGAAGGAAGGCAAGAAGACGTGTTTGTAACAATAGATTTTATATATGCAGATGCACCTATAAAACTTAGAAAAGAGCATGAAGAAAACTGTAGAGTCAATGGAATAGTACCAAAAGATTCAGATTCAATAGAAATTATTCCTAGATTTTATAAAGATTGTATGGATTTAAAAAAATAAGTTAGACTTAATATTGATGTTGATATTATGAATTTTTTATATTTAAGCAATTGAAAATTTTATTATAGATTCAATTTTATACGTGTTTAAGTATGAAATTTATAGATAGTTGAAATAATTAAATATGATTGATGCATAGGAATCATTACTAAGCTATAATTAATTATAGGGGAGTTTAAATAAATTATGAGTTACACAATTATAAAATGATAAAAATAGTTATCTGTTACAAAAAATGTATCTTTTTAATTAATAAAGATAATATGAAAACTTAAAAGGCAAATAAACTTAAACATAAAATACTCTTAAATAAGATAGGAGAAAAATGTATGTCTAACTTTATTCTAAATGGGATTTTTAGAACAGTTATAGTAAGTAGTCTAAGCATTCTTATGATATTGATTTTCAAGAAAAATGTATTTAAAAGATTTAGCAAAAAATTTAATTATTATATATGGATGATAGTTGTTATTAAATTATTTTTACCATTTACATATTATACTTTTACAATAAATATCTTGAGAAGTAAAAAACACATTAATATTAATAACATAAATTTAGAGGGATTTAATAATGTTTCAACTATAAGTAATAATATTATATTGTACACTTGGATTATAACTGTAGTAGTTTATTTAATTTACACTATATTTAAATATATAAAACTTAAAAATTTAATAAATGACTTATCTTATGATGTTGATGATGGAGAGATTGTAAATCTTTATAAAAATATATTAGAAGAATTTAATATAACAAAAGATATAAAACTCAAATACTCTTATGAAGTTGAAACACCAGCATTTTTTAATTCATGTGTGCTTTTGCCACCACATGAGTATAAATTGAAAGAGTTAGACTGGATTTTTAGACATGAGCTTATGCATTTTAAGAGTAGGGACCTTTATTTAAAATATGTAATCCTGTTTTTAAAAACAGTATATTGGTTTAATCCATTTATATATATAATGGATAAACATATAGATTTAGATTGTGAACTTTATTGTGATGAAAGAGTTTTAAAAAATCGAAATTCAGATGAAAAAAAGGATTATGCTTTAACAATTCTAAATGCAATGAGAAAAGGTTCAAATACTTCAAATAAATTTATAGCTGGACTCCATAAGCAATCTGATATTAAAAAGAGAGTTATGAATATGTTTAATGAAAAGTACAAGAATGGTATATTAATGGCATTAACTTTATGTTTATTATCTTCTATTACTTTTTTGAAGGTTAATTCAACGAGTATTGTTAATCTTAATATATTGCCTAAATATGATATGGAGAAGCTACATGTTTTTAGAGGAAGTGTTACACTTTTAGAATTTACATATGCAGATGCTCCTGAAAATGTTAAAAAAGAACATAAAAGAATGTATGAAGCAATGGGATTGATTCCTAAAGACTCTGATAAAATAAGCTTTGGTGTAAAATACTATGACAAGTTGAACAATTTATTAAGATAGATATTTATATAATAGCAAATAGCTGAAACTTAAAAGAATTTAAAAGTAAGTATTCACAAAAGTCCTAAAGAAAGTATTAATAATTATATTCAATTGTAAAAAATTTCACAAAACAACCAACTTTTATAGTTATTTCATCAAAAAATATACGCCATATAAAAGCGCATAAAAAAACACATAAAACAATATTTATGCGCACTTTAACCTCGAATGGTACAAAATTCTTTACTTTTACAGACCCATATTATATAATTAAGTAAATAATGTATATTTAGGTGACATATTGGATAAGCTAATTTATTTATTTTATTAATATAATAATACTATAAAAGTTATATAAAGTGGTTTACAAAAAAGTTACAGATAGAGCTTTTATTAATGTATTGTGTATTAGTATTTTATCCTTAGGTACACTTCACCTACAAAATAGAATCATAAGATAATTATGGGAAAATTTTAGGAGGTTTATCGTGAAGAAAAAGATATTAATACCAGTATTTGCATCAGTTATGGCATTATCAGTAAGTTCAATTGTAAATGCAGATGAAGTAAATGATTCATCTCAAAATAAGGATGATAAAACAAATACTGAATTAAATTTAGGTGAATATAAAGAAGTAAAATATAAAGTTGCAAAAATAAAAGATGGAGTAGCTATAAAGATAAGAGAAGAAGGTCAAGTTCAAAACATAGCTTATTCTGGAGATGAATTTACGGTTTTAGGAACTCAAGGAGAATGGGTTAAGGTTAAAGTTGAAGATGGCGAAGGTTGGTTAGCTACTAGATATGTAGATATATCTGAAGGTGTAGGATATACTAACGCTGATAAAGTAAACTTAAGAAAAGATAAGAGTGAAAGTTCAGAAGTAATTGAAGAGCTGGAAAAAGGAAGTTCTTTATTGGTTTTGGAAGATAATGGAGATTGGTTAAAAGTTAAAGATGGGGAAACAGAAGGATATGTAAAATCATCTTATATATCTGATAAAGCTCCTGTAATAGAAGAGCCACAAGTAAACCCAAGTATTGACCAAAATGTAGATTCTACAAATAATAATCAACAAAACAATGCAAATACTAATCAACAAAATAATAATTCAAATGTGCCAACAGCTAACTCTAATGCAGTTCAAGCTGTACTTAACTTGGCATATTCTAAGCAAGGTTGTCCATATGTTTGGGGAGCAGAAGGACCAAACACTTTTGACTGTTCTGGATTTACACAATATGTGTATAGAAATGCAGTAGGAAAGAATATACCAAGAACATCTAAAGCACAATCTAAATATGGACAAACTGTAAGTAAAGCAAATTTACAACCAGGAGACTTAGTATTCTTCACAACTAATGGTTCTGGTTCTGTTAGTCATGTTGGAATATATGTAGGTGGGGGTAATATGATACATTCACCATCAACAGGAAAAACAGTTAGTGTAACTAGTATAAATTCATCATACTATACAGCAAGATTTGTTACAGCAAAAAGAATATTATAATCGGTTTGTAATATGACAAATTGATAAATACATAAATATATATAAACGCTCTATATTATATTTAATTTAATCATGGAAACAAAAAATGATTATATTTTAAATGTACTATAGAGCGTTTTTGTATCACTTTAAATCTAATCAAGATTCAAGTTAATATGACTGTTAAATAGGAGCCTTTTCATATGATGATTATTTGCGCAATCCCTTGACAGGATAGGGCAAAGGTGGTAAGCTACTAACAGTACAAAAATACTTTTAATTTTAGTTCAGAGAGGCTAAAAAAGGAGGACGAAAGATGTTAAAATCAAGAAATTTAATCCAACCAGAAGACTTTTCAATAGAAGAAATAGATGAAATATTAGAATTAGCTCAAAAAATAATTGACAATCCGTCAAAATATTCTCGTATATGTGAAGGAAAACTATTAGCTACATTATTTTATGAACCATCAACAAGAACAAGATTAAGCTTTGAATCTGCTATGAACAGATTAGGAGGACGTGTAGTAGGCTTTTCAGAGCCAAATTCATCCTCTGCATCAAAAGGTGAAACTCTAGGAGATACAATGAGGATAGTATCTGGTTATGTTGATATAATAGCTATGAGACATCCTCAATCAGGTGCAGCTTCAGAAGCAGCTAGATATACGGAAGTGCCATTTATAAATGCAGGAGACGGCAAGAACCAGCATCCAACTCAAACACTTACAGACTTACTTACTATAAAATCATTAAAAGGAACTTTAGAAAGCCATACAATAGGATTATGTGGTGATTTAAAATATGGAAGAACTGTGCATTCTTTGGTTAAGGCTATGGCAAGATATAAAAATACAAAGTTTGTATTTATAGCGCCTGAAGAGTTAAAAATGCCAGATTATATAAAAGAAGCTATAAAGGGACATGCATATTATGAAACTAATAATTTGGATGATGTTATAGGAAGCTTGGATGTTTTATATATGACTAGAGTTCAACAAGAAAGATTTGAAGATAAATCAGAGTATGAAAGACTTAAAAACTATTATATTTTAAATAAAGCTAAATTAGAAAAGGCATCTAAAGATATGTTAGTAATGCATCCATTACCAAGAGTAAATGAAATAGACATAGATGTAGATAGTGATGATAGAGCTGTATATTTTAAACAAGCTAAATATGGAATGTATGTTAGAATGGCTTTAATAATAAAACTTTTAGGTATAAATGAAGACTAATAGTTATCATATAATAGTAAAACAAAGGAGATTTTGGGATGTATAAAATTCTGGAAAATATATATATAGGCGAAGATATGTATAGAATGAAAGTAAAAGGTAATTTTGAAGGTAAAATGGGACAATTCTATATGTTAAGAGCATGGGATACTTATCCAGTACTTTCAAGACCTATAAGTATACATGATATAGATGAAGAAGGGATAACTTTTCTTTATAAAGTAGTAGGAGAAGGAACTCAAATTTTGAGTAACCTAAAGGTAAATGATAATATAAAATTAGAAGGCCCTTATGGTAATGGATATGCTAAGGTTGATGGAAAGGTAGCTCTAGTAGGAGGAGGAATCGGTGTAGCTCCACTATATTTGGTTGCTAAAAATATAAAAAATTGTGATGCATATCTTGGGTTTAGAGAAGATGTTATATTAGAAGATGAATATAAACAAGTATGTAATAAAGTCTATACAACAGTAGGAAATACTTTTGTAACAGATATAATTGATGTTGAGAAATATGATTATATATTAACATGTGGTCCAACTCCAATGATGGAAAAATTAGTTAAGATGGTAGAAGGTACTAAAACGAGAATTATGGTATCTCTTGAAAACCATATGGCTTGTGGAGTAGGTGCCTGTTTAGTATGTACGTGTAAAACTAATGGAGGAAATAAAAAGACTTGTAAAGATGGTCCAGTGTTCTGGGGAGAGGACGTGATTTTTAATGGGTAATTTAAGTGTGAAATTTGGAAGTGTAGAATTTAAAAATCCAGTAATAATGGCGTCTGGAACTTTTGGATTTGGAAAAGAATATAATGAGATTTATGATATACAAAAACTTGGTGGTATAAGTAGCAAGGGTCTTACTTTAAATAAAAAACCTGGTAACAATGGTATGAGAGTTCATGAGACACCATCCGGTATGATGAATAGTGTTGGGCTTGAAAACCCTGGAGTTCAAGGATTTATAGACTATGAATTACCTTTTTTTAGTAAACTAGACTTAGTCAGAATAGCTAATGTTGGAGGTGGGACATTAGAAGACTACTTATTAGGGGTTCAAATGTTAAATGACAAGCCTATAGACATTATTGAATTAAATATATCTTGCCCAAATGTCAAAGCTGGTGGAATGGCTTTTGGTATAAAAAATGAAGTGGCAAGAGAAGTTGTTCGTGAGGTAAGAAACATAACGAAACTGCCTTTAGTAATAAAATTATCACCCAATGCAGAAGATATTGTAGGAATGGCAAAAGTTTGTGAAGAAGAAGGTGCTGATGGAGTTTCATTAGTTAATACTTTTAAAGCAATGGCAATTGATATAAAAAATAGAAGACCAGTATTTGAAAATGTATATGCTGGGTTATCTGGACCAGCTATAAAACCTATAGCTTTGAGAATGGTACATGAAGTGTGTAAAAATGTAAATATACCTGTAATGGGAATGGGCGGAATAACTAAAGCCACAGATGCTATAGAGTTTATAATGGCAGGAGCTACTTGTATCCAAGTTGGAACTGCAAATTTTATGAATCCTAGAATAGGTATTGAAATAATAGATGGAATTAATGAATTTATGGATAGAGAAGGAATAAAAAGTTTAGACGAAATAAGAGGAATTATATAAGGTAGAATAAATAGTATTTTAAAGATAAAAAATATAGATTAAATAAACAATAATTTTATAACATTAACATGGAGGAAAAATAATATGAGTAAAGTAGATGTAGTGGATATATTAAAGAAAAGTGATGCATTGTTGGAGGGACATTTTTTATTATCTTCAGGAAAACACAGTAATAGATACGTACAATGTGCAAAAGTATTAAGATTTCCAGAATATGCTGCTGAGGTATTAAGTACAGTTGTTGAACAAATAAAAGACTTAGATATAGACTTAGTAGTAGGACCAGCTATGGGTGGAGTAATAGTTTCTTATGAGTTAGGAAGACAATTAGGAAAAGAAGCTGTATTTACTGAGAGAAAAGACAATACAATGGAGTTAAGAAGAGGATTTGAAGTTAAAAAAGGAGCAAAGATAATAATTGCTGAAGACGTTGTAACTACTGGTAAATCAACTATGGAGACAAAAAGAGTATTAGAAGCCTTAGGTGGAGAAGTTGTAGGTGTTGCATGTATAGCAGATAGAACTAATCATGATATAGGTATGCCTATATATAGTGCTATAAAACTTGATATTCAAGTTTATGAATCTGATGAGTGTCCTTTATGTAAGGAAGGAAAATTACCAGTTGTTAAGCCTGGAAGTAGGGAGTTCAAGGAATTAGGGATGTAATAAAAACTTAATTATTTATAGTGTTACTTAAAAAATGTAAATTTTTTAGAGTAAAAATTTGTAATATAACATATAACTTAAAAATAAAAAGCAGTTAGCCTTATAAATGAAGGTTAGCTGTTTTTTTTGTTAAAAATATATTTACAAAATAAGAGATAGTAGCAGTACAATATAAGTATAAGGTAAAAGTATTATATATTAGGGAGGGGTAAGTATGAAAAATCAATTAAATGAAAATCATAAAAAGGTTGTATTTTTTGGAGTAGGTGCTGTAGGAGCTACTTTTGCAGAACAATTTTTTAACTCTAAATATGATTTTAAAATTCTTTGTGATAATGAAAGAAAGAAAAGATATTTAGAAGAAGGATTTATAATAAATGGAAAAAGGTATGATTTTGATTATGTAACTAAAGATGAGTATAAACAAGAGGCTGATTTTATAATTATAGGTCTAAAATATAATAATTTAAAAGAAAATATAAAAGAATTAGATGGATTAGTTGGAAAAAATACAGTTATAATGTCTCTGCTAAATGGAGTTGATAGCGAAGAGATAATAGGAGAAAGATTTGGAATTGAAAAAATGGTATATTCATATGTTACCAATATAGATGCAAAGAAAATCAATAATAATATTATACACACTACTAATGGGATAATTGTATTTGGTAACAAAGATAATAGTGAAGATAGAAAAACTAATATAATAACCGAAGTCTTTGATGATGTAAATATAGAATATACTTTATCAAAAGATATTCAACGAGATATGTGGTGGAAGTACATGGTTAATATTGGTGTAAATCAAACTTCAGCTATACTTGGTGCACCTTATGGAGTTTTTCAGAGTTCTGAGCATTTAAGAGAATTAGCAAAATCTGCAATGAGGGAAGTTGTTGCTATAGCACAAGCAAAAGACATATCTCTTACAGAAGATGATGTGGAACATTCATTACATAGAATACTAGAACATTCAAAAGAAGGAAGAACATCAATGCTTCAAGATGTGGAAGCTCATAGACTTACAGAAGTAGATATGTTTTCTAAGAATATCTGCAAACTTGGAAAAAAATATAACATACCTACTCCTATAAATCAGACTTTCTTTTATATGATAAAAGTAATTGAAAGTAGATTTTAAAGGGTCTTTGTAAGAAATATTGATAATTATTGATTTTAAATTTTATTAATGTTATATACTATTTAAGTTACTAAATATTTTTAACTCTTCAATGAAAATAGTTGCTGCTTTTGATAAAGTTATATCTTTTGGAAATATATATGAGAAATGTCTGTTGTAGCTGCTTCCAAGCTCTATGACAGACAGCTCATTGTTTAGAACAGGTAAGCTTGTCACTAGATTAGAGACTATTGTAATTCCTAAATTATTTCTAACAGATTCTTTGACAGCATAATTACTTCCAAAAACCATCATACTTTTTGGAATAATTTCTTTAACACTTAAAAACATATCTAAATAATCTCTGGTTCCAGAACCATCCTCCCTGACTATCCATTTTTGGTTTTGAAGTTTATCAAAACTAAAATCTTTTAATAAATGACTCTTGTATGGAAGTGCTAAAACCATCTTATCTTCAAAAAAATATTCTTGAATAAATGAAGGGGAAGAGCAAGTGCCTTCAATAAGACCAATGTCTAAAATATAATCCTTAACATGAGAAGATACGATTGATGTATTTTTTATAAAAACTTCTACATCTATGTCAGGATACTTTTTAGAAAATAATGCTAGAAAATTTGGTAAAATATACTCTCCAATAGTTAAACTTGCACCAATCTTTAAGTGACCAGTTATAGCATCTGAAACTTGGCTTACATCATGATAAGTAATATTTAAAAGATTTAATATTTCTTTAGCTCTTTTGTACAAGATTTGTCCACTTTCTGTTATAAAAATGGTTTTTTGTTTAATAGACCTGTTTATAAGCACAACTTTAAAATAATTTTCTAGATTTTTTATGTGTTTACTTACACTTGGTTGTGATAGATTTAAATATTCCCCAGCTTTAGTAAAGTTTTTGTATTCAACAACAGCTACAAATGTTTTTAATTCTTCAAACAATTTTTTGTCTCCTTTACCTAATGAAATTTTACATTTTTTATATACTTTCTACAGATAATTATACTATATATAATAACCATTAAAAACATTAATCATTACGATATTATATATTTATTTTACTTATGGTTATTACAATTATATACTATTGCTATGAAGAAAACTATATTAATTATAAGGTAGGTATATTATGTTAAAGAAAAAAAGCAGTTTGACATTAAAAACTATAAGGGAAATATTACCAGGACTGTTTGTATCAGTATTAGTAGGTTATATTAGTATATTTATTTCTATTTTAATTCCTAAGGTAGGGGCAGCATCAATTTCTATATTTTTAGGTATGTTTGTAGGAAACCTATTTTTAAATCAAAAGGTATTTCAAAAAGGTTATAAATTTTCAGAGACAGATTTGTTATCATATTCAATAGTACTATTAGGAGCAACACTCAGTGTATCTACTTTAATAGACTTAAAAGTTTCAGGAATTTTATTTATAATATTGCAAATGACAATAACAATAATAGCTGCACTTTATATAGGTAAAAAACTAGGATTTGAAGAAAACTTTAGATTTCTAATGGCAAGTGGAAATGCAGTATGTGGTTCTTCTGCAATAGGAGCAACAGTTCCAGTGGTTAATGCGACAGATAAAGAAAAGGGAATTGCAGTAACTATTGTAAATGTTACTGGTATATTTCTTATGTTTTTACTTCCAATAATATCTCAATTTTTATATAGCCATGAACTTGTAAAAACTTCAGCAATGATAGGTGGAACTTTGCAATCAATTGGTCAGGTTGTAGCAAGTGGAGCAATTGTTGGAGAAAATGTAAAAGATTTAGCTACTATTTTTAAGATAGTAAGAGTAATATTTCTAGTTGTTGTTGTATTAGTATTTGGACATATGAAAAATCAATCTAATAGGGAAATTCTTGAAGAAGAAAAGGATGAGATAAAAAAGAAAAAAGTGACTATACCATGGTATGTAATTGGATTCTTTATAACTTGTGCACTTTTTTCAATGAACATTATACCAAAAGAAGTATCTGTGTTGTGCAAAGAAATAAGTAACAAACTAGAAATAATAGCTTTAGCAGCAATTGGATTAAAGGTTAATGTAAAAGATTTAGTGAAACAAGGGAAAGAAGTTTCTTTATATGGTTTATTTGTAGGTACAGTACAAGTTGTATCAGCTGTAGTTTTAATAAAAATATTTATATAGTATAAAAATAGTATTTGTAATACTAATTTGATTAATTAAAATAATATGATACTAATAATTTATAATATAAATAAAAAATGAATTTCGATAAGTTTAAGTGGGTATAAACTTATAGAAATTCATTTTTTATTTAAGGTAAAAATTTAAAGTAAAATATTATTTTACATAATAATAACCTTATAAATTTTGAAATTACTTATCTTTGTGTTAAAATAAGTAAAATGCACATATTAGAGCTAAGTTTTTAAGTAAATAAACAAAATGAAAATATAAATATTAAGGAGATTTGGTATATGAATGTTTATGAAAAAGGTAATGGAGTTATACTAGAAAGAGTAACAGATTTTGACCCAGTACATATATTTGAGTGTGGTCAATGTTTTAGATGGCACAAACAAGAAGATGGCTCATACACTGGAGTTGCAAAGGGGAGAATATTAAATGTCAAAAAAGAGAATGATAAAATATATTTAAATAATACTAATTTAAAGGAGTTTAACAGCATTTGGTATAATTACTTTGATTTAGGAACTGATTATACAGAAATAAAGAATAAGCTAAAAAATATGGATGAATATTTAAATAAGGCTACTGAATTTGGATGGGGAATAAGAATATTAAGACAAGATGGATGGGAAATGCTTATATCATTTATAATTTCCTCTAATAATAGGATTCCTATGATACAAAGAGCGATAGAAAATTTATCAAGAAAGTTTGGTAAGTATATAGGTGAATATGAAGGTAATGAATACTATGCATTCCCAACACCAGAAGAACTAAATAAGGCCTCACAAGAGGAAATAAGAGCATGTCAAACAGGTTTTAGAGATAAGTACATAAAAAGTACTACACAGGCAGTTATAGAGAATAATGATGAGGTATCTGAATATACAAATTTAAGTACAGAGGATTGTAGAAAAGAGCTTTTAAAATTTAATGGAGTAGGACCAAAAGTATGTGATTGTATTGCATTATTTGGTATGCAAAAATATGATTCTTTTCCAGTTGATGTTTGGGTTAAGAGAGTTATGCAAGAATTTTATATAGATGAAGACATGAGTTTACCTAAAATGAGAACTTATGGAATCGATAAATTTAAAGAAATGTCTGGATTTGCTCAACAGTACTTATTTTACTATGCAAGAGAACTCGGTATAGGAAAATAAATTAAGGGGGAGAAATTATGGGAGTAATAGGAACAATATTTCTGTTCTATTTAATTATATCATATCTAGCTGGAGCCATAATTTCTGTGATTATATTACTTGAAAATAGAGACCCTGCAAAAACAATGTCTTGGCTATTGATGTTTATTATATTTCCAGGTGTAGGTTTAATGATATATGCTATTTCAGGTAGAAATATTAGAAAAAGAAAATTATTTAAGACTCAAAAACTAGCTAATAATATAAAAGAAAAGAAACTATTTGATACATTAGAAAAGATAACAGAAATAGTTGAATTAGAAAAAGAATCTATAAAACAAAATAAGCTTTTAAGAGATGAAGAGGATGGTAGTTATAGAAAAAGGGTAATAAATATGTTGTTAAAGACTGGTATGTTTCCCTTTACTAAAAATAATAAAGTGGATGTATTTGTAGATGGAAATGAAAAGTTTAAAAGACTTATAGAAGATATAAGAGAAGCTAAAGACCATATTCATTTAGAGTACTTTATCATCAAAGATAGTGAAATAGGTAGGGTGTTAAAAGAAGAACTTATAAAAAAGGCTAAAGAAGGCATTAAGATAAGAATTTTATATGATGATGTAGGATGCTGGAGATTTTGGTTTAATAGAAAATTTTTCCGAGAAATGAGGGAAGTAGGTATAGAAATTGCAGCATTTTTACCTACAAAATTTCCTATAATAGGAGGGAAATTAAACTATAGAAATCACAGAAAAATTGTTGTTATTGATGGAATAATTGGATATACAGGTGGAATAAATATAGGAGATGAATATTTAGGCAAAAATGATAAGTTTGGATATTGGAGAGATACTCATATTAGGATTAAGGGTATTTCTGTATACATGCTTCAAATGACATTTCTGATTGATTGGTATTATACAACAAAAGAAGTATTAGTGACTAAAAATTATTTCCCAAGTGTAGGGAATGTTGGTGAAAGTATGATACAAGTTGTTGCGAGTGGTCCAGACAGTGACTGGGAAGATATTCATTATGCTTATTTTTCTGCAATATGTCAGGCTAGAAAAAATGTTTATATAGAAACTCCATATTTTATTCCAGATGAAAGTCTACTAAAAGCTATAAAGAGTGCTGCTCTTAGTGGAGTTGATGTGAGAATAATATTTCCTAAAATTGCAGACCACAAGATAGTAAATATAGCATCTTATTCATATTTTGAAGAAATATTAAGAGCAGGTGGTAAAGTTTATTTATATAATAAAGGATTTATACATTCTAAAGTCGTAATAATAGATGATAAAATTGCTTCTGCAGGTACAGCTAATATGGATTTAAGAAGTTTTATGCTTAACTTTGAGGTAAATGCATTTATCTATGATGAAGAAGTTATTAGGGTAATGACAGATGATTTCTTTGAGGATTTAAGTCACTGTGAAGAACTTAATTTGGAGGTATTTAAGAATAGAAATATCATACAAAAAATCAAAGAATCTGTAGCAAGATTATTTTCACCAATATTATAAAAAATTATTAAAAAAGGTATTGAAAATTATGTGTGATTGGTATATTATAATAATTGTTAGCACTCTATTAGATAGAGTGATAATAAATAAAAAGTATATATATAAATCTACATATATAAGTAGTATTAATTTAAAAATAACTAAAAACATAGGCGAACTAGTCTATACTTAATATTTTAGGAGGCGTTAATAATGAAAATAAGACCATTAGCTGACAGAGTAGTAATTAAAAAAGTAGAAGCAGAAGAAAAAACTGCAAGTGGAATAGTTTTACCAGGAGCAGCTAAAGAGCAACCTCAAATAGCTGAAGTTGTAGAAGTTGGACCAGGTGGAATAGTTGAAGGGAAAGAAATAAAAATGGAATTGACAGTGGGAGATAAGGTTATATTCCAAAAATATTCTGGAACAGAAGTTAAGATAGAAGGACAAGAATACACAATACTAAGACAGAGTGATGTATTAGCTGTTATTGAATAAATATAGAATAAATTTATTAGGAGGGGTTTAAAATGGCTAAAGAAATTAAATTTTCAGAGGAAACAAGAAGAGCTTTAGAAGCTGGTGTAAATAAATTAGCAGATACAGTAAAAGTAACATTAGGACCTAAAGGAAGAAATGTTATATTAGATAAAAAATTTGGTTCTCCACTTATAACTAATGATGGAGTAACTATAGCAAAAGAGATAGAACTAGAAGATAGATTTGAAAATATGGGTGCTCAATTAGTTAAAGAAGTAGCAACTAAAACTAATGATGTAGCTGGAGATGGTACTACAACTGCTACAGTTTTAGCACAAGCTATAATAAGAGAAGGTTTAAAGAATGTAACAGCAGGGGCTAACCCAATACTTTTAAGAAAAGGAATACAAAAAGCAGTAACAGTAGCAGTAGAAGAATTAAAAAATCAATCAAGAATAGTAGAAACACAAGAGGCTATATCTCAAGTTGCTTCTATATCTGCTGGTGATGAAGAAGTTGGAAAATTAATAGCAGAAGCTATGGAAATAGTAGGTAAAGATGGAGTTATAACTGTTGAAGAGTCTCAAACTATGAATACTGAATTAGATGCTGTTGAAGGTATGCAGTTTGATAGAGGATTTGTTTCTGCATATATGGTTACAGATGTAGATAAAATGGAAGCAGTTTTAAATGACCCATATATATTAATTACTGATAAAAAAATATCTAACATACAAGAATTATTACCAGTTCTTGAACAAATAGTTCAACAAGGTAAAAAGTTATTGATAATAGCTGAAGATGTAGAAGGTGAAGCATTATCTACATTAGTAGTAAATAAATTAAGAGGAACATTTGATGTAGTAGCAGTTAAAGCTCCAGGCTTTGGAGATAGAAGAAAAGAAATGCTTCAAGATATAGCAATACTTACAGGTGCTCAAGTAATATCAGAAGAATTAGGTTATGATTTAAAAGAAGCTGATTTATCTATGCTAGGTAGAGCTTCATCTGTTAAGGTAACTAAAGAAAGTACTACAATAGTAGATGGTTCTGGAGATAAAAAAGCTATAGAAGATAGAGTAACTCAAATTAAACATCAAGTAGAGCAAACTACTTCAGATTTTGATAGAGAGAAATTAATGGAAAGATTAGCTAAACTTGCTGGAGGAGTAGCTGTTGTAAAAGTTGGAGCTGCTACAGAAGTAGAGTTAAAAGAAAGAAAGTTAAGAATAGAAGATGCTCTTAATGCAACTAGAGCAGCTGTAGAAGAAGGAATAGTAGCTGGTGGAGGAACTGCTTTTGTTAGTGTTATACCAGCAATAGGAACACTAATTGAGAGTTTAGAAGGAGAAGTTAAACTAGGTGCTCAAATAGTTAAAAAAGCGTTAGAAGAGCCATTAAGACAAATAGCTATAAATGCTGGTCTTGAAGGTGCTGTAATTGTGCAAAATGTTGTTAATTCTGAAGCAGAAACTGGATTTGACGCATTGAATGAAAAATATGTAAATATGATAGAAGCTGGTATAGTTGACCCAACTAAAGTTAGTAGAAGTGCTTTACAAAATGCTGCATCAATAGCAAGTACTTTCTTAACTACTGAAGCTGCTGTTGCTGACCTTCCTGAAAAAGAAGATGCAGGAATGCCAGGAATGGGTGGCGGAATGCCTGGTATGATGTAATTTAAAAAATTTAAAATATAAATTTTAATATAAAGAACTATTTCGACTTAGATTTTAAACTCTAAGTTGAAATAGTTCTTTTGTATATATCTAATTTTTGTATATCTATAAATTCAATACACATATTTAGATAATCAGTATCTAGTTTGTAATAATATTTTAGAGTAGTATTGTTATTTTTTAGGTTATGATTTTAGATATATATTAATTAAGGTATAATTGTTGATAGAGAATAAATCAAATTTAAAAGGATGCGATAATATGGACTTAAGAAAATTGCTTGAAGAAGTTAAAAATGAAAATATTGATATAGATTTTGCGTTAGAAAAGTTAAAAGATTTACCTTATGAAGACCTTGGATATGCAAATATAGACCATCATAGAGAATTAAGAAATGGGTATCCGGAAGTTATTTATTGTGAAGGTAAGAGTGATGAGCATATTTTAGGGATTATTGATAAAATGAATCAAAAAAGTTCTAACATATTGGGGACAAGGTGCAGAAAAGAAACTTTTCTGAAAATTAAAGAAATCTATAATCATGCTGAGTATGAAGAGGTGTCTAAAATTCTTAAGATTCAAAATCATGATATAGAGAATATAGGAAAAGGTAAAATTGTGATTGCTACAGGGGGAACTTCTGATATACCAGTAGCAGACGAAGCTTATCATACAGCTAAGTTTTTAGGTAATGATGTTGATAGAATATATGATGTTGGAGTGGCAGGTATACATAGGCTTTTAAATAAAAGACATAAAATAGATAGTGCTAGAGTAATAGTAGCCGTTGCAGGTATGGAAGGTGCTCTTGCAAGTGTAATTGGTGGACTGGTTGATGTTCCAGTAATAGCTGTTCCAACTTCTGTTGGATATGGAGCAAATTTTGGAGGATTAGCAGCATTACTAGCTATGTTAAATAGCTGTGCATCTGGAATATCTGTTGTAAATATTGATAATGGATTTGGAGCAGGATATTTAGCATCAATGATAAATAAACTGTAAATACATTGATATAAATTAAACAAAACTATATAATAAAATTTAATTTCTATTATATTTTTACTATTAAAATTGAGGAGACATATATGAGTGAAAAAATACTTTATTTTGATATAATAAGCGGTATATCAGGGGATATGACCCTTGCAAGTTTATTAAATTTAGGTGTGCCTAAGGAAATTTTTTTGGAGGAAATTCATAAACTAAGAATGAGCGATGAATTTAATATAAACATCAGCTCGAAAACTGAAAATGGAATAGTAGGTACAAAAGTAGAAGTAATTACAAAAGAAAAACATACGCATAGAAATTTAGTGGATATATTTGAGGTTATAGATAAAAGCACTCTAAACGAAAATGTAAAATTTAAAGCAAAAAAAATATTTATGGTAATTGGAGAAGCAGAAGCAAAAGTTCATGGAACTACAATAGACAAGATACATTTTCATGAGGTAGGGGCTATAGATTCAATTGTAGATATAGTAGGAGCTTCTATATTAGTTGACTTACTTTGTGTAGATAAAGTTTGTGCTAGTACAGTGTCTGTTGGTTCAGGATTTGTAAAATGTGAACATGGAATTATACCTATACCTGCACCTGCAACTATAGAAATTTTAAAAGGTGTGCCAATTAAATTAAATAATGTAAATGGAGAATGTACAACTCCAACAGGAGCTGCAATCATAAAAGTCTTGTGTGATGAGTTTGTAGATGAGCTTGAATTTTCTCCAAAGCAAATTGGATATGGTATAGGTCATAAGAAGTTTGAAGTACCAAATATACTCAGAACTGTATTAGGTGAAAAAAAAAAGAAGAATTAATTTATGAAATTAGTGCAAACATTGATGATATGTCTTCAGAAATCTATTCTTATTTGTATGAAAAAATATTAGATGAGAAAGCATTAGATATTTATACAGAGAGCATTTATATGAAGAAGAATAGACCAGCAACAAAAGTATCAATTTTATGTAATGAATCAGATTTAGAAAAATTTATTAAAATATTACTTTTAGAAACTAGTACTTTTGGAGTGAGATATAATGCATATAATAGAGAAATTCTAGAGAGAAAATTTGTAAAATTAGATACAAAATATGGAGTGGTTACAGTAAAACTAGGGTATTATAAAGGAAAACTAGTCAAGGCTACTCCAGAATATAATGAATGTAAAACTATAGCAAAAAATGAAGATATTCCTATAAAAAAAGTGTTTGCTGATATAAATTTTAGAATAAAAGAAGAATTTAGTGAAAACTTATTGACATAAGTAATAAATTTTGATAAATTAATATTCAGCCTTATTAAATAAAAGTAAACAGAAAAAAATATATAAAATATAAACTCACTCGTATATGCTCAGAAATATGGTCTGAGAGTCTCTACCAAGATACCGTAAATATCTTGACTATGAGTGAAATTATTATACCAAAAGACCTAGTTAAGTAAATGTGTAGGCTGAGTTAAACTCCCTATGTGTTGGCTATAAGATAAAGGTATTTTGGAAGCCTGTATAGTAATTTCACTTTTGCTAGAAATTATGGAAGTTACTATACAGGTTTTTTGTGTAAAAAGATTTAATATAATTTAGACTGTATTGTGTTAAAATAAATATATAAAAACTATATTATACAAGGAGAGATGTAAATTTATGAAACATGAATTAGTACTTGTAATAGATTTTGGAGGACAATATAATCAGTTGATAGCTAGAAGAGTTAGAGAAAACAACGTATATTGTGAAATACTTCCATGTACTGCAAGCATAGAAAGAATAAAAGAAAAAAATCCTAAAGGGATAATATTTACAGGCGGTCCAAATAGTGCGTATTTAGAAGATTCTCCAACAATATCAAAAGAAATATTTGAACTAGGAGTACCAATACTTGGAATATGCTATGGTATTCAAATAATGTCTCATGTATTGGGTGGAGTTGTAAGAAAAGGTAATAAACAAGAAAAAGAATATGGAAAAACAGCTATAACTTATGGAAAATCATCATTATTTGAAGGAATAACTACAAATAGTGTATGGATGAGTCATACAGATTTAATAGAAAAAGTTCCAGAAGGATTTACTATAGTTGCAAATACTAATGATTGTCCAGTAGCAGCTATGGAAAATGTAGAACGAAACCTATATGGAGTTCAATTCCATCCAGAGGTAGAACACTGTTTGGAAGGGGACAAGATACTTACAAACTTCTTATATAATATTTGTAAAGTAAAAGGTGACTGGACTACAGATTCATTCATAGAAGATAAAATAAAAGAATTAAAAGAAAAAATAGGCGATAAAAAAGCTTTATGTGCTTTAAGTGGAGGAGTTGATTCTTCTGTTGCTGCAGTTCTTATTCATAAAGCAATTGGGGACAACTTAACTTGTATATTTGTTGACCATGGTTTACTTAGAAAAAATGAAGGAAATGATGTAGAAAGAATATTTAGAGAGAAATTTGATATAAATTTAATAAGAGTTAATGCAGAAGATAGATTCTTATCTAAATTAAAAGGAGTTTCTGAACCAGAAGCTAAGAGAAAAATAATAGGTGAAGAATTTATAAGAGTATTTGAAGAAGAATCAAATAAATTAGGAAAAATGGATTTCTTAGTACAAGGAACAATCTATCCAGATGTTATAGAAAGTGGACATGGAAATGCTGCTACTATAAAGTCTCATCATAATGTTGGTGGAATCCCAGAAGATGTAGACTTCCAAGAAATTGTAGAACCATTAAGAGAGTTATTTAAGGATGAAGTTAGAAAAATAGGATTAGAGCTTGGTATAGAAGAAGGATTAATATTTAGACATCCTTTCCCAGGACCAGGTCTAGGAATAAGAGTTATAGGTGATGTAACTAAAGAAAAATGTGATATATTAAGAGAAGCTGATGCTGTTTATATGGACGAGCTTAGAAAAGCAGGTTTATACAGAGAAATATGGCAAGCTTTTGCAACATTACCAGATGTTAAGACTGTTGGAGTTATGGGTGATGAAAGAACATATGCTTATTTAGTTGGTTTAAGAGCAGTTACTTCTTCTGATGGAATGACTTCTGACTGGTATAAGATGCCTTATGATGTATTAGAAAGAATTTCTAATAGAATAATAAATGAAGTTGATGGAGTAAATAGAGTAGTTTATGATATAACTTCTAAGCCTCCTGGAACTATTGAATGGGAATAGTATACAAAAAAGCTGTAAACCTTGAAATTTTAAGGTTTACAGCTTTTTAAAATTTGCTTGTGATACTAAAATGATACTATATATTTAAATCATCTAATTTTTGTGCAACTTCAAGCTGCTTATTCGGGTATAAATGAGAATATGTATTCCATGTTGTTTCAGCTTTTTCATGTCCTAAACGTTCAGCTATAGTTAATATATTTACATCCATATTCACCAATAAAGATGCATGAGAATGTCTTAAGTCATGTACTCTAATTCTTTTTATTCCAGATAGCTTACAACACCTATCTAATTCTTTATGTAAATAACTTTTGGCAAATTTAAATATCCTTTCATCTTCTTTTAAATCATATAGTTTAGATAAGTAATCTTTTATATTATTATATAAAAAACTTGGTATAGGAACAATACGTTTACTTTTAGGAGTTTTAGGAGAAGAAACTATATCTTCACCATTTAACTTCATATAGCTTTTATCAATATTTATTTTGTTTTCAAATATATCTTTTGGAGTAAGAGCCATTAATTCACCTAGTCTAAGCCCTGCCCAAAATAAAATTTCAAAAGCTAGACGAGGTTCTGGTTTATTTTCAAATTCCATAAATTTTTTAAATTCATCTAAAGTCCAAAACTGCATTTCATCAGCGTTTTTTTTACCAATAGAACCTGCTAAGTGGGCAGGATTAGAAGGTAAATTATAGTACTTAACTGCATAATTTAATATAGCAACAAGTTGATTATTTATTGTTTTTATGTATGTTTGACTATAATCACTTTGCAATAATTCGTTTTGCCACTTTCTAATATGTTTAGCAGTAATTTCATTTATTTTCAGCTTTCTAAAAAAAGGCAAGATTTTTAAGTTTATTAAGTACTTCTTAATATCTATAGTAGTCAATTTTAATCTAGTTGACATATCTTGCATGTATTCATCTACAAGACTTTCAAAATTCATATCAGTACTCATTTTAGATTTATTCAAAAACTCTCTTTCAAATTCCAAAGCTTCTTTTTTAGTTTTGAAACCTCTTTTTATTTTCTTTTTTTTATCTCCATTGAAATCTGTAAAATAAAAACCAGCATACCAACTTTTTCTTTGTTCATCTTTGTAAGCAGGAATTTTAGACACCCCCAATTATGTCATTTTAATATTACAATAATTATAACATGTTAGATATACTATCTAAATAATTGTTTTATTTTTCTCTTCTTTTCATCTCTTGAAGCTTGTAATATTTACACAGTTCAAAGAAGTCTTCTTCTAGTGCTATAGATAAGTCTAGTATCGTAGATATACCTATATCTTTATATTCTTGATTTTCTAGTTTTGATATATAACTTCTGTTACGTCCCATTTTTTCTGCTAATTCTAGTTGTGTCATTCTTTTCTTTTTTCTTAATTTTTTCAACATTTATTAAAATCCACCTTTTAATTATTTTTTGATTATTTTTATAATTAATAGTTTGTGTAGTTTATTGTAATAAATGTTCCTAATTAGAACATTTTTTGGTGGAAAAATGTGTTAAAATGTAGTTAAGAAATTAAAAGCAAAAAGCACTATAACAATAGTGCTAAGTCAAAACAGATATATAATAGTAAAGGAGATGTTTTAGATGAAGTTTATAGGAAGTTTATTATTAATAATGCGAACGTACGTTCTTGAAATGAGATATGGAAAAGAATTAGGTATAGCTATTTAAAGTAAAATACATAACTTATACATAAAAACAGGGGATGGCATATATGATAGAATTAGAAAAAAAATTAATAAAAAAGGGGAAAGTTTTAGACACAATAAAAAGTTTAGATAAAAATAAATTTGATAAATATGTGGAATTAGTAAAAAAGTGCCATAATAAAGAAAATAAAAAAGAAGGGGAGTAAATTCCTCTTCTTTTTTTATTTCTTTTTATCCATTTCTTCTTCGAGAAAAACTTTTGCTATCTTCATCATTTTTTCTTGTGACGCAGGACTTAGCTCACTAATCATTCTTAGAGCTTCTTTTATATCATCAGAAAAATTCAACTTCTCAATTAATTCTAACTCAGCAGAATGTTCTGCGTTTCTGATGTTTGTTCTACCTAGCAGGTAGTCCACAGATACATTAAATAAGTCTGCTAGTTTTGACAAGATTTCTTTATCAGGGAACCTTTCTTCTGATTCATAATAGCCAATTATTCTCCCTGAAATATTCAGTTTTTCTCCTAATTCTTTTTGAGTATAATTTAATTCTTTTCTAAGTAATTTCAATCTTTTTCCGAACATATTATTCAACCTCCGATAAAAACAAACAAATTGTTCTATTTAGATTTAATATATCACATATTCGTTATCAACAGAAGAATTAAATAAAAAAAGAACAAATAAAACAAAAAGTGTTGACAGAGAACAATTAGTTCGATATAATAAAAATATAAAAAAGAACAGTTAGTTCGGAAAGGAGGTAACATGTTTAAGAGTAATTTAAAATACTACAGAGAGTTAAACAAATTGACACAAAAACAATTAGCTTTAGAAGTTAATGTTAGTAAAGAATACATATCTCAAATAGAAAGAGGTATAAAAAATCCAGGTTTCTTTACAGCACAAAAAATAGCAAAAATTTTAGGGATTACAATAGATGAACTTTTTTTTAAAAATAAATCGAACTAACTGTTCTTTCTAAAAAATAGTACCTTGAAAACTAAATATAAAATATTTTAAAGGAGCAAGTATATGAGAAATAAAGAAAAAGAAATATTCATTAGAGGAATTTTTTATTTTTTAGGAATTGTATTTAGTAAGACTTTCTTAAAATAACAAAATCGGAGGTGATTAGATGAATAATAAAAAGAAATATACTTTAACTATTACAGAAGAATTATATAATAAGTGCAAAGAAAAGGCTAATCAAAAAGGTATGTCAGTGAACGAGTACATACTATTAGTGATTAGCAACCATATATAAATTATTCTTCAATACTAACTTTAATTTCTCCTTTTCTTTGTTCATAATCTTCAATATGTTTTTTTATTAGTTGTTCAATCTCCTTATTAGCAGAGCGACCTTCACTTTCAGCAATATACTTAATTTTTTCAAGTAAAATTTTATTTATTCGTAAAGTGTATTTGGGCAATGTAGACGACATAATAATACCTCCTTTTTAAAGTCTAAATGATGTCATTATTATATCATAAAAATAATTTATAGAAAATCTATAAAATATATTGACGGCATAAAGACGGCGTGATATTATTGAAACAAGGAAGGAGTTGACGGCAAAATGAACTCAAATAAAAAGAGAATAACTGTTAGGATGCCAGAAAAATTAAATGAAGAAATAACAAAAAAATCAAAATATTTAGGATTAACTAAGAACTCATTTATATTAGATATACTATGGAAGGAATTTGAACTATTAGAATATAGAAATTACAAAAAGGAGGCAGATAAACATGAATAATTTACAAACAATTAAAGAACAAGAATTATTGGGGAAAGAATTTAGAGTTTATGGAACTTTAGAAAAACCTTTGTTTTTAGCTAAAGATGTAGCCGAATGGATAGAGCATAGTAATGTATCAACAATGTTATCTAATATCGAAGCAGAAGAAAAAGAATTAATACAAATAGGCACTCTAAACAATGCTTATAGTGCTTGGTTTTTAACAGAAGATGGATTGTATGAGGTTTTGATGCAAAGTAGAAAACAAATTGCTAAACAATTTAAAAAAGAAGTTAAAAAGATACTAAAAGAAATTCGTAAAACCGGAGGATATATCCATACAACAGAAGATATGTCAGATGATGAAATAATGGCAAGAGCATTACAAGTAGCCCAAAAGACAATAGAAAAGAAAAATAGAGAAATAGAGGAAAAAGATAAGGTAATTCAGTTACAGCAACCAAAAGTACTTTTTGCTGATTCGGTAGCATCTTCTGATAATTCAATCCTGGTTGGAGAATTAGCAAAATTGCTTAGACAAAACGGAATTGATACAGGACAAAATAGATTATTTGACTGGTTAAGAAATAATGGTTACTTAATAAAACGTAAAGGTGAGGATTACAATACACCAACTCAAAAAAGTGTAGATTTAGGAGTTATAGAAATAAAAGAAGGTACAAGAGTACATCCAGATGGTCATACAAGTATTACTAAAACGCCTAAGATTACTGGTAAAGGACAAATATACTTTATTAATAAGTTTAAAAAGAACAATCAAATATCAATGTTAGGTTAGAATTTTGAAGATTAAAAATTATGGAGGCAGAAACAATGAGCGAAGACATATTTTATGGTATAAAAAATACTCTTGATGAAATAGCAGAGGTTCAAATTAAAAATAAACAAGGTGTATTAAAAGAAGTTGGAATGTTAATAAGTGGCGAAGATAATTCTTGTATAACTCATTGTTTAGACGAAGATTTAATTAAGTTTTATATAAAAGAAGAGGCAGTATTGACAATAGATAAAGATAGTCATTTGTTATGTATGCTTGATGCTCTATTTTATAACTTTCTTGATAAGTAATAAATACAGAATATTCTTAAAAAGGAGTAGATAAGATGGCTAAAAAAGTTAATAATTCAGGATACTATAAAGTCAAAGAAGTTGCAGAGCTTTTAGATGTAGCTGAAAGCACAGCATATAGAATAATGAGAGATTTAAACAAAGAATTGCAAAAAAAAGGTTATTATACATTTGCAGGAAAAGTCCCAAAGACTTATTTAGAAGAAAGATTTTTCTATAAGAAGCAATCAAATAAAAAAGCTAGAGAGGGGGTGATTTAGTTGAGTGTAAAGGTACTAATAGCTTATGTACAGTTTTGTAAGCAATATAATAAGAAAGCGAGTTTTGAAGGTCTTAAAAAATACAATAAGGGGATAGTGATATGAAAATACTTAAAGTAAAATTTCCTACAAAAATTCTTAAAGCAGGTAAAGCAATCAGAGTAACATGTGCAAGATTTGGTTTTGAAAGCGATTGTATAATAACTCAATCACAAGAATTTGAATTAACAGTAGTTTATTTTGATAAAGAATTAGATGATTTAGTACAATCGTCTATAACTATAGATGATGCAATAGGCTATGATTATTGCATTGAAACGTTAAATTAAGGGGGATTAATTATGAAAAGTTTAATTATAGTGAGAAATGCAGTAGAGCAACAACTAAATAGAGCTAATTTAGAAATAAATAAAAATGAGCAACTTTATACAAAACTTAGAAAAAAAGAAGAAAGAGATATATTAGAAGACATTGCATTGAGTAATGCTTTAAGAGAAAAAAGCGTAAACGAAAGATTAAAAATATTTGCTGAGTCATTACTAGAAATTATAGATACACAAATTGAAATAAAAGAATATGAAGAAAGTGAGGATTACAAGATATTTCAATTAATTTTAGAAGAACTTGAAAGAGATATACCTATAGATGTGCAGATATAAGAAAAGAGCCACTGCAATGGCTCTAATCAAAAATAGATACAAATAAATTATAGCTATATTATAGCACAAACGGAGGGAAATTATGAGTACTTTATATGAATTAACTACAGATTTATTAGAAATAGAAGAAGGTTTAACAGAAACAACAGGAAATGAAGCTGAAAAACTAGAGGAAATAAAAGAAATAATAAAACAAGAGATACAAAATAAAAACACTAGGATAGTTTCAGTAATATTAAACATTGACAGTGATATAAACTCTATAGATTCAGAGATTAAAAGATTGCAAGAGTTAAAAAGGGTCAAAAAGAATACTCTTGATAGATTAAAAAGCAATATAAAAGACTGTATGGAATTACTTGGTACTAAAAAAGTAGAAACAGTTTTAGGAAATATAAGTATAAGAAAGTCAGCAGGTAGCTTAGTCATAGAAGATGAAGAAAAGATACCTGCTATATACAAAACAGTAGAGCAAGTTGTAAAAGTAGATAAGAATACCATTAAAGACTTTATTAAAAAAGGTCATGAGGTTGAAGGTTGTAGGATTGAATATTCAACTACATTAACAACTCCAAAAGTTAAAAAAGAGTAGGTGAAAGCTATGGAAAATAATAATATTTATATAAAACTTGTGAATATACAGAGTACTTTAAAAGCTCCTAAAAGTCAATTTAATAGCTTTGGTAAATACAACTATAGGAGTTGTGAGGATATACTAGAAGGTTTAAAACCTATTCTAAAGGAAGAAAAAGCATTAGTTATATTGGATGATAATATTGTTCAGATAGGAAATAGATTTTATGTAGAAGCTACAGCAACTTTAATAGATGCAGAAACAGGAGAGAAAGTATCTACAAAGGCATTAGCTAGAGAAGATGAAACTAAAAAAGGTATGGATTTAGCACAAGTAACTGGAAGTGTATCAAGTTATGCAAGAAAGTACGCTTTAAATGGATTATTTTGTATTGATGATACAAAAGATAGTGATGCAACAAATAAACATGGAAATGAGCAGAAAAAAAAAGAAGTTAATGAGAGTGAATTAAATACACTATATTCGCTAGGAGAATCTATAGAAAAAGATAAAAATAGAGTTGATAGTGAAGTATATAAGAAGTTTGGAAAGTTAGCAGTAGATTTGACTAAGCAAGAGTATGAGAAAGTTTTAAATGGATATAAGAGCATTTTAGAGAAGCAAAAACAAGAGTAGGTGATAGTATTGGGGATTATAAGAGTAAGCAAAGACAAAGATAATCCATATGTGGTTTTAAATAAAACTTGTTTGGAAGATGTAAAATTAAGCTGGCAAGCAAAAGGTTTACATTCATATCTGATTAGTAAGCCCGACCACTGGAAAATCTATGTTAATGATTTATATAAAAGAAGTAAAAATGGGAGGGATGCTACAGCAAATATTTTAAGGGAGCTCATAGAAAATGGATATATAACAAGAACACCTTGTCGAGATTCTAATACTAATAAGATGCTTGGAGGATATGATTATCAAGTATATGAGATACCACTTGAAAATCCTCAGAAGCTAAAATCCCGAAAAACTGATTTCCCGGAAACCGGATTTCCCGGAAACCGGGTTTCTCGGAAACCGGAAAACACGGAAGTAGTAAGTAATGACTTTAAAGTAAATAATGATATTACTACTATTGTTATTAATGAACAACCTCAACAAGATGAAACCACCTATATAAAAAAATACTTTGAAAAATATATAGGTGTGATTACTCCTAATAACTTTATAGAGTTAATGAGTTACTTAGATGATGGAATGGAAGCTGATGTAATTATAAGAGCTATTGATGAAGCAATATCAAATGGAGTTAAGAATTATAAGTATGTAAAGACAATATTAAACAATTGGATAGAAGCAGGTGTAAAAACTAATTTAGAACTTACAGAGTATCAAAATGAGTTTGAGAGGAAGAAAAAGAGTAAACAGGAGAAGAAACAGTCTAATAATAAAGCTGTGAATACTCATAATGTGAGTAAAAATAAGTTTGCTAACTTCAATCAAACTTTTACTCAATATGATGAAAAAGAGCTAGACGAGATTATTAAAAAGAGTCAGAAGGAAAAATTTAAATAAAAATTAAACTTCTAGGAAGTAAATATCAATATATTGTTTCCTAGAAAGGGGAGGTATAAAATGGCGAGAATATATGCACAAAGAAGTGGTTCTTTAAATGAGCAGGATAGATTGGAATTGTTAAGATTACTTGGGAAAGCTGGATATACAGTAAAGATTGGTAGAGAGAAGCAAAATAGCAAGACAACTTATACTTACTTTGTTGAGTACACAGAAGAGCAGGAAGAAAAATAAAAAGGGGGTTTAGTTAAATGAATACAATAACTTTAGTTGGAAGATTAGTTGCAGATGCAGAATTGAAGTACCTTCCAAATTCGGGTACTCCAAAAATAACCTTTTCAATGGCAGTAGATAGAAGGTTTAAAGATAAAAATGGAAATAAAATAACTGATTTTATTCAATGTGAGCAATTAGGAAAACATGTAGAGAATTTAGTGCAATATCTTGTTAAAGCTAAGCCTATATATGCTGTTGGAGAGTTAAATATATATAATTACAAAGATGAAAATGGTTGTTGGAAATCTATTACTAAGGTTAATGTAAATGCTTTAGAACTACTTTCTAGTAAAAATGATAATAGTGCTAAACAAGAATATGTACCACCAGGATTAGACCCACAAGGTTTTCAAGCAATAGATGATGACGATATACCTTTTTAATTAAGTTAAATAGTCTAGGGAGTAGTTATACAATATTACTTCCTAGGAGTTGAAAAATATTGGAGGGATGAAAGATGGAGTTAAAATTTAGAGAATGGAATAAAAATGGTAAAGAAATGTATAGTTATGATGAAATGGTGTGCTATTCTAAAAATTTGCTTAGAGAGGTTTATAGTGGTGTTTATTTGCCAAAAAACAATGAAAATTTTGAGGTTATGATATACACAGGTTTAAAGGATTGTGATGGAAAAGAAATCTATGAAGGCGATATTGTTTTATGTAGAAGTATATTTTTTACAGAGTTTGCAGGGGAGGTAAAATTTAAAGATGGTTGTTTTATTGCAGTGAATGAAATGTCAGGAGATTGCTTTAGATTATCTGAACTTGCAATAGTTAAGATTGATGGGAATATATATGAAGATTTAAGTAAGTTAAATGATATAAGAAGATGTGATGAGGGGGAGATTAGGGATGATAATAATTAGAAGTCAAGATAGATTAGATTTAATGAGAGTTAATAGAGTTGAAATAAGTAATAATCGAGTATATGCAATGCTTGAAGATGATATTAGAAAAATAGGTGAATATGAAAGTAATGAAAGAGCTATGCAAGTGTTAAATGAAATACAGAAGTTTATTGAAAATGGAGTAAGAACGGATTATATAGATTCTTGCAGAGTTAGACATAATCAAGAGAAAGTGTTTGAAATGCCAGTTGAATAGAGAGGGGGAACTAAATATGGCTAAAGTTTGGATGGATGCAAATGAAGTTCTAAGTAAAACTATGGATTTAGAAGATATGTTTGAACTTAATTTAAGAGCAACAAGAAAGAGAAATGAGAAAAGAAAAAATGAGATTGATAAACAAATAAAAAAAGAAATTAGGAAACAAATAAAAACTACAAATCGTGGTGGACCAGGAAAGTCTATAAAAGTTTTCAATATAAATACCGGAGAGGTCAAGATTCTTAAGAGTGCTAAAGAAGCAAGTAAATATATAAAAGTTAGTTGCAGTCATGCCAGCTATTTAGCTAGGGAAAATAAATCAACTGAGGATGGTTGGAAAGCAGAATATATTCAAGAGGTGTCAGATGGTATTAGCAAATGTGGAACAAGTAATTAAGTTAGCTGAAAAGATATTAAATAAGAAAAAGTGTTCTGTTAATAAAGCTATTGATATAGCTATAAAAATATTAAGTAAATATGAGTGCGAGGGGATGTTAAGAAATGAGTTTAATTAAGTATAGAGGTTATGATTTTGAGAACGAAAAGTGGATTTATTCAGCAACAATAATGTGGAGTAATATACTTGAATGTTTAGTTATGTTGACAGAGGGTTGCAAATGGCAGAAAGTCTCTAATGTTGGGGTATGCTCTGGAGAATGGGCTAGAAACAATCAAGAAATTTGTGAAGGGGATATATTGAAAGGATATGATAATTCTAGTGATACAAGCCAATATGGAGTTGTAAAAAGAGATTTTGACAGCATTAAAATATATTTGGAATGGCATTATTTAAAGAAACTTGAAGGAGAATGGATAGAGCTTATAAATAAAACAGAAATATATCATAGTAGAGATTACAAAGTAGTTGGCAATGAATATGAGAACTTGGAGGAAGTTAGAAAAGAGTTTTTAGAACGTAAGGAGATGTTGGAAAATGAACATCTTGGCTAGTTTAATACTTATAGTAGGAAGTTTTATAGTAGGTAGAATTTATGAGTATAGATTGAATCTAAAAGAGTGTGAAAATTGTGATAATAAAAGAGGTGTATAAGAATGGATGATAGATTGGAGATTTGCAAAAAAATGTTTCCTATCATTACTAAAAATACTAGATTACTTTGTCATTATTGTGATGGTAGAAATATTTGCAGTTATGATGAAGAAAAAGCTCATGAATTATTGAGAAATGAAGAGGGTGCTAAAAATGACTAATTTTGAAATGATAAAAAGTTTGGATGAGGATGGAATGGCTAATTTTTTTGGAAGTACAGATTGTATTTGTGAGTATTGTATATATGAGGGAGAACCTTGTGGTTATATATGTTATGAAAGTCCCGAAGGGTTCAAAGAATGGCTTTATATGGAGGTAGAAGAATAATGGATAAACTTTATATATGCAGTTCACAAGGAGTAGAAGAAGTTGAAATACTAGAAGGAACAAAAGGTAGATTCAAAGTGGGGAGTAATAGTCAATATTTAAGAGTTATTAATAAAAATGTACTTGATGTAAAAAGTGCTAGTTATGTTGCTTCTTTAAATAGAGATACAGCTATAAACATCTGGAATGATGAAATAAGCAAAGAAATAGAAAGATTAAAAGGATTTTTATATACAGAAAATATCTAATTAAAACAGTTTAGAGAGTTGCAAAATGTCTTTTAATAAAATTATTGTTGAAGTGTTTTGTGACTCTCAAAAATGAAAATAGAGAGGGAAACAAATGTCAAAATATGTATTGAGATGGCAAAAAGGGCTATTGTTGGATGAACGTAAAATAAATTATTCTTGTGGAAGTAAAGAAATGTTAAAACAAAAAGCAGAATTATTAGCTAAAGATGACAAGATACTGCTTGTAACAATAGATAAAGTTGAAGAAGTTATAAAAGATACTAGAAGTCAAAAAATGGCTGAATATTATTGTAATGGAGGAATTGAAATATGATAATACACAAATTTATAATACATGTTTTAGATAAGAATAGCGATACACCAATACTAAATGATTTTGAAGGTAGAGTTAGTCAAGATATTGAAGCTTTCTTTCAAAAGAAAATAAGCAAAGTATCAAGAGATAATGACATCAGAACAGCAGTATTTAATGACTATAGTAACAATCTAATTAAGAAGTGCTGTGAACAAATTATTTATGATGAAAGTTCATTTTTAAATAACTCTAAAGAGATTGCAGCTTATTTATTTGATGTTATGAAGCTTAATGCTACATTAGAATCTTGCGACTTAGCAATTTGCTTATACTCTCAAAAAGATGAAAAGAGAGTTGCTATATTAAAGCTTGATTACAATAAGTCGTATACTCATTCAATTGAGTTTAAAGATGATAAATTTAATATACAGATGTCTAAAAATGAAATTAATATACAAGAGACTAAAGCAATTAAAATTGGTGCATTGATTGGATTAAGTGGAATTAATGACGAATATCATCTAAAAGTATTGGATAAAGATGCAGAGAAGGAAGGAGCTAATTCTAAGTTTGTTACAGAGTTTCTAAATGCTACTAAAGTGAAAGATGACAAGTACAAGACTAAGATGTTTAAAGCTTTTGTGGACTCTTATATAGCACATTTATATAGTGATATGAAGCAGGGCGAAGATGTAAGAGGAATGTTACTTTATATGTTAAGAGAAAAACAAAAACTTGATATAAATGAGTTTGCTGATAAGGCGATAAAGGATGATTTAAAAGAAAGTTTTAAGGACCATGCAGAAGAAAAAGGAATTGAAAGTTTTAATATTGATAAAAAATGGGTTGAGAAGAATTTAAAAAATAGACGTATAAAAACAGATACAGGTTTTGAGATAAAAGGCAAGATGGATGATTTTGAGGATTTTATGAAGTATGGTATTAGACATAATGGAAATGGGACTATAGATATAGTTATTAAAAATGTTCATTTCTATAATGAGAAGTAGGTGCTCATATGAAATATGTAGCTAGTTTTAGTGGAGGAAAAGATTCAGCAGCAATGCTCCTTTTAATATTAGAAAAAAGGCTTCTGTTAGACGAGATTGTTTTTATAGATACAGGACTAGAATTTAAAGAAATTTATGATATAATAGATGATTTTGAGAAAAGAATAAACTTTAAAATAACAAGAATTAAAGCAGAAAAAACCTTTGAAGAATACTTTTATACTGTTAATAAACAAGGTAAGCGTAAAGGGCAAATATGGGGTTTTCCATACACCTTGGGAGCATGGTGTAATAGCAGATTAAAACTTGCTCCTGCCAATAAATATTTCAATTCGGTTGGAGAACATAAAAGGTACATTGGAATTGCTTTTGATGAACCTAGCAGATACAAAAGACTAGAAAATAATTGTATAGCACCACTTTACGAAGCAAAAATGACTGAAAAAGATTGCTTGAAGTATTTAGAAGAAAAAGGCTTTTACTATGAGATTCATCATAGATTTAAACGAACTGGTTGCTATTTATGTCCTAAGCAAAGTTTAGAGAGTCTCAGAACATTGAGAAGATACTATCCTGATTTGTGGGGGGATATGCTTAAATTGGATAAAGATAGTCCTATACCTTTTAGAGCCAACGGGGTGACAGTGCATGACTTAGAAAAACGATTTAGTAATGAAGATATAGAAAATGAAAGACAGATAAGTTTCTTTCAAACAGAGAAGGTGAGCATATGACTAATAAAGATATGTGCAAGGAAAAGAATCTTGATGAAAGAGAAGTGTATAAGAAGTTTGGGAAAGAGATTTGTGGTAGCTGTATAAATAACATGAGAGATTGTGAAAGTAAAGATTGTGATACAGCATATAAAAATTGGTTGGAGAAGGAAGTAGATAATAAGAAGGTGTAAGTTTAAACTAGTTAGGAGGTTAATTTATGAATATTTTATTAGTGACTATACTACTAACAATTATTTGTGTATTAGCAAATTATGTGAAAAATCGTATATATAAAAAATCTATAAATAATTTAAAATATAAATATTCTGTAGGAGAAAAGATTATATATCATCAAATAAACTGTTACTATAACAGAATGGTTGGTTGTGAAATTTTAGAAAAATGTTATAGTACGAAATTTAGAAAAAGAAATACCCCGCTTTATAAAGTAAAAGCATATGTAGGTGATAACAATACAACATGGGTTATACCAGAGTGGAGAATTGAATGTCTTGCTAAGACTTATGGAGAATTTCCTAAATATTAAATAATAAAAATTGGTTGGAGTATAAATAGTCAAGGTAAGTTTGTGAATGAAACTAGAATGTTATAGACTTACTTTGACTTATAAAAGGGAGTTTTTAAAAAATAGGAGGTAATAAAATGAATAAATGTGAAGATTGCAAATATAGAGCTTATGAGGAAGATGGAGAAGTTTATTTTTACTCAGATGGAAGTTATGAAGGAGGTATATGTAGAGAAGAGTATTGTAGCAGAGGATATGAAAAAAAGTTTGAAAATAATGGAGAAAACTGTAAAAGTTTTAAAAAATTGTAGGACCATAAAAAATAAAATAGAGTCATTGGTATTGCTATATTTTATTAAAAAATATAAAAAAGTTTTTGAGAAAATTAACTTTTAAAGGGTGTGAGCTTATGATACATGAATTGCAGATAGCTTCTAGTACTTTTAAAGATGTAATCAAGAATAAAAAACAAATTGAAGTAGAGTATACAACAGATTTTAAAGTAGGAGATACAGTCATATTGCAGTCATTTAAGGATAAAAAATTTACAGGAATTGAGGTAAACAAAGAGATTGAGTATTTTGTTAAGCTTGGAAATGGGTATGTTGAGTTGGGAATAAAATAAAAATTTAAGGAGAAGTAATGAGAGTTAATTTTACAATAGATGGAGAACCATTTGGCAAAGAAAGACCTAGATTTAATTTGGCTACTAAAAGGACCTATACACCACAGAAAACTAAGGACTATGAAGAATTAATAAAATGGTTATATCAATCTAAAGTTAGACATTATTTTACTGGATACATAAAAATGACTTTAAGATGTTATTACTCTATAGCAAAAAGTAACAGTAAAAAGATTAAAGAGCAGAAAAGAAATAATGTGTTAAGACCCAATAAAAAACCAGATATTGATAATGTGGTCAAGATTATAGCTGATTCACTCAATGAGATAGCTTATAAAGATGATACGCAGATTGTTGAGGTTGTAGCTAGTAAATATTACAGTGATAAACCAAGAGTTGAGGTTATATTAGAAGATGTTATTTAACCAACGGAAAAATCCGTTCGTTAGATTAGGTACTCAGTTTTTCATAAAAATGTGAAAAAGCTGAATAGAGAATATATCAAATGGTAAAGGAGAGATAAATTATGAATGAAAATATAAATAAAGAAATAACAGTACTTGGAACTTTAGAAATCGAGGGAATGAAATTTCATAACATTGAGGGTGGATTTGGAGAACATAAGAAAGCAATGCTAGTAAAAGATATAGCTGAGATACATAATAGAGAATCTAGACAGATTAATGAGCTTATAAATAAGAATAGAAAAAGATTTAAAGATGGAAAAGATATATTAGATTTGTTAGGTGTCGGTTTGGACGATACCAAAATAAAAGAATTAGGATTTACTCAACAATCAATTAATTCTTATAGAGGGTTAAAAAACAAAGGGTTATTATCTGGGATTTATATATTATCTGAAAGAGGTTATGCAAAATTATTAAAAATATTAGAAGATGATATAGCTTGGGAATTATATGAGAAGTTAGTTGATGGATATTTCTCTATGAGAAAAGAACTAAATAATCCTCTTTTAAGTGCATCAAAGGAGTTACAAGCTATATTTATGCTAGATAAGAAACAAGAAGTCTTAGAAACTAAAATAGAGAATGTTAATGAGAAGTTAGAGAACTTTATGGATGATGCACCATTATTCAATATCGAGTGTGAGTGTATTGTTAAAGAGGTTAAGAGAGTAGCAACAAAATCACTTGGTGGACATGGAAGTAAGGCTTATAAAAATAAATCTTTAAGAGGTAAAGTTTATAGTGATATATACCATCAGATTAAACGAGAATTTGGAGTAGATAGTTATAAGGCTATAAAGCGTTGTCAATTAGATAAAGTATTAGAGATTGTAAATAGTTATAAGTTACCTATAGTGTTTGAAGAAGAAATAAGACTTTTGAATAGTCAACTATCAATAGTAAGTTAAAAGAAAAAAGGAGTGCTTTCACACTCCACTTGTCAAAAATATAAAGCTTTTATCCAAGATTATTATAACATAAACAGGAGTGTGGAAGTATGGATAATAATATCAATAAAAAAGAACTATTTAAAAAAGTAGAAGGTAGACTACATCATTATAAATTTTTAAGTGCAGAAATTAAAAATCTTGAATTAGATATAGAAAGTAGAGAAAATGAGATATTTGGGTGTAAGGCTGTTGGATATGATGAAAAAGTAAGTCCAACATATGCTTTTAATTCAAGTGTGGAGAATGAGATTATAAAAAAAGAAAGAGATATTACTAGATTGAAAAAACTGAAAAAAGATAAGGAAATTGAAAAGAAGAAAATAGAAAATGCACTTACATGCTTAGATATAAGAGAAGAACATTTTTTTAAACTGTTTTATAATAGCAGAATGAAAAATAGTATGGTTTATATATCCTTAGAGATGAACTCAGATAGAAAAACATGTAGATGTGTGAGGGAAAGATTAGTGTATAAAATTATGGATATGCTTTATCCAAGAATTAAGGAAAATGAACTACCATTATTTAAAAATTAGAAAATTCCCCAGTTTTTCCCCAGAAATTCCCACTTTATTCCCTACTTTCTCCCCTTTTTGATTAAAAAAGCATGAGATAATAGTATTGTGGAAATAAAGATTTCCCTCTCAAAACTAAATAATTGCTAGGTTAGTTTAAAGGGCTAATCTAGCAATATGAACAGACTAGGCAGGGCGTGAGGACGCTGTTAGTTCAATTCTAACTATGTTCAAAATCTATTGATACACTATATTAAGTATTTGAATTAAGATTAAAATCTCATACAGTTTTGTATCTTAATTCAGAAATCTAAAAAATCGGGTGGGGCTTGGTAACCTCACTCACCATGCAGGTAGTGGTTTAATCTAGGTTCGATTCCTAGAACTTGCTCCCTTAATAATATGTATCCCCCATTAAAAAGGCTTAGATTAATTTCTAGGTCTTTTTTATACAAAAATTTAATAAGTTTTAGATATCAGTAACTCTGATAACAGAAAATAAGGGTGTTCAAGTTGAGCACCCTTTATTAATAACTAATTTAGGAGGTAGTAGTATGTTGAAAATTTTACAAGATAAAAATGTAAAAGTAATGTGGTCCAAAAATGGAGAAGAAGTTTGGTTTAATGCAAATGACGTAGGAGAGGAACTAGGCATAGTAAATATTCGTGATACATTAAGAAATATAGATAGAGAATATAAAAAGAAATTTAATGAGTCTACTGTCGGAGATTCCTACACTAGAAACTTTAAAGATAAATTACCTAACTTCGGTACTACTTTTGTTACAGAAGAAGCTGTGTACAATATGTCATTTAGAAGTAATAAACCAGAAGCAAAGTTATTTACAAAATGGGTTACACAAACACTTAAACAAATTAGAATACATGGTTATTACATTGCTACAGAAAAAGACCAAGAATGGCTGGATATAAGAGCAGAGGGTAAAAAGGTAAGAAAAGATTTTACAGATGAAATACAAGAGTTTGTTTATTATGCTACTAGTCAAGGAAGTAATAAACCTCAGATGTATTATAAACATTTTACTGAACTTGTAAGAAAAAAATTAGGTATACCAAAAGGTGTGAAAAGGGATGAATTAAATCAAAGTGAATTGTTTGATATACAAGCACTCGAAAGAATTATATCTATGAAATTACCTAAGCTAATAGATAAAGATATGAATTATAAAGAGGTATATAAAAAGATTAAAGAGTTAATAGAAATGATTTAAATGACTGTCTTGATGGATGGTCTTTTTTTATATAATAAATTAAATAAGTGTATTATTTAGAATTATTTTGTAGTTGTCGAATAGTTTTTGAAGGATATTGACCTTTGAAGTTGAATTATATACTTTATAAGGAGGTGACTATTATGTCTGATGGAAAAATATGTGTTTCTTGTCAAAGAACAATTGCAGATGTAGCTACAGAGCTTACAATAGCATATATGGAAAATGCTTCTTTAACTCCAGAAAAAATTGCTGAAATATATAAGTTATTTTATAAAAATGCAAATGAAGCGTTTAATGGTAAATTCTAAAAGATTAAGAACTCTAACCAGAGTTCTTTTTTTGTTCCCAAAACGACAAACAAACGAGGTGGTGGTATGAATGAAAAGGCAGATTTAGCTCATGAAGATTACTTAAAAGGGCTTAAGTACAAGGAAATAGCTGAAAAGTATAATGTAAGTTTATCGACTGTAAAATCATGGGCAACTAGATACTGGAAACAAAAAGGTTGCAACCAATCAAAAAAAGTTGCAACCAAAAAGAGAGGTGCACCCATAGGTAATAAAAACGCTACTGGTCCACCAGGTAATAAAAATGCTGAAAAATTTGGTTTCTTCTCAAAATACTTACCTGAAGAAACCCAAGACTTAATTAATGAGATAAAGGATAAAGATAAATTTGATATTCTTTGGGAACAGATAACAATACAATATGCAGCAATAATAAGAGCACAAAAGATAATGTATGTTAAAGACAAGGAAGAAATGGTTAAAGAATTAAAGAAATATGAAAGCACAGAAAATGGTGAAAAGATAGAGTATGAATTTCAATTTGCATGGGATAGGCAAGCATCTTTTCTTAATGCACAGAGTAGGGCAATGAGTGAGTTAAGGAGTTTAATTAAACAATATGATGAAATGATTCATAAGGATTGGAATTTAGCTACAGAGGAGCAAAGAGCAAGAGTAGAAGTATTAAAATCAAAGATAAATAATCAAGAAAGTAAAGAAGATAAACTTGATAGATATTTTGATAAACTCGAAAGTGTGATAAAAAATGATTGATGAATTATATCATAGTAAACAACTTGAAGTTCTTAACTTTGCTTTGAATAATGACTACTTCATGCTAATTAATTATGGTGCTAAAAGAACAGGAAAAACAATAATTGACAATGATTTATTCTTACTTGAACTTAGAAGGGTTAGAAAGATAGCTAATGAGCTAGGTATTAAGCTTCCTCAATACATCTTAGCAGGAGCAGATTTAGGAGCTTTACAAAGAAATGTACTAAGTGAGCTTACAAATAAGTATGACATTGAGTTTAAGTTTGACAAACATAATAGATTTGTATTGTTTGGAGTTCAAGTATGTTGCTTTGGACACTCAAAAACAAATGATTTAGGCAGAATAAGAGGTATGACTTCGTTTGGGGCATACATAAATGAAGGTACAGTTGCAAATGAAGAAGTATTTAATGAAATCAAATCAAGATGTAGTGGAGAAGGTGCTAGAATACTTGTAGATACTAACCCAGACCAACCAGAGCATTGGTTAAAAACTAACTTTGTAGATAAAACAGATGGCAAGGTTATTCAATCTTTTCATTACAAATTAGATGATAATATATTTTTAAGTGAAAGATACAGAGCAAATATTAAGAAGTCTACTCCTAGTGGCGTTTTTTATGACAGAGATATAAATGGTTTATGGGTGTCAGCAGATGGATTAGTTTATCAAGATTTTAATAAGGATATTCATTATATTTCTAAGGATAAATTAAATGATATTAATTTTGTAAGATACTTTGCAGGCGTTGATTGGGGATATGAACATTTTGGAGCTATTGTTGTAATTGGAGAAGATGATAAAGGTAACTTATATTTATTAGAAGAACATTCAGCTCAACATAAGGAAATAGATTACTGGATAGATAAGGCTAAAAGTATAAAAGAAAAGTATGGAAATATAAAGTTTTATTGTGATAGTGCTAGACCCGAACATTTGGCAGCATTTAAAAGAAATGGTATAAAAGCTTTTAATGCTAATAAAGCTGTATTGTCTGGCGTTGAAGCTGTAGCTAAAAGAATTAAAACTAATACTTTATTTGTAGTTCATGAGAATGTTAATTTATTCAGGAAAGAAATTTTTATGTATGCTTGGAATAAAAATACAGGTGAGCCAATTAAAAAGTGGGATGATGTATTAGACGCACTTAGATATGCCATCTATACAGATTCCTTAGGAACAGGAATTAAAGTACTTACACCAAATGGAAGAAGGTGATAAATTGGAATTAGATGTAATAAAAAAGTTAATTGAACAAACTAATAGTAAACATAGTAACTTTGTTAAAAAAGCTGATGAAGCTGAAAAATACTATAAAAATGAAAATGACATTATAAGGGATAGAAGCCCTAATAATATTGGAAAAGTAAATACAACTAATAATCCACTAAGAAATGCAGATAATAGAATACCATTTAATTGGTTTGGTTTTTTAGTTAACCAAAAAATATCATATCTGTTTACTTATCCACCTACATTTGATGTTGGAGATGATAGAGTAAATTCAAAGATAACTGATATTTTAGGCGATAGATACCCAAAAGAAGCTAAAACACTTGGCAAAAATGCTAGTATATATTCTAAAGCATGGTTACATATTTGGGTGGATGATAATAATAACTTTCAATATGCTAATATAGACCCTCGCCAAATAAGAGCAGTATATTCATCAGATTTAAACAGAAAGCTTCTTGCAGTACTTAGAGAATATAAAAAGACTGATGATAAAGGAAAAGAATATGTAATTTATGAGTATTGGACAGATGAATGTTGTTATACTTATCAAAATAAAGATGGAAATAGTAATATCAATGGATTGGAGATACTTAATAAATTTATAGAGAAAAATTTAGATAATAAACTTGAAACTCAAACTAATGTATATAAACACAATTTTGGAGAAGTTCCATTTATCGAATTTCTAAACAATGATTTAGAGGTAAGAGATTTAGATAATGTTAAACACCTCATTGATGTATATGACAAGGTTTATAGCGGTTTTGTGAATGATATTGAAGATATACAAGAAGTTATTTTCGTTCTTACGAACTATGGAGGTGCAGACTTAACAGAGTTCTTAAAAGGACTTAAAGAATATAAAACTATTGATTTACAAAGTAGTGGTGCAGATGATAAGAGTGGGTTAAGTACAATTACAATAAATATTCCAATTGAAGCTCGAGATTCACTTCTTAAAACAACAGAAAAGCAAATCTATGTCCAAGGTCAAGGTGTTGACCCTAAACCCGAAAACTTTGCCAATACAAGTGGTGTAGCACTCAAATTCTTGTACACTTTGTTAGAATTAAAAGCAGGACTTATGGAAACAGAGTTTAGATTAGGGTTTGCTAAACTAGTAAGAATGATATGTAGACATTTAGGATATTCTCCTAAAAGGGTTTTGCAAACTTGGACTAGGAATATGATTCAAAATGATTTAGAACTAGCTGAGATATGCTCTAAGAGTGTTGGAATAATATCAGAAAAGACTAATTTAAAAAATCATCCGCTTGTAGATAATGCAGAGGAAGAAGAAAAACAGATTAAAAAAGAAAATAGCCAACAAGAATATGATGATTTAATTCCTAATCAAGACGGTGGCATAGATGAAACATAATGATTATTGGAGAAAGAGATTTGAACAATTAGAAGAAGCTCAAAATAACAAAAGTGTAAAATATTATCTTGAATTAGAAAAGCAATATAAACTAGCTATAAATAGTATAGAAAAAGATATATTAGCATGGTACAACAGATTTGCCAAAAATGAAGGAATATCTTTATTAGAAGCTAGGAAACTACTAAATACAAGAGAACTAGAAGAGTTTAAATGGAGTGTAGAAGAATATATTAAATATGGTAAAGAAAATGCTATAAATCAAAAGTGGATGAAAGAGTTAGAAAATGCTAGTGCAAGAGTTCATATAACAAGGCTTGAAGCTTTAAAGTTACAAATACAGCAACAAGTGGAAGTGCTTTATGGAAATGAACTTGATGGTATTGATAAATTAATGAGACATATTTATACAAGTGGATATTATCATGCAGCTTTTAATGTTCAACAAGGAGTAAACGTTGGTTGGAGTTTAATGAATCTTGATACTAATAGAATAAATAAAGTTATCTCTAAACCATGGACTAGTGATGGATTAAATTTTAGTGAAAGGATTTGGGGCAAACATAGACCTGCTTTAATTAATGAGTTACATACTAAGCTAACTCAATCAATTATTAGAGGTGAAAATCCAAAGAACCTAGTAAATGACTTTTCTAAGAGATTTAATGTATCTAAATCACAAGCTAAGAATTTGATAATGACTGAATCAGCTTTCTTTGCATCAGCTTCAAGAAAAGATTGTTTCAATGATTTAGATGTAGAGAAGTATGAGATTATTGCCACACTAGACTTAAAAACATCAAATATATGTAGAGAGTTAGATGGAAAAGTATTTGATATGAAGGATTATCAAGCTGGAGTTACAGCTCCACCATTTCATTGTCATTGTAGGACAACAACAGCTCCTTGGTTTGAAGATGAAGAAGGTTACAGAGCAGCAAAAGGAGAAGATGGAAAAACATATTATGTACCATCTAATATGAAGTATAATGAGTGGTATGAGAAACATATAGAGGGTAGACTTGGAAAAGAAAAAGCTGATACTCTTAGAAAAATGCAACTAAATGAGAGTAAAGATAGAAAACAATTTGAAGAATATAAAAAGGTATTAGGAAATGAAATACCTTCTAAATTTGATGAATATCAACATATGAAGTATAATGATACTATAAGGTATGAGGAAGCTAAAAAGCTTTATAAGGATGTAAATTGGCAAGTTAAGAATCAGAGAAATTTAACTAGTGGAAGTGTTCATTCAGTGCCATTTGAATCAAAACCAAATAGTGTATTTGATAATTACAAAGATGGTAAATTAATTCAAAGAAGATACTATGGTAATACAGGAAAACCTAGATTAGATTTAGACTTAACTGACCATAGAAACCCAAAGCAACATAAAATTGTACCTCATAAACATGATTGGTTAGCTGATGAAAATAACCATGATAAGGTAAAAAGAGAGAAGGATATGGAGCTTACAAAAGCTCATAAAATAGCAAACAAAGATATTTTGAAAGGAGAGTAAAATGGATAATAAATTTAAGAATTTACAACATTTAATTGATTCTATTGATTTAGGATTAGATATAGAATTTGACTTATATAATAAACCATATAATATATCTATTGGAGATGATGATACAAGGTTTATTACTCTTTGCCCTAATGGAGATACAAAGTATTATAAAAATGGTAAGGATATGGTTGATAATTACAACATTGATGGTAAATTACTAAAGGATTTATGGAAAGATATACAAATAGTAAATATGTAAAAGCACTTGCTAAGTTATAAATTAGTAGGTGCTTTTATTATGTAAAAATTTATTGAGAGGGTGATTTGAAATGCTTAAATTATATATTTTATCAATAATTGTGTTTTGTACAGGGCTTTATTTATTTAAAATGAAGATTGATAGTAATGAGGAATTGATTGAGATTCTTAAAAATAAAAAAGTGAGAAGAAAGTGTAATTTTATTTTTATGGCTTTATTTCCACTACTTAATTTTATTTTAGGTGTGATATTTATCATATCTTCTTTACTAGTTAGCAATGAAGATATGATTAAAAATTTAAAGGGGGATAAATAATATGGCTAAATTTAAAAAGAAATCAGAGGAAGTAGAAGCTTTTAAATGGATATTAGGAAGTCCTAATACTCCTATATGGTTTTATCAAGCTTTTGAGAAGGGAACTATATGGCTTGATGAATCTTTAAACTCTATGAATCGTAAAGGTGAAGTAAAGAAAACTATCTGTATAAAATATAAAAATGGAGTTATTAGGGCAACTAATGGAGATTTTATTATAAAAGATAGTGAAGGCAAGATTTATTCATGTACATTTAGTGAATTTGAGAAGTTATATGAAAATTTAGAAAGAGGACATAGATATGTTGATGAAGATAACAACAAGAAAAATAAATTAGAACTTTCAGCTAAATTGGAACTAGATACAACTGATTTTGAGGAAAATATAAAAAGTGCTACAAAAGAAATTGAAACACTCAATGAAGTAGTAGATAGATTAGAGAAAAAATTAAATAGAATATTTGCAAAAGAAAATAAAGTTGATATAGATAGTATTGTAAAACAATTAGAGGAACGTCTAAGAGAAAGTATTGAATAAGTTTTGAGGGATGGAAATATGTTTAAAAAGAAATATATTAAAAAGCCAAGCAAAATAAGTGTTAGAAATATTATGGCATTTATTATTACAGTTGTTGGTATAGCTTTAGGTGTTTTTATAGGTATCAACATAATCATGGCTCATGTTTTAGGTATAGCTAACATGGTAGATAATAATACTTTTACATGTGTTAGATTAGTTTATGGCTTAGCAGGAGTTATAAGTGGGTATTTGATAGGAAAAGCAATATACCTTATAGCTTCGCTAATAAGCCATATTATTTATGAATAATTTGTTCAAAGATTTTTTATTTTGTAAGAAATGAAAGGAGGGTTGTATTATTGAAAGAGTATGTAATTTGGTTTAAGAGTGGAAATTGTGTATCTGGAATAACAAACGAAGATGTTACTGATAAGTTAATGAAAGATTTTATGGAAGCTGACTCAGATTGTAGGTATTTGAAAGGGTATTTAGATGAAGATGGAACAACTGTAATAGATTTATCACAAATAGAAGCTATATCAATAAATAATTGTAGTGAGAATAATATTGGTTTTAGTAAGTCCTAACAAGGGCTTTTTTATTTTCTAAAAATGAAAGGAGAATTAAATAAAATGAAAAAAGGTGAACTAATTGCACTAGGTCTTAGTGAAGAAGATGCAAAGAAAGTAGAAGCTGAATCATTAAAAGAATTAGAAAATTATATTAATAAAATTGAGTATGAAAAGGTAAAAGAGGAACTAAAAGCCTCTAAAGAAGCAATTGAAGGTTTTAAGGATGGAATGACAAAAGAGCAGATTGAAGAGCTTAAAAAAGGCTATGAGACTAAATTAACTGCAAAAGATGAAGAATATCAAAAGAAATTAAAGGAAAAAGAACAAAAAGAGTTTGATATGGCGTTAGAAAATGAACTTATTAAACTTAATGTTCATAGCACTAAAGCAGCAAAAGCAGAACTTGATTTAGAAAAAATAAAATATGAAAATGGTACTTTTACAGGACTAAAGGAACAGACTGATACTTGGTTAACTCAAAAATCTTTCTTAATAAAAACAGGAGAGACTAAGATAAATTACAGCCCCGATAATGGCAATAAAAATACATTAAGTAGAGCTGAAAATATTGCTAAAGAAAAGAATGAGGAAGGTTCTAAAAATCCATATGCTGACGCATGGAGTATAAAATAAAAAGGAGGATAAAGTATGTATTTTAAAGAGGTAAATTTTGATAACACACCCGAGTTTCTAGCTTCTCAACACTATATTAACTTTTCAAAAACAGCATTAGATACAGATGTAGTGGCTGATGAAAATGGAAAGAAATATGTGTTAGCAGGTAGTTTATTAGGTGAGAGTGGCAAAGTGGTAAAGATAACCAGAGGAGGTTCTTCGGGTAGTTATACATACACATTATCAGAAGACCCTGTAGGAATAGTTTTTTCAACTGTAGATGTTACTTATGGACCACAACCAGTTGCATCAATGGTGGAAGGCTATGTAATAATCGAAAGATTGCAAGGTGAGTATGTAAAAGAAGCTATAGAAACTATAAAGACAAAATTACCAAATATTAAATTTATGTAGGAGGATGAAATATGGCAAGAGTAGAAGAATTATTGTCAGTTCAAGAGCTGATAAACTATACAAAGACTAGAAAATTAAAAGAAACAATGGGAGATTTATTATTTCCAACTCAAAAGATAGAAGGACTTGAAATAAAGATGATAAAAGGTGCATCTAATCTTCCAGTATCAGCAAGTGTTCATGCTTTTGATACAGAAGCAGAGATTGCATCAAGAGAAGGTGCTAATTTAAGTATTGCTGAACTTGCACTTGTGAAAAGAAAAATTAAACTAGATGAAAAAGATATAATTGTACTTGAAGAGCCAAGAAACTCACAAGAAGAAACTCAAATGATAAATCAAATATTTAATGATGTTGATAACCTTGTATCAAGTGTAAATACTAGAATAGAAGCAATGAGAATGGAAGTTTTATCAACTGGAGAACTTAATATAAATGAAAATGGAGTTAAAGCTTCTTTAAAATATGGAACTCCAACAAATCATAAAGAAACAAAAACTTGGTCTAGTGGAACACCAGATATATTAGGAGATATTTATAATATGACTGATAAAATAGTTGTTGATACTGGATTTACTCCAACAAGGTCATTAACTTCTAAAACTATTTTAAATATAATCTTAAGAGATGAAAAACTAAGAAAAGCTATATTTGGTGTAAATAGTGATAAACTACTTACTTTAAATGAATTAAATACATTTTTAGTTTCTCAATCTCTTCCTCCTATTTTTACTTATGATGAAAGATACAGAGTACAAGGCAAGGATGGTAAGTACACAACAAAGAGATTCTTAGATGAAAATAAGTTTATTCTTATGCCTGACGGCAAGATGGGAGATACTTTCTTTGGGCTAACAGCAGAGGAATTAGAACTTAGAAAAAACCCAGCAATAGATATTAGTTCAGTTGGAAATATAATTGTAGAACAATACTCTACTGCTGACCCAGTTGCTAAGTGGATAAAAGCAGTTGCAACAGCATTACCTAGTTTTCCTTATGCTGACCAAGTGTTTATGGGTACAATAAATTAGAGGTGTTGATATGGAAGTTGAAAGACTAAAAAAACTTTTAGGAATCAGTAAGGAAGATTATTCAAAAGAGATGATATTAGAGTTTATATTAGAAGATGTGGAGGAAATAGTTAAAAATTATTGTAATGTATCTGTTATTCCCGAAGGGCTAAATAGTACTGTTTTAAGGATGGCTATAGATATGTATAAAAATGAGAATCTAGGAAGTGAAGATATTGCACTAGGTTCTATTTCTTCTATATCAGAAGGTGATACATCAGTTTCATACAGAAGTTCAGCTAGTGAATTTAAGGAATCGTTACTCAAAGATTATAAGTCACAATTAAACAGATACAGAAAAATTAGGTGGAAATAATGATGGATAAGACTAGAAAAGCAATAGAAATGTTATACAGAGATAAATGTACTATAATTGAGTATCAGCCAGTCAAAGACCCTGTGACAAAACGAACTAACAATAAAGAAGTGATTGTATTAGAAAATCAACCTTGTAAGCTTTCATATAAAAACATTAATTCTACAGAAGAAGGAAAAGTAGCTAAACTTGCACAAACCATCAAACTCTTTATATCTCCAAACATAAGCGTTAAAGCAGGTTCAAAGCTTATTATAACTACTCAAAATAACATAACAAGAGAGTATGTAAGAAGTGGAGAATCAGCTATATATCCAAATCATCAAGAAATAATACTTGAGTTATTTAAGGATAAAGCATAATGGCTAGATGGGGCAGTGTTGATTTTAGAGAGTTTAAAAGAGTTTGTAAAAAGATGGAGAAGCTTACAAAGATTGATTTAGATAAGTTTTGCAAGGATGCAGCAAGAGAATTAGCAGCACGATTACTTGGGAAAGTAATTAGAAGAACACCAGTTGATACAGGATTCTTACGACAAGGATGGAATGGAGTGGCTTATGCTAGGTCGCTTCCTGTGTATAAACAAGGAAATAATTATATTATAGAAGTTGTTAATCCGACTGAATATGCAAGTTATGTAAATTTCGGGCATAGAACTAAAGATGGTAAGGGATGGGTTAAAGGACAACATTTCTTAACAATTTCAGAGATGGAACTACAAAGTCAAGTTGATAAGATTATAGAGAGAAAGTTATTAATCTTGTTGAAAGGAGTATTTGATGCTTAATAATATAATTGATGGAATATCTATTAAATTAGATAAATCATTTGGAAATGAATATACAATTTATAGTGAAGATGTGGAGCAAGGTATAAATGAACCTTGTTTTTTTATTGTTCCTTTAAATCCAAGCAAAGTATCATATCCAAGTGGCAGGACATTAAAAAAGAACTCTTTTGATGTACATTATTTTCCTCGTTCAAAAGATAAGAGTTTTGAAATAAATGAGGTAGCTGAGATGCTACTTGAGGAATTAGAGTATATAGAAATTGATGGAGATTTAGTTAGAGGCACAAATATGAATTTTGAAATTATAGATAATGTTCTTCATTTCTTCGTTGATTATAACTACTTCACTATAAAAAGTAATGATACAGAAAAAATGAATGATGTTGAATTATTTGGTGGTTTGAAGAGAGGTGATAATTTTGAATAAAACATTAAGCAAAGAAGATGACTACAAGTTTACTAAGGAGCAAATAGTTAATTCTAAGAAGTATGTAAATAGAAAAGACTTATTAAATGCAATTTTAAAAGAAAATGAGTTATATTCCTTCTCAGAAGTAGAGGAAATAATAAATAATTTTATGAAAGGAGTGAGTTAGATGGCTTTAGGTGGAGGAACATTTGTAACACAAAATAAGGTCCTACCTGGTGCATATATAAATTTTGTAAGTGCTACAAGGGCAACCAGTTCATTATCGGATAGAGGTATTGTTGCAATGCCTTTAGAGTTAGATTGGGGCATAGATGAAGAAATTTTCACAGTAACCAGTGATGATTTTGAGAAGTATTCAACTAAGTATTTTGGATATGATTATACTCATGAGAAGCTGAAAGGTTTGAGAGATTTATTCAAAAATATAAGGTTGGGATATTTTTATAAATTGAATAAAGGTGTTAAAGCTAGTTGCAGTATTGCTACAGCTAAGTACTCAGGTACTAGAGGTAATGATTTAAAAGTTATAGTTACAACAAACATTGATGATAACACTAAGTTTGATGTTGTAACACTTTTGGATAATAAGAAAGTAGATACCCAAATAGCAAAAGTTATTACAGACTTACAGGACAATGACTATATTACTTGGAAGAAGGATACAACACTAGAAGCAAGTGCAGGGCTTGTATTTACTGGTGGAACTAATGGCGAATCAGTCACAGGAGCAGAGTATCAAGCTTTCTTGGATAAAATAGAAAGCTACTCATTTAATGCACTAGGCAGTTTGGCTACAACAGCAGAAATTAAAAGTTTATTTGTAGAGTTTACTAAAAGAATGAGAGATAAAGTAGGAGCTAAGTTTCAAACTGTACTATATAAAAAGAATGATGCAGATTACGAAGGTGTAGTATCTGTAGAAAATAAAGTTAAAGATACTGGGTTATTAGAATCTAGTTTAGTTTATTGGACTACTGGAGCTATAGCAGGATGCGATATAAATAAATCTAATACTAATAAAAAGTATGATGGTGAGTTTGATGTTGATGTAAATTACACACAAATACAACTTGAAGAAGCACTAAAGAGTGGTAAATTTATATTTCATAAAGTTGGTGATGAAGTTCATGTGTTAGAGGACATAAATACTTTTGTATCATTTACAGATGATAAAAATGACGATTTTTCAAGTAACCAAAGTGTTAGAGTACTTGACCAAATTGCTAATGATATTGCAACTTTATTTAATGAAAAGTATTTAGGTAAAGTTCCGAATGATAAGGCAGGAAGAATAAGTTTCTGGAATGATGTTGTTAAACACCATAAAGAATTAGAGAATATAAGGGCAATAGAAGATTTTAAAACTGATGATGTTAGTGTGGAGCTTGGAAATGACAAGAAAACAGTTATAGTGAGTGATGCGGTTAAGGTTATAAATGCTATGAGTAAGCTTTATATGACTGTTTCAGTTAGTTAATTAGGAAGGAGAATATTAGAATGGCTAAAAATATTACTATGAAGTCAAAAGATGCAATAAGTGCATCTTTGGCAGAATGCTATGTTACCATTGAAGGTAAAAGATACCTTCTTATGCAGTGTATCAAGGTAGAGGCTAAATTTAAGAAGAATAAAAGTAAGATACCAATTTTAGGGCAAACAGGAAAAGGAAACAAAACTACTGGATGGGAAGGCACAGGAAGTGCAACTGTTCATTATAATACTTCTATCTTTAGAAAACTTATGCTTAGATATAAGGAAACTGGAGAAGATATATATTTCGATATGCAAATTACTAATGAAGACCCAACAAGTTCAGTAGGTCGTCAAACTATTATATTAAAAGATTGCAATATGGATGAGGTTACATTAGCTAAATTTGATGCAGATAGTGAATATTTAGATGAGGATATAGATTTTACTTTTGATGATTGGGATATGCCAGAAGAATTTAAAATTTTATTAGGTATGATATAGAATACACATTTATAAATTATAGATGTGTGTTTTTTATGTAAAAATTAAAATAAAAGGAGAATTAAGAAATGAGTAATTTAAGTGCTTTTTTAAGTCAAAATGCAATAAAAAATGAGAATGTAATGTATGTGGCAAGCGATAGATTTTTAGACGAAGGAGGAAAGCCAGTTGAATGGGAATTAAGAGTTTTATCTTCTGAGGAAGATGAAGTATTAAGAAGAAACTGTACCAAAAGAGTGAAAGTGATTGGCAATAATGGGAAGCCAACAGGTCAATTCACAAATGAAATTGACTACAATAGTTATGTAGCAGAGTTATGTGTAGCATCTACAGTATTTCCAGATTTAAAGGATGCCGAACTCCAAAATAGTTATGGAGTGATGGGAGAAGCTCAGTTATTAAAAACAATGCTTACAGCAGGTGAGTATGTAAATTATACAGTAAAAGTTAACGAAGTTAATGGATTTGATACAACATTTGAAGATAAAGTAGAAGAAGCAAAAAACTAATTAGGGGCGGTGATTTTGATGCTAGCATCACTCATTATTGTATCCAAAAATTAAAGTGGAAACCTAGTGAATATATGAATTTAGAAGTTAATGAGAGAGCATTAGCAGCCGCCTCAATACTTATAAAGATAGAAGATGAAGAGGAAGCAATGAAAGAAGCTGAAAGAGAGAGAAAGAGGGGACGAAGAAGATAGCAAAATAAAAAAATAAATATAGAATAGGTAAAATATGTAATAATTATATGTTATAATATTTTTAGCAAGAAGATGTAATCTACAATTTATAGAGTGGAGTTCATACTGGGATAAAACCTACTTCCTAATGAAAGGAGGTGGGAAGTATGAATAACTTTTTACTTAATGTAATAGCTGGCGTTATTGCTAGTTTAATATTTTGCTTAATTTGTAAAGTATTTCTAAAAGTAAAAAGCCACTCAACTCGTGGCAAGAGTAAAAGTGGCTGGGAATTTGATTTTAAAATCAAGTTCCATAAGTTCAAATAGATTCATTTAATTATGAACTTCACTCTACCGCAAAATAGATTGTAGTTCTTCTTGCTTTTATTATACCACAAATTAGAAAAAATATTGTTTATATAAAATAAAAAATAAAAATTTTTATTAAAAAATTGAAAACTTGATTATAAAGCAATTAATTTATAAAATATATATAAATAAGTAGGTATTTATTTACTTGAATTTCATTGTTTATATAAAAAAAATGGAAAAATATGTAATAATTATATGTTATAATAATTGTAGCAAGGATAATAATCGAAAGTGCGAAGGGTGATTATTTTCATATTAAACGCCAAATTCCAAATAAGGAAGGAGGTGAAATTATATGATAGGTTTTTTATTAAGCATACTAGCTGGTGTTATATCAGCTTATATTTATGACAAAATAAAAAATCACCCAGACGCCAATAAGGGTGATTTAAAAAAATAATTCTTTAAATCAATTTTGATGGAAATAGCTACTCTTGTATAAAGTAAATTATTTCCTTGCTTTTATTATACCACAAATTGGTACAGATATTCAAAAATAATATTTTTATGATATAATAAAAATGTAGAGATTTTGCAGTGAGCAATATTTGCGATAAATTGAAGTTTAACAATTGGAATACAAGGTATTGAGGGTGTGTGATAAATGTTATCAATTGCACTACTCATGGTTCACTGCAAATTTGAGAGAGATGCGTATGTGTAGGTATTGGAAATGCCAAGTTTATTTTGGGGTTTTAGATTAACTATATGGAATGTAAATTAACCTTTTTATTGTTGTTGTTATTCTTATTGTTATTCGTTTTAGATTAACTATATGGAATGTAAATGTTGTAAGAAGTATCATTCTATTTTTTAATCTTTCTGTTTTAGATTAACTATATGGAATGTAAATAGTACATATAATGAGTCTTTAACATCAGTTATGAAAGGTTTTAGATTAACTATATGGAATGTAAATGATTGTACTTTAGCGTCTGCACTAGCTTTGTCTATCGTTTTAGATTAACTATATGGAATGTAAATTATTTTACAGATGAACAATTACAGTTACTTCTTGAATGTTTTATATTAACTAAGTGGTATGTAAATAATGGAAGCAAGATAATTTTTAAAGGTATGGATAATTGTTTTATATTAACTATGTGGATTCAAAATTAAATAGAAAAAAGAAAGCACTTACTTAAATAGTAGGTGCTTTTGTTTTGCTCAAAATTGGTCGGTTGAGTAAAATAATTAGAAAAAATTGGGATAAGTTATTGACTTTTTGGAACACAAATAATATAATTATATTATGGAACACAAAAAGTGAGGTGAAACAATGAGTTCTAAAATGGGAAGACCAAAAGTTGATAATCCTAAAAATATTGATGTCAAAGTAAGATTTGATGAAAATACTCATAAAAAATTATTAGATTATTGTGAGAAAGAAAATCTTACTAGAACAGAAGCAATAAGAAAAGGAGTAGACTTACTTTTGGAGGAAGATAAGTAAAAAAGTAGCCCAACGCCGACCAAAGCATACTGGACTACTTAACCTAGAGTTATCTCTATATGAAATATTCTATCATGTAAAGATAACTCTTTCAAGATAATAAATCGAAAGGGTGATTTTTGTATGAATAATGAACTGATGAATTTTGAAAATAATGAATTAGGAATAAAAATAAGAACTATTAAATATGAAGATGGAAGTATAGGAATTAATGCAGAGGATACAGCTGTAGGGTTTGGATGGTGTCAGACACAGAATAAAAATGGTAAGCAATATGTATCAATTAGATGGGAAACTATTAATAAATACTGTAAAGAATTTGGTTTCCTCAACTTGTTGGGGAAAGATGAGTATATACCTGAATCATTATTTTATCTTTTAGGTATGAAAGCTAAAAATGAAATAGCAGTAAAATTTCAAACATGGTTAGCAGTAGATGTACTACCATCAATAAGACAAACTGGTGCATACATAACTAACAATGCTAATCCCGAAAAACTAAGAGAAAAAGCAAGTGAGATTGAAAAGTTACAATTAGCCTATAACAGCACATCTATGTTAAAAGAATTGCTAGATGGTGCAGGATTTGACAATAAATCCAAACTATTAACAGCTAAAACATTATATAAAAAGGCAGGCATTGATTTACCTATAGAAATTGAAGAAGAGGAATCTTTCTTTGACACAAAACAAATAGCATCTAAACTGAAAATATATTCTAAGAGTAATAAACCAGCACAGTTGGCTGTTTGTGAAATTATTAAAAAGATTGATTTAGAAGAAAACGAAGTCAAAGGCGTTTGGGAAACTAATGGTTCTTGGACTGGTACTGTAAATAAATATACAAAGAGTGTAATAGATAAGGTTAGAAATTGGATAGAGGAAAATAATAGACCTACTAAGATTGCAGGTGAGAAGAAGAATTATCATGTGGTTTATAAAATTGAGTAAATTTATCAGTTGTATTAAATAATATATTTTAGTTTATTTTGGGGGGTTAATACAATGTGTGAGAATTTACTTGATATATGTGGTTCAAATGATATAGATAGATTCATGAAAACTGCTATTATGCTAGAACAATTAGAAGAAATAAATCCAAAGAAGTTTTATGAATTATTAAATATAATAGATGAACTTTATGAGAAACAACAAGAGAAAAATAATAATTAAATAATATATTAAATAAAAAACACTTACTTGAATAGTAGGTGTTTTTTTATTGAAAGGAGGTGATTATGATGTAAAAATTTTACTGATATAGTATAATAATCTTATAAAATTGCGTAGGGGGTAATATTATGGGATTATTCGGAAGTAAAGATAATTGTTGTATTTGTGGAGAAAAAGGAAAACAAAAAATAGCTGATGGATGGTTGTGTAAAGAGTGTTTTAAGAAATATGCAGTTGCCACCTTTACTCCAGGAAATACTTTATATCGTGGGTTACCAACTAAATTAGAGGTAGAGAAGGCTATTGAATCAAAAGATGATAAAGAAAAAGAGCTTAAAAATTTTAATCCTACAAAAAAAATATTAAAATTTATGGAATTTGATGATAATAATAAGAAATTTATTGTTTTAAATGGGTTTAATAGAGAAAAAGTGAATTTAAGTGTTTATAATTACAGTGATGTTATAGAATATGAACTTCTAGAAAATGGCGAAACTGTGACTAAAGGAGGGATAGGAAGAGCTTTAGCAGGGGGAGCTTTATTTGGAGGAGTAGGTGCTGTTGTTGGAGGCGTAACAGCTAAAAGAACAACAAAAGCTTTCATAGATAGTCTTAAGATAAAAATAACATTAAATAATTTAAGTAATCCTAATGTTTATGTAAATCTGATACAATTAAGAACTAAAAGTAATTCTTCAATTTACAAAATGGCATATTCTTCTGCACAAGAAATATTATCTGTTTTAGCAATAATTGTAAAGGATAATGAAGCTGTTAATATACAAAATAATTCTAATGATGCAATACAACAAGTAAAGGGATTAAAAGAATTGTTAGACTTAGGGGCAATAACAGAAGAAGAATTTAATACTAAGAAAAAAGAATTGCTAAATTTATAATATATAAGCACTTACTTAAAAATAAGTAAGTGCTTATATTATGTTAAAAAAGAAAGGAGGTTAAAAATGGCAACTATACAAACATCTATCCGAATTTTCGACGGAATGACACCTGCTTTTAGACACATGACTAATGCTATGAATATTGTATTAAGTTCATTCGAGCAATTACAAAGAACATCTAGCAATGCTATAGATGTTAATAGTATTAGAACAGCTAGAGAAGAACTAGCACGTGCAGAAGCTGGGTTTGATAGATTAGAACAACAAATAAGAGAAGCTGATGGGCAACAGCGAAGACTTAATGAGGATATAAATAAGGGTACAAGTTCTACAGATAGATTAGTTGGAAGTGCAAAGAAGCTAGCAGCAACCTACTTAGGTATAAGAACGTTAGGAGGTCTAGGAAATTTAAGCGACCAGATGACAAGTACTAACGCGAGACTTAGTATGATAAATGATGGTCAACAATCAGATAGTGGGCTTAATAAAATGATTTTCCAATCTGCTGAAAGGTCTCGTGCATCTTACTTAGATACTGCAAAAATAGTTTCACGAATAGGCATGAACGCAGGTAAGGCGTTTAGCAGTACAAAAGAAATTGTAGGTTTTGCAGAGCAACTAAATAAAAAGTTCGTAATTGCTGGAGCAAGTACTGAAGAAATGAACTCAGCATTGTTACAACTAACCCAAGGGTTGGGTTCTGGTGTATTAAGAGGTGAGGAACTAAATGCTGTATTTGAGTCAGCACCTAACATCATCAAAAGTATTGCGGATTATCTCGATGTCGACATAGGAAAAATTCGAGGTATGGCAAGTGAAGGAATGTTGACTGCTGATATTGTGAAAAATTCCTTGCTTGCTGCATCAGCTGAAACAAATAAGCAATTTGAACAGATGCCTTATACACTTGGTCAAATTTTCACTAGTGTAAAGAATAATGCAGTAATGATTTTTGGAGCTATACAAAAAAAGATTGAGGATACAGTATCAAGTGGAGGGTTCCGAACCTTTATTGTAAATGTAACTGATTCTTTGTATGTCTTGGGAGCTGTTGGATATAGCGTTTTTAATGGATTTATTGATTTATTGAGCAGTCCAGTTTTTCAGAATTTTTTTAATGTGATGATTGTTGGAACTAGTTTAATTACGCAAGGATTGGGGTGGATAATAACACAAGCACTAAGTGTTGCTAATGTATTTGCACAGAATTGGTCAATTATTGCTCCAATTATATATGGAGTTACAATAGCGATTGGTATATATACAATAGCAGCTATAGCACTTGCTGTAGCAAATAAAGTAGCATCTTTATCAGCTGGTTGGTTTAATTTTCAAATGACTCAAACAGTAATTATGCACGAGTTAGCTACAGGAGCTACATGGATGCAAGTAGCAGCACAATATGGTTTAAATGCAGCATTGTATGCTTGTCCGCTTACATGGATAGTGCTTGGATTTATAGCAGTAATAGCTGTGATTTTTATGGTAATAGCAGCGATAAATCATTTTGCAGGGACTTCTTTGACTGTACTAGGGATAATAGTAGGTGCAGTATTTGCAGCAGTAGCAGCAATACAAAACGTAATGATTGGACTTCTAAATGGATGTATAACTGTAAATGAAGCAATTGCTAATGGTTGGAATCAGTGTGTATATTTTATGAAACAAGCTATTGCAAAAGGTGTAATCTTTATAATCGAAAAAATGGCATCATTAAATGACTCTGTAAATAGTGCGGGTAATGCACTTGGGAAAGCTTTCATAGACGGGGTGAACATAGCAATAAGAGGTGTAAACAAATTAATTGACCTAATAAATAAAATACCAGGGATAAATATTGGTAAAGTAGGAGAGGCAACGTTTACGCCAGTTAAGGCAGATAATAGTTACATCAAACAACAGATTGATAGCTTAAACAGATGGGTAGGAGACGCACCAGAGAAAGTAAAATTGGAGCGAATGGGATACAAAGATATTGGAGCAGCATTTCAAAAAGGAAATGCACTTGGAACTAAATGGCAAAATGCTATAACTGATAAATTTAAAGATACTTTTGACATTAGCAAGATAGCCGAAAAAGCAAAAAAAGATTTAGGTCTAGATGACCTTTGGGATAAAAAATACGGACTTGGTGATGGATTGGGTTCAGCTGGATTAAATTCACCTTTGAGTGACGCAGCAAAAGGAGCAAAGGACACAGCAGGCAATACTGCAAAAATGGCAAAGACTATGGATAAAAGTCAAGAGGACTTAAAATATCTTAGAGACATTGCAGAGCAAGAAACAATAAACCGATTCACAGGGGTAAATATAAAAATTGACATGAACAACACTAATAACATAAGTAAAGATGCAGATGTGGATGGTATAGTTAATGTACTAACAGAAAAACTGAATGATGCTATGGTTGTATCTGCTGAGGGAATAGTTTAGAGAGGAGGTGTAATCGTGGCTTATGATTTTTATTTAGATGGAGTACAATTACCAATACCTCCACCAAAGTTAGAGATTAAAGTTACAAATAAAAATAAGACAGTTGATTTGATAAATACTGGAGAAGTAAACATATTAAAAAAAGAAGGGCTATCTGAAATAAGTTTTGAAGCAGAGTTTACACATAATAAATTACCTTTTTATCGTGGAACTTTTAGGGATGTTCAATTCTTTTTAAGTAAGCTAGAATTACTAAAAACTGATTGTAAGCCATTTCAATTTATTGTATCGAGGGAATTAGGTAATAAAGTACTATTTAACACTAATATAAAAGTATCTCTTGAAGAGTATGCTATTTCAGAAGATGCAGATAATGGCTCAGATACAAAAGTTGCAATAAAATTAAAGCAATATAGAGATTACTCAACTAAAAAGTTAGTTATTGCCCCTCCTAAAAATGAGACTGGTAGACCTAATGTAAAGATAGAGCCAAAACGAGTTGATTCAGTCAATGCCACAAACACTAAAACATATACAGTAAAAGCAGGGGATAGCCTTTGGTCAATTTGTCAGAAACAACTTGGTAATGGTTCATTATATAAGAAAGTATACGAATTAAATAAATCTATGATGGATAAGGCAAATAAGGGGAAGAATTTAAGTAAATACACCATTTATAAAGGGCAGGTGTTAAAACTTGGTTGATGAATTAGTGTTAGCAAATGATAGGGATGTAAGATTAGTCATAGCACATTGGGAAGATTTCTACGAACCTGTAGTTTTGGATGGTATCACATGGGAAATTGAAAGGCGAGGAACACCTTCAAAGTTAGAATTTACAATAGTCATGGATGATATATTAGAGTTTTGCGAAGGTAACTCAGTAAGATTATATTACAAAGGTGTAGGCATATTTTATGGATATATATTTCAAAAGAAAAGAGATAAAGAAAATCACATAAAAATTGTTGCTTACGACCAGTTGAGATATTTTAAGAATAAAGATACTTATGTATATAATAATCAAACTGCATCTGAACTTGTAAAGATGTTAGCTAAAGATTTTAATTTAAAATACAATGTCATAGAAGATACAAAATATAAAATATCGAGAGTTGAAGAAAATAAAACACTCTTTGATATGGTCTTAACTGCACTAGATGATACTCTAAGAGAGAAAAAGGAAATGTATGTACTCTATGATGATTTTGGAAGATTAACATTAAAGAATGTTGCTTCTATGAAACTGGATACTGTCATGAACAATGATGTAATTGAGGATTTTGACTATAATTCATCAATAGATAGTGATACTTACACAAAGATTAAACTTGTGAGAGATAATGAAGAAACAGGGAAAAGAGATGTATATATTGCACAAGACTCTACACATATGAGGAGTTGGGGAATACTTCAAATGTTTGATACAGTAGATAAAAACATGAGTGAAGCAGAAATAAAGCAAAAGTGTGATATACTTCTAAAACTATATAATAAGAAAACTAAGTCATTAAGTTTAAAAAATGTGTTAGGAGATATTAGAGTAAGAGCAGGTTGTTTAGTACCTGTTTTTTTGTCGTTAGGAGATATTGATTTACAAAATTATATGTTAGTTGAGAAAGTAAAACATACATTTGAAAATAACAGTCATTTTATGGACCTAACTTTGGTTGATGGAGACGAATTTGCTTCTTATTCTTCATCAAGTTATAGTAGTGGAAATACTAATAATAAAAATGAGAAACAAAATGGTCCTGCACAAAGTACTACAAGTAAAGAAGATACTGATATGGCTAATAAGATTAATAAACTACTTAAAGGTAAATTATCAAATACAGGAAATATATTTGTTAAATATTCAAATGCTTATAAAGTTAATCCAGCACTCATGGCTGCTATATCTATGCACGAATCAGCTAGAGGGACTTCAAATATTGCAAATACTAAAAATAATTTCTTTGGAATGAAAAAAAATGGAGATTACATGAGTTTTTCTAGTGTAGACGAAGGAATAAAAAGAGGTATAAGTAATTTATCAAGAAACTATATCCATATAGGACGAAAAACTTTAGAAAGCATCAGAAATAAATATTCTTCTAGTTCAGACAAAGAATGGGTAAAATGTGTAGGTGCATTTTATAAGCAAATAACAGGAAGTACTTATAATTCTAATAGTGCAGGCACAGGAGTTGGAAGTAATGAAGAAGCAGAAAAGAATTTAAAAGATTTAACTTATCAAGTTCAAAACAATAATTCTAATACATCAACAAACAATAATAATAAAGTAAGTAAAGTTATTCAAGAAGCAAAAAATCAACTTGGCAAGCCTTACAAATGGGGTGGTAATGGTCCAAAGAGTTTTGACTGTAGTGGTCTTATGGTGTGGGCATTTAAAAGAGGTGCAGGAATAAATCTCAAAAGAGTTTCAGCAGACCAATCAAAAGATAGTAGAGGAAAACTATTATGTAACATAAATGATGTAAAAGCTGGTGATTTAGTATTCTTTGCATACAACAAAGGAAAAGGAAATGTACATCATGTTGGACTATATATAGGAAATGACCAATATATTCATGCTCCACAAACTGGTGACGTAGTAAAAATAAGTAGTTTAAGTGGTAGACAAAAGAAAAAGCATGATTTTGCAAGAGCTAGAAGATTCTTTTAAGTGAGGTGATAAAGTGTCACAAGAATTATTGCAAATAATTAAGAAGGCTGCAATGGATGCAGTAGAAACAAGCAATCCAATGCAAATTGCATTTGGAACTATAGAAAGTGTTAATCCTTTGATAGTTAAGATAGAACAAAAAGCATCTTTTGAAGAATTTTTTCTAATACAAACAGAGACTTTTAAAAGATATACAGATAAAAAAATAGGGGATAAATTAGTCTTAATTAGGATGCAAGGAGGACAGCAATATTTGATTTTAGATAGGATGTGATGAGGTGTTACCAAGCGATAATTTGGATTATGACATTGAAGATGTATCAATAATTAATTTTGATGTAAGGCAAGAACCAAGTAAGACCTTTAAATTAAATATAGAAAAATCTAAGATAGATGGTATTTGTGATGATGTTGAAGCATTAAAACAGACCATCTTTTTAATTTTAAATACTGAAAGGTATGAGCACCTCATTTATTCTTGGAATTATGGAGTCGAGTTGAACGACCTTATTGGAGAACCTATATCCTTTGTAATCCCCGAACTTGAAAGACGAATCAAAGAAGCACTAATTCAAGATGATAGGGTTGAAAATGTAGATAATTTTGAATTTCAAAATGTAAAAGGAAAAGTACATTGTAAGTTCACAGTTCACAGTAAATATGGAAATATAAAAGCAGAGAAGGTGGTGAGTGTATAATTGTTTGAGTTAATGACATTTGAAAATATAATTAAAAGAATGTTAGATAGTGTACCAGATACTTTTGATAAAAGGGAAGGTTCTATAATATATAATGCTCTTGCTCCTGTTGCTATAGAACTTACAGAAACATACATTGCTATGGATGAATTACTAGACCAAACATTCGTAGATACTGCTAGTTATTATTACTTGGAGAAAAGATGTAAAGAACGAGGAATTACACCACTATCTGCAACTAATACCATTGCAAAAGGAGTGTTTAATATAGATATTCCACTTGATTCTAGGTTTAATCTAGGAGAATACAATTATATTGCAATTGAGAGAATATCTGAAAAAACATATAAAATGAAATGTGAAACTGCTGGACCTATATTTGAGTTAGGAAAACTAATACCTATTGAATATATAGATGGTCTTGAAACTGCTGAACTAACTGAAATCTTGATAAATGGAGAGGATGAAGAGAGTGAGGATAGTTTAAGACAAAGATATTATGATAGCCTAAATTCACAGAGCTTTGGTGGAAATATGCAAAATTATAAAGATGAAGTTAACAAAATACAAGATGTTGGAGGAGTTAAGGTTTATCCTGTGTGGGACGGTGGAGGAACTGTTAAGTTAGTAATAATTAACTCTAATTTCAAAGTACCATCAGAGGATTTAGTTAATTTAGTGCAAGAAGAAATTGACCCAATTGGACATCAAGGACAAGGCTTAGGATTAGCACCAATAGGGCATAAAGTTACTGTTACAGGTGTTGTAAGTACAACTATAAATATATCAGCAGAGATAACATACAAAAATGGCTACACTTGGGAGAATATAAAATCAATTGCAGAAGAAGCAATAGACGACTATTTAAATGAACTTAACATGAGTTGGGAAGATGAAGAAAACTTAATAGTCCGTATATCTCAAATTGAAACTAGATTACTTAGTATTGATGGAGTATTAGACATTGCAAATACAATGATAAATGAGGTTAAATCTAATCTAACAATAAATAGTAACAGTATAGTAGTGAGAGGTGAGGTAGTTGGATAAAGAGATTAATCTAATAAATTACTTACCACAAATTCTACAAGATAAAGAAGAATATATAAAAGTATTTAATGTAGGAAATAAAGAAATAAAAATATTACATGATAAATTAAAGGACCTATCAAATGACCAGTTTTTAGAGGACCTAACTATAAGTGGTATAAAAAGATGGGAAAAGATAATGTCTATAACTCCTAAAAGTAATGAGAGTTTAGAAGATAGAAGGTTTAGGATTTTTAGTAAATATATAAGTAAATTACCTTACTCAGAGAGATTTTTAAGGAATTGGCTAGATAGTATAGTTGGAGAAGGTAATTATGAGTTAACTATTAATAATGCTACTTATAATATACATCTTGAAAGTGATGCTAGAAATCAAGATTGGTTTGAGGAAGTTCATTCTTTTGTAAGTAATATTAAGCCATGTAATATGACTTTAGATTACACTAGAGTGCTTATAAGCAAAGACAATTATATGAATTTTGGTATAACAACCCTAATGGGTCAAGAAATAACTATATACCCTTGGAGTCCACCAGATATAGAAACTTATGGAGAAATTGATGTATTAACTGGCAATGGAGTTGGATACCAAGAGATAACAATATTTTAGGAGGTGATATATTGGCTATAGATAAAAGTTATTACACTATAATTACAGATGTAGGAAAAGCAAAGATAGCAAATGCAAGTGTCACAGGTAATAAAGTGGGATTTGTAAAAATTCAACTTGGTGATGGAGGAGGGAGTGAATATACTCCAACTGAGAGTCAGACAGCTCTCAAAAACGTGGTATGGGAAGGCAATATTGGAAATACAACTACAGATGAAACTGCACCAAATTGTATAATATTAGAGAGTTTAATACCATCAAGTGTAGGCGGATTTATGATAAGAGAAATAGGATATTTAGATGATGAAAATAATTTAATTGCCATTTCTAAATACAAAGAGTGTTATAAACCTTCTATAGAACAAGGTGCAGTGGTAGACATGAAGGTTAAAACTGTGCTTATTGTATCTAATGTAAATAATATAGAACTTAAAATTGACCCAACAATAATCTTTGCAACACTCAAAGATATACAAGACTTAGAAACTAAAATAGGTACTGTTAATACTAAAATAGATACAACTAAAACAGAATTAACAAATAATTTAGAAACTGCTAAAACAGAGTTAAACACTAGAATTGACACAGAAAATGAGAAACAAAATATTAAAATTGACCAATTAATCGCAGGTGGTTCTAATGTGGCATCTACTCAAACAATAACAATTGACGATTGGGTTGAGGATGCAGAAAATGGATTCAAAGCAACTGTAACACATAGTTTATTAACACAGAGAATAGTTGTAAATATTATAGATGCTACTACAAAAGAAAATGTAGTTACAAACTTTAAAATTATAGATGATAATTCTATAGAAGTTAGAAGTGAAACAAGGTCAGAATTAAACGTTTATGTGATAAATGGAAATGCAGAAACTCATTTTATAAATGCGACTGTAGATGATAACAGAGTATCTGAAATGACTACTTATTCGTCTAAGAAAATCGAAGATAGATTGGTTAATATAGAAGAAAAATTGAGTGGAAATTTATCTGATATTGCAACAAGTGTAAATGAATTGATAACTTATTGTTAAAGGAGAGTGAGAAAATGCAAACTGAATGGAATTTTGATGCTGTAAGTTCAGCACAAGAAATTATACTTAAACCTGGTAAATATAAATTTGAATGTTGGGGTGCTAGGGGTGGTGCATTAGGAACTCCTTTCGAAAGTGGTTTTTATTATGGTTATGGTGGATATTGTAGTGGTGAAATAACATTAAAAAAAGAAACTACTTTATATCTTTATGTTGGAATAGATGGTAGAAAAGGTTATAATTTCAATGGTGCTGGATATGGTAATGGTGCAAGTGGTGGTGGTGCTACCGATATTAGGCTTATTGGTGGTACTTGGGATAATGAACAAGGTTTACTATCTCGTATAATTGTTGCAGGTGGTGGCGGTGGAACTTATGATAAACAACATGGTGGTGATGGTGGTGGCTTGAAAGGGACTCTTGGAACTTCTTCTACTGGTGCTGCTGCTCATGGTGGTACACAATTTGAGGGTGGGCGAGGTAGAGACAAAGATGGTTCTTGTGATGGTTTTTTTGGTAAAGGTGCTACTCCTGAAAACCCTTCATCACAATCTGGTGGTGGCGGTGGTTGGTTTGGTGGTGCTTATCCTGCTAGTGGATTTGGTAATGGAAGTGGCGGTGGAAGTGGTTATGTACTAACTAAAGATAGTTATAAGCCACCTGGATATACACCAACTTCTGAATATTATTTTGATAATGTAGTCATGACAACCGCTGGAAATACTACTGTCGTAGGTGATTATTCAGATGGTCGTGCTAAAATAACATTACTACAAGCATTACCATTTTTGAATATATCCTCATACAACTCAACTACAGCAACATTTAAAGCAGACCACACAGACCCTACATTACTAACTAAAATAGAATATTTTATAGATGATGTATTAAAAGAAACTATCACAACAGATTTAACAACAGAGAAAACAATTAACTATACATTAGAAGATAATGCTCTACACACACTTAAAATAGTCGTTACAGACAGTAATAATGCTACAGCAGAAAAAGTGTTAAGTATAAGTAAGAATATAATGCCACTGCCTGAAGATGTGAATTTGAATGATATATCAACAAAATTAATTGAGGTAAATGCTGGGTTTAAAACTGGTAAAACAAGTATTATAAACACTTTAGCATTAAAGAATATAGAAGCAAGTTTGAATAACACACTTGTTGAGTTATCAGAGAAAATAAAGCAGTCTTTTGATAGTGGAGACGCTAGTTTACAGGATTTGATGAATCAGTTAACACAAGCTAATAATACTATATCGCAATTAAACTCTAAATATAAAGTTGCTAGTGGAACAGTCACTTCTTTTGCGGATAGTGCTAAAATTGCTTATCCATATCTAACCGACAGAACTTTTAAACCTGGTACTTGGGTTAAAATTAGTAATTTAGATTTTAAGCCTAACATTTTCTTTGCTGATTTTGATTACTATGATACTGAATATAAAAATAATTATAAACTTTTCCTTTTTGCTTGTCGTGGTGTCGCTACACAAAGAGGTGTTGATTTTTCAAGCGTTACAGCTTTTATTAGAAAAAACAGTGATGAAAATTTTCATGCTAATGGTTGGCTCTATAATAATTCCGAAGGGGATGTTTATTTTAATAATACTGGTGTTCAAATTCCAGCTTATAACTTTGACTCAACTCAAAGACATATTTATAAATGGTATGCTATTAAATTTATTTAAGAAGGAGAAAAAAATATGAATGTTCCAAACAGAGTAATATATGACCAAACAGGCAAAATAATTTTTGAAACAGGTGAGTCCTGTGGGGATGTGTTACCACACAATAAAATAACTGAATTAGATTATATTGATATTCCATATGGAAGTATAGATTATATTAAAAATAGAATTATAGGCATAAATATAGAAACAAAACAACCAATTTTGGAAGAAATACCAGTATATGTAAGTGAAGAAAAAAAGAGAATACAAGAATTAGAAAATCAAGTTTTATTAAATGAAAATGAAAAAGTAGGAGGATTATTATAATGAATATAAATAATGTTGTAGTAAGAATATTAGCAGAGAGGATATTAAACGGAGGATTAAACCCTCTAAAAAATCGAGAATTTGAATTAGATGACGTAACTAACACAGAGTATAGAAAAGCAGTAGAGGATTATATAATTAGAGAAAGTGGAGTAGTAGAAGGAGCAGAACCAACAAAATAGGTTTTTTTTATATAAATTAAAAATAATTTCCTTTTTTAGTTATATATTTTTTATTTTTATCTATAATAAAAAAATTCTATTAAAAGGAGATTAAAAAATGAAGAAAATAATTGTAATTTGCATTCTAGTTCTAATGTTAATTATACCTACTATGGGGGAGATATTTATAATGGTAGAAAATATAAAGCTAGAGGGGCTAGAACAAAACCCAACAAGTTGTTACATTTCTAATCCAGGGATTATGGGAGAAGCAAAATGTGATGCAGCATACTTTATTATAGCTGCAGATTTCGTTAACAATTTAAAGGTAAAATAATAAATTAATACATTTAAAGGACTTAGATAATTCTAGGTCCTTTTTAATACAAAAATTAGGAGGAAATATGAATTTAACAATAGTTTTTTTAGCAACAAATATATTTATAAAATTAGTAATATTAGCAATAGCATTTGATACACTGTTAGGTTGCTTAAGAGCAATAAAAACACATCAGTTTAATTCAAGTTTTGGAATAAATGGAGGAATAAGAAAAGTTGCAATGATAGCATGTATATTTTTTCTAGCAGTAGTTGATATACTTACAAAGTTTAACTTTTTATTTATGTTGCCACAAGATTGGATTGATTTCTTGAGATTAAATCATCTTGGAATATCTGAATTTTTCTCTATTCTATTCATTTTGTATGAAAGTGTAAGTATATTAAAAAATATGTACTTATGTGGATTACCAGTTCCCAAAAAATTAAAGGAGAAAATAGGCAATTTACTAGATACAATGACAGACGAATTAAATATTAAGGGAGGTAATAAATAATGAAAATATGTATTACAGTAGGACACAGTATTTTAAAAAGTGGAGCATGCACTTCTGCTGATGGAGTAATTAACGAGTATCAATACAACAAATCTCTTGCACCAGTATTAGCAGATACATTTAGAAAAGAAGGGCATAAGGTAGATGTAATAATATGCCCAGAAAAGCAGTTTAAAACTAAGAATGAAGAAAAGTCTTATAAAATACCTAGAGTTAATAGTGGAGGATATGATTTACTTATAGAGTTACATTTAAATGCAAGTAACGGTCAAGGTAAAGGTTCAGAAGTCCTATATTATAGTAATAAAGGCTTAGAGTATGCAACTAGAATATGTGATAAACTAGGTACAGTATTTAAAAATAGAGGTGCTAAATTAGATAAAAGATTATATATCTTAAATAGTTCAAAGCCTACAGCAGTATTAATTGAAAGTTTCTTCTGTGATAATAAAGAAGATTATGATAAAGCTAAGAAACTAGGTCATGAAGGTATTGCTAAGTTAATTGTAGAAGGTGTATTAAATAAAAATATAAATAATGAGGGAGTTAAACAGATGTACAAACATACAATTGTTTATGATGGAGAAGTTGATAAGATACTTGCGAATGTGCTTAGTTGGGGCTATAGTCCAAGCAAAGTTTTAGTTTGTGATATAAAAGATTACGTACCAGGTCAGACGGAAAATTTATATGTTGTAGGAGGTGGCGCATGTGAAAAGATAAGTTCTATTACTAAAGAAAAATTTATTATGATAAAAGGTAATGATAGATTTGATACACTTTATAAAGCATTGGATTTTATTAATAGATAGATAAAAGTTATCAACTAGAAGTGGTTGTTTGTTGTGATAACTCTATTATTGTAATATAATGTAAATATATTATTGTGATAATGGAGGATTTATGTATGGATGCATTGGTTTATGAGAGATTTGTAAGAGCAGCTTTTAGTATTAAACTTAATAACTTGATTAATAGAAGCGAAGATTTAGGTGGATTGGCTGAAGCTGATATCTTTAGAGCAGCAAATAATTTACATGAATTAAATGAGATAAAAATAGGTACTGGGTATGCTATTGCAATATTTAATAATGAGATATTAGAGTCTTGTAATGTTTCTGATAATGATAGCAATAGAATGATTGAACTATTTGATAGAAGTTTAATTGCAACTTCTAGGGAGGAAATATTGGATATTATAAGAGAATATGAAACTTATAGAGGACGATATCTTACTTTTAATTGGAAGAGATAGAATGTTTAAGTTAGGAAGTAGTAATTATAGTTAGTTATTACTTTCTTTCACATATTTTTATTATTTCAATAAGATTATTTCCAAATAATAATTTATTCAATGATAATAAGTAGAAAATAAAATTTTGAATCAATATAAAATTTAATGAAATGAGGTAGTAAAATCATGGATAAAAAAATAGACATAGCGAAGTTTATAGTAAATAGAATTGATTACTATATTGAAAAATCAGATAATAAAGCTAGTTTTTTACTATTATTAAATAGTGCAATTATAGGTTTTTTATTTTCAGGGAAGGAAAAAATAATGAATCACTTAAGTATAAGTAATATCAGATGTTTAGAGATGCTATTTTACATTGTTATATTATGTATATTTGTTATTTCAATTTATTTTTCGATTATGGTTTTAAAGCCAAGGAATTCTAAAATAGAAAATGAATATAAATCTATTTTTTATTATAAAGAGATAGCATCTTTAAATAATGAACAGTACAAAGAAGCATTTGAAAATGCATTTAAAGACGAAGAAAACTTGATTAATGATGCACTTGTTCAAATAAAAGAATTATCTTTAATCTGTGATAAGAAAATGTATAATGTAAAAAAGTCAGTAGAAGCTTTTATTTTAGGTGGTATTATATTGTTTATATATATACTTGTAGTAGTTTTTAATGCTATTTAGAAAATGTTTTATTTGGTTAGTATTCCTCTATGAAGATAGAATCAAATCATAGAAGAATACTATTTACATATTTGTAGATTCTTGTAATTGATTTTCATTTAATTTTTTAAATGCTAGTTTTAAAGTTTCTTTAAAATCAGGTACTGTGTTTTCATTAAAATCTTCAAGTTCATCCTCTCCTATCCATGCAAGTTCATTATGTTTTGATGTGGGTTCAAATTTAGAAATATCATAATCATTTATTATTTCTGCGAGAGTTATAATGCCTTTGTGTAAACCATCACTTTTTTTAACTTGATAAATTGCTAGAGGTATAGGTTGGCAATCATCTTTTCTTGTGCAATCAGTAATAGGTTCAATGTTTATATTAAAATCTTTTTCATATTCATCTTTAATAGTATTTATAATTGAAGTTTCTAGACTTGCCTTAGCACAACCAAATTCCCATTTACTCGCATTATTATTTCTATTATCACTTCTTTTCGCAATTAATATTTTTGAAGTTGATTTATTATAACAAACCGCAACACAGTGTAATTCCATTAAATCTACTTTTATATAGTCTTTATCTATTGTATTTTTATCATAACTGGGGTTTGTTTTAGAAATTACGTCACCTATTTTTTCAATCTTATCACTAAGGTTTCTGTCTATAAGTATTTTATCCAAAGCCTTGTCTACAGAATTAAACATAAAAGAATCAATTAGTAATTTACTTTCTCCTTTTTTATTAAAAAAATATTCTCGAACCAATTCATTTTCTTCTATTTCATCAAAAGAAAAACTATCATCAAATTCTATATCATTATTTTTTCCTTTATTATGATACCAAATGATAGGGTATAGTTTATCTTTCCAGATACCCTTTAATTTTTTATATGTAATTATATGTAATTTAGATAAAATATCAGTTTTTCTTGATAATATATAAGCTAGTTCAAAACTAAGAACAAGTCTTTCTGGGCATGTTTGCTTTGATATTCTGAAACCAGCATCAATATCATTTCCTAAGAACTCAAATATTTTATAATTATTGGATAAATCGTACATAGCAGAAATATTTTCATATTGTTCATTATTTTCTAAAGCATTAAAATTAGGATTTCTTGATACTATAGCAATCCAGGCCGCTCCTTTTAATGAAATAATATTTTGAAGTTTCATTAAGTATTTTTCAGATTCAGAAAATCCTTCTAGTGTAGAGAATATATTACCACTTTTTATATCTTTAGCAGTGCTTGTTAAAATATCAAAGATTATATCTATGTATTTATAAATTTCATCATAATTTTTTAGTACGATAATGAAAATTACCTCATCACCAAGAACTCTCCAAAGTTGTGCTTTAAGGTTTTCATAAACTCTATATTGTAACTTACGAATTATATGTGATAATACCTTAGCCCATCCGCTATAATTTATATTTTTATATAATGATGAATTAGCTATATCAAAAGAAAAGAACAAAATCACTTCTGGATGATTAGGTTCTTTTTCTTTTTCATAAATATCAGTATTAATATTTTCTTGAAGTTTTTCCTTATACTTTTTAAGATTAAAAGCGTTTTCGTTTTTAGCTGAATTATGAACATTATTTACATTTTGAGTTTTATATTCTTTATCATCTACCATTGTAAATATCCTAACCATTTCCCTCTATTAGATGCTGCATAAGAGGAAACATTAAAGTATTCTGCAATTTTTGAAGTGTCGACCTTATTACCTACTGTGTTTTCATCCATAATTCTTTTATATTCATGTTTAGGCATCAACAAGGCTGCTGCAAATTCATTGGATTGATACTCCTTATTGGTATTGCCACTTCTAAAATACTGATTTCCATCTTGACTATTCCATAGTTCATCATCAATGCCATAACCCATGTGTAAAAATAAATGTCCAAGTTCATGAGCAATGGTAAAATTCTTTCTGGTATCTGGTTGATAAGGAGATACCACTATTTCAAATGAATCATCAACTTTTCTAATAAATCCATCAGAGTATCCACTTAAAGAACTATCTTCTATTACCTTGCCTCCTAAAGCATCAACAACTTGATTTATATTTACTATTGGAATTTGGATTTTGTATGTTTGGATAATATCTTGGGTTATATCATTAATTAGCTCTCTGATTTTGAAATCCATAAAATCACATCCTTATATAATATTTTATTTAAATAATTATTTATTATAATATTCATTATATCAAAAACTATTTTTTTTGGTACATTTAATATTAATTATTTTCATTAACCTTTTGTATTATACAATATAATTATACCATATAAAAACTGTTTTTTGTCGAATGTATGTTTGAAAAAATAAAAATTAGTAAATTATCTTAAAAATAATTAGATATACTTTGGAAGCAATAAGAATATTAACAATAAGATAAATCGTTGAAATACCAACATGTGTTAAATAATAACAATAAACAAATAATAAAATTTTAGATTTCAGAATATGAAAGAACCAAAAAACGATTAACTAGTAATCTTAATTAAATTCATTTAGTTGATGTTAAAGTATGAAAACTATAGTAGAAGTTGTAATAATAAAACGAACGAAAATTATCATACTAAAACATAATACATGCTATAATTGTATTAGATAAATGCTTGAATATATACCAAAAGTACTCTTTTTATAAGAGTGCTTATTTTTTTGAAATTCATCAACATATAAACTATCAAGAATATTA